>NZ_CP023407.1:308750-617500 GCF_003665435.1 Streptomyces fungicidicus
TGAGCACGAGCAGCTTCTTACGGCCGATCTTGTCGCCGTAGTGCCCGAAGACCATGCCGCCGATCGGCCGGGCCAGGAACCCGATCGCGTACGTCATGAAGGCGAGCAGCGTGCCCACCAGCGGGTCGCTGCTGGGGAAGAAGAGGGTGTTGAAAACCAGCGCGGCGGCGGAACCGTAGAGGAAGAAGTCGTACCACTCGACGGTGGTGCCGATCAGGCTCGCGCCGACGATTCTGGCGATGCCGCCGGAGCGGGGCTCGCCCGGCTTGGCGGTCGTGGTCTCGGTCATGGGTTCACCGATTCTCGGGTGAGGGTGCGGGGACGGGCGTGGGGGGACGGGTGTGGGGGGCGGTCGTGGGGACGGGGCGGCGCGTGAGCGGCGCGTGGCCGGTGTCCGGGGCGGGGGGTCAGCCGGCTCCCCAGCCGCCGTCGAGGGGCAGGGAGGTGCCGGTGATGTAACTGCTGTGGTCGGCGCAGAGCCACAGCGCGGCCGCGGCGACCTCCTCCGCCTCCAGCAGGCGCTTGATGGGCGAGCGGGTGAGCAGTACGTCGGTCAGGACGTCCTCGGGGCTGATGCCGTGTGCGAGGGCCTGGTCGCGGATCTGGTTCTCGACCAGGGGGGTGCGGACGTAGCCGGGGTTGATGCAGTTGCTGGTCACGCCGTGGGGGGCGCCCTCGAGCGCGACCACCTTGTTCAGGCCCTCCAGGGCGTGTTTGGCGGCGACGTAGGCCGACTTGAAGGCGCTGGCCCGCAGTCCGTGGACGCTGGAGATGTTGATCACCCGGCCCCAGCCCTGCGCGTACATGTGGGGCAGGCTCCGGCGCATCAGCAGGAATGGAGCGGTCACCATGACCTGCTGGATGAGGGCGAAGCGCTCGGGCGGGAACTCCGTCACGGGCGCCACGTGCTGCAGGCCGGCGTTGTTGATCAGGATGTCGACCTCGGCCGGCAGCGCGTCGATCGCGGCCGGATCGGCCAGGTCGGCGATGTGCGCCTCGCCTCCGATCTCGGCGGCGACGGTCTTGGCCGCCTCGGCGTCCCGGTCGACCACGTGCACCACGGCGCCCGCTGCTGCCAGGGCGGCCGCGCACGCCCTGCCGATACCGCTGCCGCCGCCGGTGACCAGGGCGGCCCGGGAGGTCAGGTCCACACCGGCACCCGTCGATGCCGAGGGGGCGGTGGGCGGACGGAATTCGCTTGTCATGGCCGGAAACAGTAGGGAAACCTTCATGTCACACCTATGTATTCGACAGACACAATGAGTCCTCGGCCTGTAGTGGCATCCACCACATACAGAGGTATGCGGTCGGGCAGGGCAGGGGGCGGCCGTGGCGCGGGGCCACGGCCGCGGAGTGGTCACCCTTCGAGGCGGCAGCTGGTGAGCAGGCTCGCCGGGGTGGCGTCCTCGGGCCGGGCCACGGTGTGGCTCGCGGGCGGGCGGTGCCCGGTGGTGAGCCAGCTCTCCAGGGCGGTGAAGGACGAGCGGTGGCAGGGCAGCAGGGGCCGGAGCCGGTCCGGGAACGCGTCGGCGAGGGAATCGGTGTGCGTGCCGTCCTCGATGCGGTAGTAGCGGTGCAGGTGACCGCGGCCCGCCTCACGGATCATGCGGGCGTAGACGTCGGAGTCCTTGGTGATGGGCAGCAGGACGTCCAGCGTGCCGTGAAGGGTGATCAGCGGTTTGCCGATGCGGCCGGTCAGCGCGACCCGCTGGACGGCCTTGTGGACCTCGGCGGGACGGGCGGCGTAGTCGTAGTCGGCGTCGCAGCCGGGGGTCCTGGGGGCGCAGTAGGGGGTGCCGGCCTCCGTCGCACCGTCGTAGGAGGGGTCGAACTCCTCGCGGTAGATGCGCTGGGTCAGGTCCCAGTAGACCTGGTGGTGGAAGGGCCACAGGAACTCCGAGCCGGCCGGGAAGCCCGCCTCGTGCATGGCCGCGCGTGCCGCCTCCGCGTCGGGGCCGCCCGCCGCGTAGGCGGGGTAGTGGCGCAGGGTGGGCGGCAGGAAGGTGAACAGGTTGGGACCCTTCGCGTCCCAGAGGGTGCCTTCCCAGTCGACGCCGCCGTCGTACAGCTCGGGGTGGTTCTCCAGCTGCCACCGCACGAGGTAGCCGCCGTTGGACATCCCCGTGGCCAGGGTGCGCGTGGGCGGACGGTGGTAGCGCTGGGCGACCACGGCCCGGGCGGCGCGGGTCAGCTGGGTGACCCGGTTGTTCCACTCGACGACCGCGTCACCGGGCCGGGAGCCGTCCTGGTGGAACGCCAGACCGGTGTTGCCCTTGTCGGTGGCCGCGTAGGCGTAGCCGCGGGCGAGCACCCAGTCGGCGATGGCCCGGTCGTTGGCGTACTGCTCGCGGTTGCCGGGGGTGCCGGCCACGACCAGTCCGCCGTTCCAGCGGTCGGGCAGCCGGATGACGAACTGCGAGTCGTGGTTCCAGCCGTGGTTGGTGTTGGTGGTCGAGGAGTCGGGGAAGTAGCCGTCGATCTGGATGCCCGGCACGCCCTCGGGAACGGTGAGGTCCTTCGGGGTGAGGCCGGCCCAGTCGGCCGGGTCGGTGTGGCCGGATGCCACGGTTCCCGCCGTGGTCAGCTCGTTCAGGCAGTCGGACCGCTGATGGGCGGCGCCCGGTACGCGGAGGTGGGACTGGTTGGCGCAGTGGCCCGCGCGGTCGGAGGCCGGACGGGCCGAGGCCGATGTGGGAAGCAGGGCCACGGCAGTGGACAGAGCGAGAGCACCGAGTACGGCGCGCCCTCTCCAGCCCGCACTGATGCCGGTGGACAACACCATGGAGACCTCCAGTGGACGGCGGTGGATGGACGGGCTGGAGGCTAGGCGGCATGTCCGACACGGCGACATGTGTGTGCCCACCACGACCGCGGCCTCTCTGCAGTGGGCCGCAACCATGACGGGCACAAGACCGTGGACGCCGCGGGACGACGACCACGGTCATGACCGGCTCGCCTTCAGCTGCAGGTGCCGTCCGCGAGGGTGAAGTGGCCCGCGGGTGACTCCTTCAGGGTGTGGGTGACGAATATGTTGTACAGCCCCATGTTCTGGCCCGATCCCTTGGCATAGGTGTAGCCGCCGCTGGTGGTGGCGCGTCCTGCCTGCACATGGGCGTAGTTGCTGGCGGTCCAGCAGGCTGCCGTGCCTCCGGTGGTCCACGCGGTGACGAGGCCGGAGAGGCGCCCGGTGGTGCCGTCGGCACCGCGGGCGGCGACCGCGTAGGTGTGGGAGGTGCCCGGGGTCAGACCGCTGTCGGTGTACGACGTGGCGCCCACCGTGGTGAGCGGCGCCCCGTCGCGGTGGACGAGATAGCCGTCGGCGCCGTCGACGGGTTCCCAGCTCAGGCGGAGGGTGGTGTCGGTGGCGTCGCCCACGGTCAGACCGGTGGGGGCGGGCAGCCCGTCGTCCTCCACGGGTTCCGCCAGGCCGAAGAACTCGGTGATCCAGTGGCTGGAGCAGAGGGAGTCCTGGAAGTTGACGGTGCCGGTGCTGCCGCACTGCTGAGGTCCGCTGCCGGGGTCGACCGGCGTGGCGTGCCCGATGTCCGGGACGCGGTTCACCTCGACGGCCACCGAGCCGTCGGCGGCGGTGTATTCCTCGTGCCGGGTGGAGTTCGGGCCGATCAGGGAGATGCGGGCCGGCGTCTGGGAGAGGCCGTGCAGTGCGGTCCACTGGTCGCGCAGTTCGTCGGCGTTGCGGGGGACGACCTTGGTGTCCTTGTCGCCGTGCCAGACGGCCATGCGGGGCCAGGGGCCGGACCACGAGGGGTGGGCGTCGCGCACCCGCTGCGCCCATTGGGCCGGGGTGAGGTCGGTTCCCGGGCTCATGCACGTGCCGGCGGCCACGAGGTCGCCGGCGCAGCCGTAGGGCAGGCCCGCGACGACCGCGCCGGCCTGGAAGACGTCCGGGTACATGGCGAGCATCACCGACGTCATGGCGCCGCCGGCGGACAGGCCGGTGACGTAGGTCCGCCCGGAGTCCGCCCCGTAGGCGGAGACCGTGTGCGCCGCCATCTGACGGATCGACGCGGCTTCGCCCTGGCCCCTGCGGGTGTCGGCGGGCTGGAACCAGTTGAAGCACTTGCTCATGTTGTTCGCGGTCGTGGTCTCGGCGAAGACCACCAGGAACTTGTGCCGGTCGGCGAGTTCGGGCAGGCCGGAGTTGTCGGCGTACAACTGGGCGTTCTGGCTGCAGCCGTGCAGCGCGAACACCACCGCCGGGCGGTCGGGCAGGGACGCGGGACGGTAGACGTACATGTTCAACTGGCCCGGGTTGGCACCGAAGTCGGTGACCCTGGTCAGGCCGGCCGCGGCGTGGGCCGTCGGCGCCGGGCCGGCCAGGGCGGCCGCGAGGACCAGGGCCGCGACTGCCACGAGGCGGGACAGCAGTCCGCGCCACCCGCGCCCCGAGGGGGCGGGCGAGGCGACCGGGGGCGGTACGGACGGGATACGGGACGGCGGGACGGTGGTTCCCCGCGACGGCGACTGCATGGCGGCTCCCTCGGTGTCATGGGACACCGGGCGCTGTGCCGGCTCGATTCAGCCGGAGCGGCCCGGTGTCCGGCACCGTAGGGTGTGGCCGGCGGGCCACGGTATGGCAGGGACCCCCACAGCCCGACCGTCGCCACGGGAACGCGCGGGGATTGTGCCGCCGGCACGCTTCTGTTAGTCAGACACCGGCAGGCGCTTCCAGGTGCGCGGGCACGAGCAGGTCGGCGCCCGTCGCGGTGCGCACGTCGTCGACGCCCACTCCCGGGGCGAGTTCGGCCAGGGAGAACCCGTCCGGGGTGATGTCGATGACGGCGAGATCGGTGATGACGCGCTGCACGACACCGGTGCCGGTCAGGGGCAGGTCGCAGGTGGCGACGAGCTTGGGGCTGCCGTCCTTGGCGGTGTGCTCCATCAGCACGATGACCCGGCGGGCCCCGTGGACCAGGTCCATGGCACCGCCCATGCCCTTGACCATCTTCCCCGGGATCATCCAGTTGGCCAGATCCCCGGAGCTCGCCACCTGCATGGCCCCCAGCACGGCGGTGTCGATGTGCCCGCCGCGGATCATGCCGAAGGACAGCGCGGAGTCGAAGAAGGACGCGCCGGGCAGCACCGTCACCGTCTCCTTGCCCGCGTTGATCAGGTCGGAGTCGATCTCCTCCTCGAGCGGGTACGGGCCGACGCCGAGGATGCCGTTCTCGGACTGCAGCACCACCTCGACGCCCGGCGGCAGGTGATTGGGGATCAGGGTGGGCAGGCCGATGCCGAGGTTGACGTAGGTGCCGTCCACCAGTTCGCGGGCGGCCCGGGCCGCCATCTGCTCGCGCGTGAGTGCCATGTCAGGCACCGCCTTCCTGCTCGCTGCGCACACACCGTCGTTCGATCCGTCGCTCGGCGGCCGGATCGTCGGGGAAGACCCGGACCACCCGCTGCACGAACACCCCCGGCAGGTGCACCTCGTCCGGGTCCAGTTCACCGGGCTCCACCAGGTGCTCGACCTCGGCGACGGTGACCCGGCCGGCCATCGCGGCCAGTGGGTTGAAGTTGCGGGCCGAGGAGCGGAACACCAGGTTGCCGTGGCGGTCCCCGATGGTGGCCCGCACCAGGCCGTAATCGGTCCTGATGCCTTCCTCCAGCAGGTACTCACGGCCGTCGAACGTCCGTGTCTCCTTCGGCGGCGACGCCACCGCGACCTGCCCGTCCGGCGCGTACCGCCAGGGCAGCCCGCCGTCGCCGATCTGCGTCCCGGCCCCGGCAGGCGTGTAGAAGGCCGGGATGCCCGCGCCGCCCGCGCGCAGCCGTTCGGCGAGGGTGCCCTGCGGCACCAGCTCCACCTCCAGCTCGCCGCTCAGGTACTGGCGGGCGAACTCCTTGTTCTCGCCCACGTACGAGCTGGTCATGCGCGCGATCCGGCCGGCCCGCAGCAGGAGGCCGAGCCCCCAGTCGTCCACTCCGCAGTTGTTGGAGACGACCTTGAGACCGCCCGCCCCCTGCTCCAGCAGGGCGGCGATCAGCGCACTCGGTATGCCGCACAGTCCGAACCCGCCGACGGCCAGTGACGCCCCCTGAGGGATGTCCGCCACTGCCTCGGCCACGCTGTCGACCGTCTTGTCCAGCCCCATACTGCCCCTCTCCGTCAAGGGGCGCGTACGCCCCGAACGGCCCAGGCGCGCACATCGTCCGACCTGTGCGCCCATGGCCTTTCCCACGACGCGACGACACTAAGGACGCACGAGGGCCCCTCGGTATGGCTGCTTCCCCTACCTTCCGATGGGTCGGAGTGTGGCTCGTGACCAGGGCCGACCGGTGGGCGCCCGCCCGGGCTCACCCACCGCGCGGGCGAATGCGGTGTCACCCGTGCCCACACCTGTGGCCTGCGGGTATGTGTTCCGGCCATAGCGGTGCCGTGTGTTCAGACTCCGTAGCGGGTGGCCAGGGTCCGTGTCGTCGCGGCGATGCGGTCGCGGAGTTCGGCCGGTGCCATGACCTCGACGTCGGCGCCCAGCCGGAGGAACTCTCCGTGGGCGTGATCGATCGATTCGATGGGCACCCGGGTCTCCGTCCACCCCTCGCCCTCGGGTGTCACGCCGATACGGCGGGCACCCTCCGGAGTGAGCCGTACCAGAGCTTCGCCGGTGTGCAGCCGGGCCCGAAAGTCCTCCAGGTGGCCCTTCCAGTGCGCGGCGAGGTCGAAGTCGTCCGGGACGGTGAACCGATCCTCCAGGGACTGGAGTTCGAGGATCTGGTCGACGCGGTAGGTGCGAATCCCGTGCGGTCCGTTCGCGACCAGGTACCAGCGGCCGGCCTTGAGTACGAGCCCGTACGGCTCGACCCGGCGCTCGATCTCCTCCGGTGCCCGCCAGCGCCGGTACCGCAGGTGCACCGCCCGCCGTGTCCACACCGCGTCGGCCACCGAGGGCAGGTGAGGTGTCTGACCGGTGGCCCCGTACCAGCCGGGGGCGTCGAACAGGAAGCGTTCCTGGATCCGCCCGGCGTGCTCCCGCGGCTCCGTGGACAGGGCGGCCCGCAGTTTGAGCCGGGCGGTGGCGAGGGCGTCGCCGAGGCCCAGCTCGGTGGCGGGCCCGGGGAGCGCGGCGAGGAACGCGGCCCGCGCCTCGTCCGCGGTCAGTCCGGTGAGGCGGGTCCGGTAGCCGTCGACCAGTCGGTAGCCGCCCGCGTGTCCGGCGTCGCCGTAGAGCGGGATGCCGGCGGCACCGAGCGCCTCGACGTCCCGGTAGACCGTGCGGACCGAGACCTCGAGTTCCTCGGCCAGCTGCCGTGCCGTCATCCGGCCCCGGTCCTGGAGCAGGAGGAGCAGGGTGACCAGTCGGCTCGCACGCATGCCGCACAGTATTCACTGACAGTGGATGTCAGTGGAGTCCGCCTAGCCTGCGGCGCATGAACGACATCCACGTGCCTCACCCGGACCCGGACGGCCAAGGTTCGAGCATCGTCGAACTGCGGCAGTACACCCTGCGTCCCGGTGCCCGGGAGACGCTGATCGAGCTGTTCGAACGGGAGTTCGTAACCGGTCAGCGGGCGGCCGGGATCGCCGTCGGCGGCCGGTTCCGCGACCTCGACGACCCGGACCGCTTCGTCTGGCTGCGCCGGTTCCCGGACATGGCGCACCGCCGGCGCGCGCTGGAGGCGTTCTACACCGGCGCGGTATGGCGGAGGCACCGCGACGCGGCGAACGCCACCATGGTCGACAGCGACGACGTGCTGCTGTTGCGCGGTCCGGGCTTCGTGCCCGAGCCGGGCACCGGCGAGGTCGTCGCGACGGTCTGCCGGCCGCCGGACGCGGCTGCCTTCGACGCGTACGCCGCGGTGCACCTGGGCCCGCGCCACGCGCTGCACCGCACCGAGCACGCCGTGAACGACTATCCCCGTCTGCCCGTGCGCACCGGGGTCGACGTCCGGGTCTGGTTCGGGCCTGCCGGGGCGCCTCCCTGGCCGGTCCAGAGGCTGCGGCTGGAGCCTGTGACGACCGGCGGCTGACAGCGGGCCGGGCGCAAGGAGTGGCCGGCTCAGTCGAGGCAGAACTCGTTGCCCTCGATGTCCTGCATCACGATGCACGACTCGTTGTCGTCGTCCGCAGGCAGGAGCCGCACGCGTACCGCGCCGAGCGCCACCAGCCGTGCGCACTCGGCCTCCAGCGTGGCCAGACGCTCCTCACCCACGAGGCCGGTGCCGGCCCGCACGTCGAGATGCACCCGGTTCTTGGCGACCTTGCCTTCGGGCACCCGCTGGAAGAACAGGCGCGGACCCACTCCTGCCGGATCGGCGCAGGCGAACCACGAACCGCGGTCCTCGGGCGGCAGCGAGCGGTTGAACTCCTCCCAGGTGGCGAAACCCTCCGGCGCCGGGGGTACGGCATACCCCAGCACCTCGCACCAGAAGCGGGCGACCCGCTCGGGATCCGCACAGTCGAAGGTGACCTGGAACTGCTTGACCGATGCCATCGGCCCACCGTAACAGCGGGCTTCGCCCTGACTGCCGTTCGGGTCGGGCATGCGCGAGGATGACCGTATGGAGGCTCGTTTCCTGGGCATCGCCCAGCTGGTCGACGTCCCGTCCGCGGCGGTCGTGGTCGACGTCATGCGCGCGTTCACGGTGGCGGCGTGGGCCTTCGGCCAGGGGGCGGAAAGGATCGTTCTCGCCGGGTCGTTGGACGAGGCCCTGGCGCTCAAGGCCCGCCACCCACATTGGGTCACGCTCAAGGACGGTCCGCCCGCGCCGGGCTTCGACATGGTCAACTCGCCGGGTCTGCTGCGCCGCATCGACCTCGGCGGGCGGACCGTGGTGCAGAAGACCACGGCGGGGACCGTCGGTGCCCTGGCGGTCAAGGACGCGTCGCTGGTGCTCTGCGCCGGCTTCGTGGTGGCGGAGGCGACGGCTCGGATGCTCCGGACACACGAGGGCGACGGTGTCACGTTCGTGGTCACCGGTGAGGACGGACGTGCCGAAGAAGACCTGGCGTGTGCTCAGTACATCGCTCTCCGGGCAAGCGGGGAGGGGACGGCCGGCGCGGCAGAGTTCCTCCGCCGCGCCGGCCGGTCGCGTGCCGCGGGCGAGTTGGCGCGGGGCGTGCGTCGAGGAGCCCATCCCGACGACGCGGCGCTCTGTCTCGAGCTGGACAGGTTCCCCTTCGCCATGGTGGCGACGGTGGAGGACTCACTCATGGTGCTCCGTCCACACGCCGTGCCTTCACCGTCCGACGAGCCTTCGCAGGACCCGACGGGGGGCTGAGGTCCCGTTCAAGCGGTCCGCGGGCAGCTGGGATCGGCGATCGCCGACACCGTGTACGGGGGCTCACCGGGCGGATCGTCGAGCTGGCTGTTGACGACGTACAGCCGACAGCCGTGCCGGGCGAGCGTGGTGGGCAGGTCGAACGGCTCGCCGGTGATCCGGTGCCGCACCGCGCCGGTACGCAGGTCCTGGCTCAGCTCGGCGACGTACACTCCGCTCGGCGCACCGTAGTTGATCACCGCGTACAGGGTCCGGCCGCGCAGCACCATGCCGTCGGCGCCGAACGACTCTTCGCCCAGGCGCACTTGTTCCACCTCGCGCGAGGAGGTGTCCACCCGCCACAGTGCCTCCGTGCCGTTGGACGCCACCAGCAGCGTGCCGCCCTCGCGGTCGGCCACGATGCCGTTGAGCAGCCAGTACCGCGCGGGGAACCGGGGGTTGGCGCCGCGGATGTCGAGCCAGGGCCGCAGCGGGCCCAGCCGGCCGTGCCGCAGCTCGGCCCGGTGGACGACGGGGTTGGCCCAGTCGGTGACGTAGACGGCGTCCCTGGTGATCACGAGGTCGTTGAGATCCGCGGTGCCGAGGGGGCCGTCCTCGGCGGTACGCCGGGCCAGCAGCCGCCCTCGCTCGTCGTGCACCGTGAGGCTCGCGCCGCCGACGGAGTAGACGCGGCCGCGCCGGTCGGTGTGCACGCCGAGCGTGCTGGTGCGGTCGTCGATCCCCCGGGCGGCGAACGGACGCAGTTCCGGGTCGCCCACGTGGCCGCGGAACAGCCGGCCGGTGCCGTCGGACGACACGTACACCGTGCCGTCACGCGCCACGGCGATGCCCTCGGGCAGTACCCCCGGAGCCCGGGAGACGACATAGGTGTCGGGCAGGCCACGGGCGCCGGCGGCGCCGGTCTGGCCGGCGACCGCGAGGAGCACGGAGGCTCCCAGACAGAACAGACGTGTCGTCACGCGCATGGACGGACCTCCAGGGGCAGCCTTGGACGCAAGGCTTCGTCGACCGGGTCCCCAGGCTCACCCGTGGGGGGCGAGCAACGCGCGGCCTTTCAACCCTGGCTGAAAGGCTCGCGGTTGCCGATAATCGGTGGCCGTGATCCGTCTGCATTTCTCGCCCGCCGACGTGCGCCGCATCACGCTCGCGCCGCGTCCCGACGCCCTGTTCGAAACGGCGCTCAGCGTGCGCCTGCTGCTGGGCGGGCCGGCCGTGCACCAGGGCCGCCGCGCCCCGGTGACGCGATGGCGGCACGCGATGGACGGCACACCCGTCGGCCGGGCGGGCGTCCTGGCGGAGCTGGTCCGCCGGGACGACTACCTCCCCGACTTCCTGCTCCAGCCGACCGCCTCCTCCTTCGGCGAGGCGGTCGAGTCGGCCCACTCCCTGCCCACCGCGCGTCTGCACCAGGATCTGGCACGACTCCTCGAACCTCCGGAGGCAGTGCGGGGCCGCAACGGCCGGCTCCCCGGCGCCGACGGACGGCTTCGCGAACTCGCCGAGGGCAGCCCGCAGGGCCGCGACATGCTGGTGCGGGACCTGCGCCGCTACCACGACGCGTCGATCGCCTCCTGCTGGCACCACGTCACGGCCGCCGCGACGGCGGACCGCGCGCTGCGGGCCGAGATGCTGCTGCGCGGCGGAGTCGACGCGCTGCTCACCACGCTCGCCCCGTCGTGGCGCTGGCAGCCCCCGACCCTCCACCTGCCCTCGCCTTCGACCTTCGACGTGCCGTTGTGCGGACGCGGCCTGCTGCTCGTGCCTTCCTTCTTCGCCACCAGGCCGTTCCTGGGATACCACCCGGAGGAGCCGACGGTGCTCGTGTACCCCCTGCACGAAGGAGCCGGCACCACGGAGGTGTCCGCCGGGGCACTCGCTCCGCTGCTCGGCCGCACCAGGGCCGCCGTCCTGGAGGCGCTGCGGACACCTGCCACCACCACGGCCCTCGCCGAACGGACCGGCATCTCACTGGCCGGCGCCAGCCAGCACGCCGGCGTCCTGCGCGACGCGGGGCTGATCTCCACGGAGCGAACCGGCACGGCGGTCCTCCACACCCTGCGCCCTCTCGGCCGGGCCCTGCTGGACGGGAGAACGTAGGGTCCGGGCCATCACCACGGCGCGGCCGGCCGACCCGGCGTATCCTGCGCCCGTGGGACTGCGGTTCGAGACGCGCGGGTCCGACTCGCCGTGGGTCGACACCGTGTGGACGTGTACGAGTGAGCAGGTCACGGCGATGACGTCGGTGGCCGGGGCGTGTCTGGGCCTGGTGTTCTGGGAGCAGGACGGCACGGCGCACGCGGGCGTCACCGGGCCCGGGACCCGGGCCGGCACGGCGCCGGTGCCGGAGGGCGCGACGTTCACCGGCATCGAGTTCGCCGTGGGCACCTCGTTGCGGGCCCTGCCCTCACCGGTGCTGGTCGACGGCGGCATCCAGCTCCCCGACACCACGCCCCGGACGTTCCGACTGGACGGCGTGCGCCGGCGGACGCCCGGCCCCGACGACGCCGAGGCCCTGGTCGACCATCTCGTGCGGGCCGGGACCGTGGTCCGTGATCCACTCGTCTCCGAGGTGCTGCGAGGCCACCGACCGGACGTCTCGGCGCGCACGGTCGAACGCCGGTTCCGGGCAGCGACGGGGCTGACGCGGGGCGCCGTCAGGCAGATCGAGCGGGCCCGCACCGCCGCGCGGCTGCTGGCGGCCGGCTCCCCCGCCGCCGAAGTCGTCGCCGGGCTCGACTACTTCGACGAGCCGCACCTGGCGAGGGCACTGCGCGTTTACGTCGGCCGTACCGCCGGGCAGTTGCGCGAGGGTTCCGGCGGCGCGATCGCCCTCGACGTGGATCAGCGCCTGACGTCGTAGACCAGCTTCACGATCCCGTTCGAGTAGCTCTCCGACTCCCGCAGGCTCAGCATCCGCTTGTCCCGGTCGGCCCGCCCGAACAGGCTCTTCCCGGCGCCGAGCAGCACGGGGAAGACGAGCAGGTTGTACTGGTCGATCAGGCCCGCGTCGGACAGTCGCCGGGCGAGCTCGGCGCTCCCGTGGATGAAGATCGCGCCGCCCTCGCCCTCCTTGAGCGCGGCGACGTCCTCGGTCGAGCGCAGGACCGTCGTCGGACCCCAGTCGTCGACGAGGGCGTCGTCGGACAGGGTGCTCGACACCACGTACTTGGGCAACTCCTTGTAGTCGGCGTGGTCCTGTGAGCCGGGCCATACCGGTGCGAACGCCTCGTAGCTGCGGCGGCCGAACATCAGCGCAGTCGTGTCGGTGAGCTCCTCACCCTTCAACGACCAGGCTTCCGGCTCGAATTCGAGGTCCTTGACCACCCAGCCGCCACTGCGGTGTCCCTCCCCCGGCCCGCCGCCGGGCGAGTCCACGACGCCGTCGAGCGACATGAATCCGGTGTAGACCAGCTTCCGCATGCTGCTGTCTCCTCGTTCTGGGGCACGTTGCCGGGTCCACGCTAGAACGCGGCCGGGCCACCCGTCTTGGACGGAAACGACAGCCGCCGGCACTCGCGACGGCGCCGGCGAACGAGGCGAAGAGTGTGTTGTCACCCGTGGGGGACGACGACGGCCCGGCCGTTCACCTGGCCGGCGTGCAGGCGTTCGTAGGCGAGGGGCGCCTCGTCGAGGGAGTAGGTCTCGGTGTGCACGGCGACGGCGCCGGTCCTGGCGAGGCCGATGACCTCGATCAGTTCGCCTCGTGATCCCCAGTAGGGGGCGTTGACGGACACCTCGAAGGGCAGTGCGCCGAAGCCGACGGGCAGGGAGCCTCCGCCGATGCCCACGATGCTGATCTCGCCCTCGACCGCGGCCACGGCTCCCGCGGTGCGCACGGTCGGCTCCGCGCCGACGAAGTCGAACACGGCCTGGGCCCCGGTCCCGCCCGTCAGCTCCCGCACCTTGCCGACCGCCTGCGCGTCCGAGAGCACGGTCTCGTGCGCGCCGACGGTCCGGGCGAGCGCCAGCTTCTCCTCGCTGACGTCGAGGGCGATCACGCGGGCCGCGGACATGGCCCGCAGCAGCTGAACGGCGACATGACCTAGGCCGCCCGTGCCGATGACCACCGCGGTGGAGCCGGGCACGAGCCGGGGCAGCGCGCGCTTCACGGCGTGGTACGGGGTCAGCCCGGCGTCCGTCAGCGGCACCGTGGCGACCGGATCGAGACCGTCGATGGGGACGAGGTGTCGGGCGTCGTCGACGAGCAGGTACTCAGCCATCGCCCCGGGAGTGCCGAGCCCCGGCGGGAAGATGCCGAGCTCTGCCGCGCGCAGGCAGTAGTTCTCCTTCCCCTCCGCGCACTTGGCGCAGGTGCCGCAGCCCCAGGGGCCGTACACGACGACGGCGTCGCCCTCGTTCAGCCCGCTCACGCCGGCGCCGAGCGCCTCGACCGTGCCCGCACCCTCGTGCCCCAGGGTCAGCGGCAGTTCGTAGGGGAAGCCCTCGGCCGGCCAGCTCATCACCGCGATGTCCGAGTGGCACACTCCGGCCGCAGTGACCTTGAGCAGGACCTGGCCGGGACCCGGCTCGGGATCGGGCACGGTGACGACCTCCGGAGGAGCGCCGATGCGGCGGTACTGGAGCGCCTTCATGCTGGTGAGTCCCTTCCTCCGCGTCCCCGGCTCGGCGCCGGCGGCACACCCGCGCCGGACGGCACGTCGTACCGCCATGGTCGCCGCATCCGCCGGACCGCGCGCGCCGAGGACGCCGCCCGCGCCGATGCCGGGGCCTTCCGGACGGCCGGCCCCGTTCCGGGTCGGCGCGGCCGGTGTCAGGTGTCAGATGTCCGGTGTCAGGTGTCCGCGAAGAGCAGGTCCTCGGGGGGATGCGTCATCCGCACGGTCTGGCCGTTCGTGGCCTCCACGACATGGTGCAGGCCCACGCACCGCTCTCCTGTGGACAGGATGGAGAAGCGGTCGCCCACACCGGCCAGAAAGGCCGGGAAGCAGGCGAGCGGCACGGTGGGGCCGAGTTGCAGGTAGTCCACCAGCCGGCGGAACAGCTTGGGGAGAAGCACTGCGTCGTCCGTCAGCGTGGACAGTCCCGTGATCTTCGCCCCGGTGGTGGTGACATCGCTCGGCCACAGTCCCCGTCCCGCGTCCCGCGCCTCCGTCGCCGCGGTGGACATCTCGGTCCGCAGGCTGGTGAAGAGGGAGCGGTAGAAGGTCGGGTACGCCAGGCCCGTGGTGAGCAGGTGGTGGTTGACCGTCGTCCTGAGCACGGTCGCGTCGACGTCGATCTCACGGCCGCCGGCACCCGGGGGCGTTCCGCGCCCCGCGAGGGCGATGCAGCGGCCGTGGACATCGGCGCCGCGGGTGAGTACGAACCCCGGCACCGTGTCGGGGGTGGTGCCGGTCACCGTCTCGTCCGGGCGGTGCTGGACATCGGTGAAGCCCAGCCAGCTCAGCAGTTCGTCGCGCGCGGCGTGGGCGAACGGGAGCGGCTGGTGCACACGATTGGCGCCGTAATGTGTCTCGAGTGCGTCGACCGCGTCCAGCCGCAGTGTCGCGCGACCCGCCGCGTTGTGCTCGACGGCGCGGCCCAGGCCACCGCCGACCAGGTCCCACTCCGAGGGCTCGTCCGCGGTGAAGTGGACCGTGTCTCCGTCCGGCTGTGAGCCCACGACACCGTACACGCCCTTGATCAGCAACATGGGCATGGTGACTCCTTGGGGATGCGAACCAGCTGTGCGGCCCCCTGCTTCACATGGTGCGCCGCGAAGCGTGGTCCCGCACGGTGGGGTCTCCGGCGCGGGTGGGAACCGTCAGCGTCCGTCGCGCAGTTGGCGGAGGTAGGCCGCCGTCAGCGCGACGGCACGGTCGTCGTCGTGCGACAGCTCCACGAGGGCCCGGGACGCCGTGGGCCCCGGGATGTCCGCCAGCGCCTGGGTCAGCCGTACGCGTGCCGGTGCGCCCGTGTCCTCGTGGCCGAGGCGGCCGACGACCTCCGTCGCGATCCGCTCCGCCGTCGCGATGTCGCCGGCCAGCACGCTCAGCGCGTCGGCCGCGTCGGTGTCGTTCCTTCCCTCCACGATCATGTCGATGAGCGTGGGGACCGTATCGGCCAGGCCACGTGTCCCGAGCGTCAGAGCCGCGTACCCGCGGACCACGGCGTCGGGATGGGCGAGGGCGTCCCGCAGGCGGGCGGAGGCCTCGCCGTCGGGCATCTCGGCGAGTGCCTGAACGGCACGCTGCCGCACCGCGGCCACCGGTGAGTCCAGGCCCTCCGCCAGCAACGCCGTTCCGCCGCCGCCGGAACGCGCCAGCGCCCATCGCAGCGCCCCGGCGACGTTCGGCTCCGTCTCGCTCAACACCGCCTCCACCAGGGCGTCCACGGGTGCGGGGACGCTGTCGACGGGGGCAAGGGCCGCGCGCTGACGTGCGTCGGCGTTCTTCGAGCCCAGTGCCTGCAGGAAGGAGACGGTGTGCAGGACTTCCTCCCAGCCGGCCGGTTCCGCGGCGTCGATGCGGCACAGCCGTGTGAGCAACTCCGTTTCGACTGCGATGCGTTCACGCGTCTGACGGATGAGGTCGGCGACGAGCGCCGAGGGCTGGAAACCGGGATCGCCGAGCGCGCGGCCGATCTCCCGCAGCGACAGCCCCAGTGTCCGCAGGCTCTCGATGTGGAAGATGCGCCGGATGTCCTCGCCGGAGTACTCCCGGTAGCCGGTGCCGGTGCGGCCGGACGGCCGCACCAGTCCCAGCGACTCGTAGTGCCTGAGCATGCGGGCACTGACCCCGGAACGCCGCGCCACCTCACCGATCAACACCTTCTATCGTCCCTCATCGCCGGTGCCGCCGAGGGCCACGACCCGCTTCGCCTCCTCGATCGCGCACGCGAAGTCGGCGTCCGGGTCGCGCAGCAGCCGCTCGGTGGCGAGCGCGTGCGCGCGGACGCGCTCGCCGGGGGCCGCCGCGGCGGCGCGCAGCGCCGGCAGGATCACGTCACCGAGCGCGGCCAGTGCCCGGCTGAGACTGCGTTGCGTCTCCCGCTCACCGCGTCCCAGCTGCTCGGCCAGGATCGCGGCCAAGCCGGGCTCCTCGCCTTCCGGCACCAGCACGACCGCGGCCCGCCAGGCGGTCCGCGCCACTTCGTCGTCGGCGTCGGAGAGCAGCGCCCGGGTGAGCGCGGGCCACGCCCGCCGGTCCCCGATCTTGGACAGGGTGTGCAGCGCCTGGCTCCGCGCCTGCGCCCGCTCCGAGCGGACCTCGTGGAGCAGCCCGGGGAGGGTGAGTGACACCGGGTGGCGGGTGAGTGCCCAGGTCAGCATGTCGCGGACGAGGAACTCGGGCTCCAGCGCGCTTCTGTCGATGAGTTTGTCCACGAAGCGGGGGTCCGGCGTGGTGCCGGCCGCCAGCGCCGCCCGCAGCCGCACGGACGAACGGTCGTCCTCCAGCGCCCGGAGCGTTCGCGCCGCTTCGGTGTCCTGGCTCGTCATGGTCATCGGGACCACCTCCTCGGCAGGCAGTGAAGGGCTTGTCACTGTGTCAAGGTCAAACGGCGTTCCCTGGACGTGGCCACGGCGGTTGCCTTCCCCCGGCTTCAATTCGCTTGTCGGAGCCTCGTCCGTTCGGGTAGGAAGCGTGCATGCTGAAAGGCGACAAGGTCGGGCTCAGGGCCCGGCACGAGGACGACATTCCGGTCCTGCGGGCCGAGCTCTACGACGACGTGGTCAACGCCTCGCGGGCCGAGGGCGGCCCGTGGCGGCCGATCACTCCCGGCTCGAAGGATCCGCGGCTCGTGGTGGACGACAAGGAACAGGGGCACGTCCCGTTCTCCGTGGTGGAGCTCGACGGCGGCACGCTGATCGGCACCGCGACGCTCTGGGGCATCGACACCCACAACCGGGGGGCGCACATCGGGCTCGGGCTCCTGCCGTCCTCGCGCGGTAAGGGCTACGGCACCGACGTGGTCGCGGTGCTGTGCCGCTACGGCTTCGTCGTGCGCGGCCTGCACCGGCTGCAGATCGAGACGTTGTCGGACAACACCGCGATGCTGCGCTCCGCAGAGCGCAACGGCTTCGTCCGCGAGGGCGTGCTGCGTTCCTCGGCCTGGGTGATGGGCGAGTTCCTGGACGAGGTGCTGCTCGGACTGCTCAGCAGGGACTGGAAGCCGGCCCCGGCGGGCTGAGGCTCCTCGCACGCCCAGGCCCTGGGCCGTCCCTCACGACGGAGCCAGGTCGGTCCGC
Organism: Streptomyces fungicidicus; assembly: GCF_003665435.1. NCBI lineage: Bacteria > Bacillati > Actinomycetota > Actinomycetes > Kitasatosporales > Streptomycetaceae > Streptomyces > Streptomyces fungicidicus. The sequence continues at coordinate 326,179 of NZ_CP023407.1, forward strand.
AGCAGGTGGTGGTCCGAGTAGCGGGTGGGCTCCACATGGTGCCGGAGCGGGGCGATGCCACGCAGGAAAACGTAGTCGAACTTGCTGTTCCAGTCGGTGGTCGGCTCGCAGGTTCCGGCGTCCGAGGGGCGGCAGCGGGGGTCGGCGTCCTCGGCCAGTTCCCACATCCGGGCGAGTTCGGGGGCGTAGGGCACGGCGTTGAAGTCGCCGAGCACGATCGCGCGATCGTGCCGGGCCACCGCCTCGGCGAGCACGCCGGCCTGTCCCGCCCGGACCTCCTCCTGACGTCGTTCGGCGAGGTGGGTGTTGAAGACGCGGACGGACCGGCCGCCCACCTCGGTGGTGACGGCCATGTAGCCGCGGTCCTCGGATCCGCCGTCCGGATACTCCACAAGGACCCGGTCCGTCATCGGCGCGGCCGAGAGGACCGCCTGGCCGAAGGCCCCCGGCTTCCACGGCGCTCCGCCGCACCGGCCCCAGTTCCGCAGCACCGTCCCGTACTCGACGTGGTAGACGAGCCCGTGCAGGCTCTCCAGATGGTCCCGGATCCTCTCGACGTCCCGTGCGCACGCTTCCTGCAGGGCGATGACCTGGGGCGCGTGACGGGCGATCTCCGCCGCCCGGTCGACGTCGCTCTCCTCGCAGGGGTTGCAGAGGTTCCAGGTCATGACCCGGTTCGGTACGACGTCCCGCACGGCGTCGACGGGCAGTGATCCGGCGAAGGGGGCGCCGATCGGGGAACTGGGGCCGAGGAGCACCATGCAGGCCACGATCACGGCACCCGCGAGCAACCGCGCGCCCCTTCCGAGCACCATGCCTCCCTGGTGTCGCACACGGGGCACCCGACGTCCCCATGGATGAGATTAAAGGACGGCGTTGTCGGCAACACATTGTCTGTCGTCGGCGGTGCGGCCCTCCCAAGTGGCCGAGGCGCCGGCGGCACCCGTCCCTTCCCGGCGAAGGTTGTAGCGATGCACCACCGCGCCCACCCCGTCCGCCGGCCGGCCGGCCCGCGACGGAAGGTGTCCCAACGGCCGACGGAGACGGTGCTGTTCAGCGGCGTCTACGGACTGATCCTGGCCAGCGCGCTGGCGGCCGCGCTCGACTCGCCCGGTGAGGCGTCCGACCCCGGGTCGGACGCGCTGTGGGTCCTGCTCACCGCCCTCGCCTCCGCGGCCGCCCACGGCTACGCCCATGTCGTCGCACACCGGATGTCGGGGGACGGCGGCGGTGCCCGGATCGGACTGCGCGCCATGCTCGCGGAGTGGCCGGTCGTCGTGGCGGCCGCCCCCACCGTCGTGCTGCTGCTGACCGCGATGCCCTCCTGGTGGACGGAGAGCCAGGCGGTGAACACCGCCCTGGCCCTCAACACCCTGCTGCTCGCCTGCTGGGGCGTGTGGACGGCGCGGAGCGCGGGGCGCGGCTGGGCGGCCTCCCTCCGGGCCGGGGCCGCCGACATGCTGATCGGCTTCGTGATCATCGGGGCGAACGCCGTGATCAAGTAGCGGTCACGGCCCCCGGCGCACCGCCCGACGGGCTCACCGGTCACACATCCGCTCCACCGGCCTCCCGGTGCCCGGTGAGCCGGGTCTTCAGCCGGTAGTCGACGGTCGCGTCGCGGTACACGTGGTGCGGCACGACCTTCTCGGGGAGGTGGTCGCGAGCGCTGTCGCTGACCGAGTCCCGCTCACCGGCGCCCGGGAAACGGACAGCCGTGCGGGGCGGCTCCGCGAAGCGCAGGCGCTCGGAGTGGACCCTCGCCCGGAACGCGATGTCCCACACCGGGCCCGCCGCCGACTCGCCGGTGCCGTCGGGGGCCGGGGCGTGCGCCGTTCAGGGCGGCTCGTCCCGTTCCCCGGTGGCGCGCCGGCGAGGGGGCCGCGGTGGCAGTTTCCCGTCCTCGGTCCGCACCCGGCGTTTGCGGGGGCCGCCCTGGCTGCGGGCTGCCCCGCTCTCCTGCTCCCCCGCCGCTGGGCGCGCACGCCGTGCGCCGGCGGTGCCCGTCACGGTCCGGGTGGTGTCGGCGACCTCCTGGTCCGCGACACCGGAGGCCGTCCGGCTCACTTCGCCCCCGGCGTCCTCCACCACGCGTCCGACGTCACCGCCCACCTCCTCGACGGCCGTGCCGGCTCCCTGTCCGACGTCCTCCGCCACCGAGCGGGCGCCGCGTCCCACTTCGTCGACTGCGGCTCCGGCGCCTTGGCCGACGCCCTCGACGGCACGTCCAGCACCTTCGCCGACATCCTCGACGGCACGTCCAGCGCCTTGACCGACATCCTCGACGGCACGTCCAGCACCTTGACCGACATCCTCGACGGCACGTCCGGCGCCCGTGCCCAGCTCGCCCACCGCCTGACCGGCTCCGCCGCCGACGTCCTGCACGGCGGAGCCGATACCCCGCGTGAGATCGCGCAGGAGCTCCGGATTGCGATCGAGCGTGGTGAGCACCCGGTTGATGATCATGGCGACGTTGTCGAGACGCACCTTGAGCTGGGCCTGTGCCTCCACCCCCGAGATGCCGAGGTGGACCCGGCCGAGGGAGACGTCGGCGCCCACGTTCAGCCGCAGCAGGTCCAGCACCTCCGTCTGCAGCGAGACGTGCGCCCGGAGGTTCTCCACGTCCAGGTCGATCTCGTCGACCTTCAGCACGGGGACGTCCAGATAGACGTCCGGGTCCGCCCCCGGGGCCGCGGTGGCCTCCACGGGGGCGGTCTCGTCGTCCTCGGTGTCGTCGTGCATCACCGCACCTCCCCGGATCGCCGGTGCTCCTCCCTCCATCTTGCGGCGCTGTCCGGATCGACGCGCGGGCTGCGCCGCCGGTCAGTGGAGGGCGACGCCCGAGAGTTCGTTCGTGCTCTGCGGCAGGGTCACCGACGCGAGGTGGCGGCCGGTCTCGATGTCGACGGCGTGCAGCTTGCGCTTGCCCGGTTCGGAGACGTACGCGGTGTGGTCGCGGACGAAGAGGGCGGGCCGTGGCTGCTGCCAGTCGAGGGGCTCCTTCCACGCGTCGACGACGGTGATCTTCTTCTCGACCCGGCCGGTCTCCGGGTCGAGGACGTGGAGGACGCCGTCGGTGCCGAGGACGAGTGCCTCGCCGTGCGGGCCGCGCCCGAGTGAGCGGAAGGAGTAGCTGGTGCCGAGGTCGACCAGGCGCAGCTTCGCCGTCGCGGTGTCGATGAGGGAGACGCGGGTCGGGCGTTCCAGTTCGGCGTCCGGGTCGGTCTTGTAGTCCCCGAGGAGAATCGGGGAGGCGTCGCTGCCGGCCTGGTTGCCGATCCGGCCGTAGTCGTCGGGGGCGTCGACCTTGGTGAACTTGCCGTTCCTGTAGAGGAGGACACCGTCCTCGCAGCCGACGGCGACGGCCTCGCCCTCGGCGGCGGCTTCGCCGTGCACGCCGGGGCAGTTCTCGCTGCGGGTGATCTCCTTGCCGTTCTCGTCCAGGACGAGCGCGCCGGTGCGCTTCTCCTCGGTGCCGAGGGTGCTGAGCAGTCGGCCGTCACTCAGTTCGATGGCGACTCCGTGGTGCGGCCGGGCCGAGGTGTAGGTGCGGCCTTCGGGCTTCCTGCCGCCGCGCAGGCCGGCCGGGTCGAAGACGTTGACCTCGCCGGTGCCGTCGGTGAAGAGCACCGTCTTGCCGGCGTGGCGGACGACGTGGCCCGGCTTGGCGCCTTCGTAGGTGATGTCGGTGAGGGACCGGCGGGCGGCGTCGAGGACCCGGAAGCCGCTGTCGGTGGAGACGATGACGTGGTCGTCGTCTCCGGCGGGATTGACGCGGTTGAAACCGGGCAGCTCGATGGTCCCGGCGAGTTCGAGGCTTTCGCCGTCCAGGATGTACAGACCGCCGTCGAAGGTGGCGACCAGCGGGTCCTCGACCGGGGTGGCGGGGGTGGCACTCGGCTCCTTCGCCGCCCGGGCGTCGGACGAGGTGGCTTCCCCTCCCCCGCAGGCGGTCAGGAGGGCGGACACCGTCAGGGCGACGGACGCACCGAGGGCGACTCTCTTCCGTATCTTCTTGTTCACTGTGTGTGTTCCTTTCGGCCGCGGGTGTGCGGCGTCGGTGGGCGGGTGGGGCGACCTGTGGTGCCGGTGCCGGCGCATGTGGCCGGGTTCAGCGGGGCGTGAGGCCTTCGGTCACGGCGGTGGTGTTGGCGCGCATCATCCGCAGGTAGGTGTCGGCGCCCTCGCCCTCGGCGGTGAGCGACTCCGAGTACAGCTCGATCACCTCGACCCGGCCGCCCAGTTCACCGCGCAGGACGTCGGCGAGTCGTGCGGGCCGGGAGGAGTCTGCGAACACCGTGCGCACCCCGGCCTCGCGCATGGCTTCGGTGAGGGAGCGCAGGTCGGAGGAGCTGGGCGACGCCAGGGTGGTACCGCTGGGTATGACCGCGCCGATCACCCGGAACCCGAACCGGTCGGCGAGGTAGCCGAAGACGTGGTGGTTGGTGACCAGGGCGCGCTTGTCCTCGGGTATGCGGTCGAAGGACTTCTCCATCCAGGCGGTGAGAGCGGCGAGTTGCCGGTCGTAGCGGGCGGCGTTGCGGCGGACCGTCTTCTCGTCCACGCCGCCCACCTGCTCGACCACCTCGTCGGCGATCAGGCCGGCGGCCTTGCGGACGCGGTCGGGGTCGGTCCAGAAGTGCGGGTCGGGCTGCCCGCTCTCCCGCTCGGGGCCTCCGTCGTCCGGCGCCCGGAAGGTGAGGGGGTCCACCGCCTCGCCGACCTCGAAGGTGGCCACCCCGGACTCCCGGGCGGCCTCCACGTGCCGCAGTACGTTCTCCTCCAGGCCGAGACCGTTGAAGACGACGAGGTCGGCGTTCTCCATCTCGGCGGCCTGCACGGCCGACAGTCCGAAGGAGTGCGGGTCGGCGTTGGGTTTCATGAGGACGGTGACGTCGGCCTCGGCACCGACGATCTCCCGGGTGACGTCGCCGAGGATGTTGGTCGTCACCACGACTCGGGGCCGCTCGTCGGGGCTCGCGCAGGCGGTGGCCGTGCCCGCGCAGAGGAGGGCGGTCAGGGCCGCCGCCGAGCGGCGTAGCCGCAGCAGGGTTCGTCCGGCCCGTGTCATCGTCCGGTCTCCACCATCAGCCGCGGTTCCATGTCCAGGTCGAAGGTGCGGGCGACGCGCAGACCGTCGTTGTAGTCGATCTCGTACACGCGCCGGTCCTTGGGGGCGTTGACGTAGGCGCGGCTGCGGTCGTTCTCGACCACCGGTCCGTCTCCGCCGGCGCCCGCCCGGTGTTCCCCGGTGAGGAGCCGCTCGGTCCGGGCGGTCTCCTCGCCGGTGGCCACGTCGTAACCGTGCAGGGCGCCGTCGGTCTCCAGGACGAGCAGCGGGGATCCCTCTCCCGCTGTGTTGGCGGCGACCACGGGGCCGGTCTCCACCCGGGTCCAGGTGCGTTCCGTGACGTCCAGTACCCACACGGCCCTGTCCCCTGCGTGCGCCGTGAGCGTGTCGCTGCCCGCGCGGTGGCGGAAGGACACCGCGCGTTCGTCCGCGGGCACGTCGCCGGCGTACGGGATCCGCTCGGCGGTGAAGTGTCCGTCGTCCTCGCTGATCAGCAGGGCGCCGTCGGCGCATCCGAGGACGACGCCCCGTCGGGTGACGGCGTCGCCCTTGGGGTCCTCGCAGGTGGCGTCCGTGGACGCGGCGCGCGCGCCGTCACGGGTGTGGACCGTGACCTCCGGCGTGCCTGTCCCGTCGTCGGTGAGGGTCAGCAGATGCTCCGCGTACGGCACCACCGCCCCGGCGTGCTTGCCGGGAAGCGGGCGGGCGGGGCCGACCCGGTGCTTCTCGAATGCGGTGCGGCGGTAGGTGACGGCGCGGCCGTCCTCACCGGTCACGGCCGTCACGGCGGTGTCGCCGCGGACGTGCGCACCCTTGTCGGCGGGCAGGCGGCCGACGTCGCGTATGCCGGCGCGGTAGTAGTGCACGTGGTCGCCGTGGTCCACGGTCCAGGTGCCGCCGTCGAGGACGCGTATGCCGTCCGCCGTGCGGAAGTAGCCGAACCTGCCGTCCGTGGTGAGTTCCACGGCGCCGGCCCTCGGGGACGTCTCGTGCGCCTTCCCGGTGGTGAGGTCCAGTACCCGGGTGTCTCCGGTCGTGGGGTCGTTGAGCAGCAGCCGGGACTGCTGCTCGGCCGCCTCCCGCGCTCCTTCGACATGGCCGTGCGGAGCGGTGGGAGTCGCGGAACCCGCCTTCGGGGTGGACGGGTTGCCGCCCTCTCCGGTGCAGCCGGCGGTGAGCAGGGTGAGGGTCAGCAGGGCGGCCGGCGCCCCGGCGGTGACGTTTCTTCGGACGAACAGGGACATCGTTCAGGTCTTTCTCAGTCGGTTGCCGCCGGACGGACGCCTGACGGGCGTGCGTCGCGGTGGTGGACGGCGGATGCCAGACGGGAGAGGAAGAACAGGCACACGGCCAGGGCCGACACGGTCGCTCCGGCCGCGGTGCCCAGATGCCAGGACAGCAGCAGGCCGCAGAACGTGGCGGTCACGCCGAGCAGTGCCGCCAGGGCCATCACGCCCGGCACGCTCCGCGCCCAGGGCAACGCGGCCGCCGGCGGGGCGATGAGCAGCCCCAGCACCAGCAGCGTCCCCACGATGTGGAACGACGCCACGATGGCCAGCGCCAGCAGCCCCAGCAGCACGCCATGGGCGAGGCGGGGGCGCAGGCCCAGTGTCCGGGCCTTGCGTACGTCGAACGCCAGGGCCAGGAAGGCGCGATGGCCGAGGACCGAGACGACGAGGGCCGCCACCAGGGCTCCGCCCAGCAGCAGCACGTCCTGTGCGCGCACGGCCAGTACGTCGCCGAAGAGGATTCCGGTCAGCTCGACCGCGAAGGACTGCGAACGCGACACGACGATGACGCCCAGCGACAGCATCCCCACGAAGAGCAGGCCGATCCCGGTGTCCTGGGACAGCTTCGGCGTACGGCCGAGGGCGGTGACGCCCGCGGCCATGACCGCCGCGCTCAGCAGCGCCCCCAGCAGGAGGTTGCCGCCGAGCAGCGCTGCCAGGGCGACCCCCGGCAGCAGTCCGTGGGACATGGCGTCACCGAGGAAGGCCATCCCCCTCAGCACCACCCAGGTGCCCGCCAGGGCACAGATCGCCGACACCAACATTCCGCCCCACAGCGCCCGTTGCACGAACGTCGCCTCGAAAGGGTCTGTCAACCACTCCATGCGGAGCACACTACAATGACAATCATGTTCAACAAACCCCACCTCCCCCTCGCCGCCTCCGGCGACGCGCCGTTCCACATCCGCCTGACGGGACTGACCGCGGGCTATTCGGGACGGCCGGCCCTGCATCAACTGGACGCGGAAATACCGGCGTTGACGATCACCGCGCTCGTGGGCCCGAACGGCAGCGGGAAGTCCACGCTGCTCGGCGTCCTGGCCGGTGTGATCCAGCCCACGGCAGGCGAGCTGCGCCGCAACGGCGGCCGGCCACCCGCCTTCGTCCCGCAGCGCGGCGCGGTCGGCGACGCCCTGCCGCTGACGGTCCGGCAGACCGTGGAGATGGGGCGCTGGGGCGACCGCGGCCCGTGGCGCCGGCTGACCCGGCGGGACCGCGCCCTCGTGGACACGGCCATGGACCGCCTGGGCATCGCCCACCTGGCCGCTCGTCAGCTGGGCGAACTGTCCGGCGGACAGCGGCAGCGCGCCCTGATCGCCCAGGGAATCGCCCAGGAGTCGGACCTCCTGCTGCTGGACGAGCCGGCCACCGGACTGGACCCCGGGGCCAGGGAACGCATGGCGACGCTGCTGACAGAGCTGGTGGCCGACGGCGTGACCGTCGTGCACGCCACTCACGATCTGGACGCGGCCCGCTCGGCCGGCACATGCCTCCTGCTGCACGAGGGGCGTCTCGTGGGACAGGGACACCCCGGGCAGCTCCTCACCCCGGCGGCGCCCGACCGGATCCGGCGGCCGGCCTGAGGCGAGGCCGGCCGCCGGACGAGCCGGCGTCAGCGCCGGGCCAGGGCCAGCACGCTCAGGCCGAACATCAGCACTCCCAAGGGGAGATGGACGGAGGGCACGTGCGCGATGCCGAGCACGACCTGAGCCGAGGCGAGCGCCAGGAAGCCCGACGCGTGCAGGACGGGCCGGGGCGAGCCGCCGCCCGGCCTCCACGCCAGCACCGCCGCCAGCACGTACAGCATCGACGCCCCGTACATCACGCGGGCGCCGGCGCCGTGCAGCGTCTCCCCGTAGGAGGAGGTCAGCAGCAGACCGGCGGAGACGGCCTGGAGGAAGATGGTCAGGGTCTGCAGGGCGATCGCGATCCGCAGGAACGAGGAGCCCCGGCGTGCGCCCGCCGTCGTCGTCACCTCAGTGGCCATGTCACAGTCCCCTTGTCCGCCGCTCGGGCAGTAGATCGATAAGGTCTCGACAGTCCGACGACACGGGCCGGCGAAAGGTAAGGGGGGTGGCCGCAAGCATGGCGACTGTCGGGGTGGACGCCGGCGAGGTGGCCGGCGAGCGGCGTCAACTGATCAATGTGGCCTACCGGTTGCTCGGCTCGGTGACCGAGGCGGAGGACGCCGTGCAGGACGCCTACGCCCGCTGGTACGCCCTGCCGCGGAGCCGGCGGGAGGGGATCCTGTCCCCCGGCGCCTGGCTGACGACGGTGACCAGCCGCATCTGCCTGGACCTGCTCGGCTCGGCGCGGGCCCGCCGGGAACGGTACGTCGGCGCGTGGCTGCCCGAGCCGCTGCCCGGGCGCAGCGTGGCGGGCCGCTCGGGCGGCACCGGCACCACCGGCCCGGCGGACCCCGCCGAACAGATCGTCCTGGACGAGTCGGTGTCCATGGCCTTCCTCGTCGTCCTGGACTCGATGACGCCCGCCGAGCGGGTGGCGTTCGTCCTGCACGACGTCTTCCGGTACCCGTTCGCCGAGGTCTCCGACGTTCTCGGCCGGACCCCCGCGGCCTGCAAGCAGTTGGCGGCCTCCGCCCGGCGGCGGGTGGGCGGCGCGCGGGCTCCGCTGCCGGCCGCAGGCCGGGCCGACGTGGTGAGGCGGGTCAAGGAGGCCTGGGAGACCAAGGACATCGTGGCCCTCGTCGGGGTTCTCGACCCGGCCGCCGTGATGACCGCCGACGGGGGCGGCATGGTCGGCACCGTCCTGCGCCCGGTCGAGGGCGGCGCGCGCATCGCCCAGTACATGGTCGCCATCGCCGACCGTGCTCCGGGGCTCGAGATCCTCGTGCGGCCGGTCAACGGCGTGCCGGGACTGGTGGCCAGGCGGTCCGGGGTCGTCGTGACGGTCGCCTCGTTCGACGTCTCCGACGGACGGGTCAGCCGGATCTGGGTGGTGCGCAACCCGGAGAAGCTACGGCCGTGGACGCGGGAGGGCTGACCGGGGCCGCGTGACGAACACCGTGGATCGTTATCATTCGTGTGACATGCACGGAACCGCCACCGCCCACTGAACCGGGGGCCATCGCGTCCGTCGTCCCGCGGCCCGGTCCGACAGCACCACTGCCCCGAAAGAGCCCTGCCCGATGACTGATTCCGCGGTGCGCCGACGCCGGAGAGCCCTCTTCGTCTTCTTCCTGATACCCGGCCTGGCGATGTCCTCGTGGGTCACCCGCACCCCGGACGTACGGGACCGGCTCGGTGTCTCCACCGGCGAGATGGGCCTGGTCCTCTTCGGTCTGTCCGTCGGCTCCATGCTCGGCATCCTCGGCTCCGGCCCGCTGGTCTCCCGCTTCGGCCCCCGGCCCGTGATCGGCGCCGGCACCGCCCTGATCGTGCTGAGCATGCTCCTGGCCGGCGCCGGCACCGCCGCCTCCTCGGCCCCCGCCGTCACGGCCGGTCTGTTCCTCTTCGGCGCGGGCATGGGCGGCGGCGAAGTCGCCCTCAACGTCGACGGTGCGGAGGTCGAGCGCCTCACCCGGCGCACCGTGCTGCCCGCGCTGCACGGCTTCTTCAGTCTCGGCACGGTCATCGGCGCCTGCGTGGGCATCGCCTGCACTGCCGCCGCCCTTCCGGTGTCGTGGCACCTGGCCGCGGTCGCGCTCGTGACGGCCGCCCTCTTCGCCCACGCCTACCGCGCCATCCCCGCCGGAGCCGGCGGGGCCCCGGACGACTCGGAGCAGGTCACGGACGCGGAGAAGGGGCAGCGGCCCGCGGTGTGGAAGGACCGGCGTCTGCTGCTCATCGGCGGCATCGTGCTGACCATGGCTCTGGCCGAGGGGGCCGCCAACGACTGGCTGCCGCTGCTCATGGTCGACGGGCACGGCATGGGTGCCGCCCTGGGGTCGGCCGTGTACGCGGGCTTCGCCGCCGCCATGGCGATCGGCCGTTTCGGCGGCGGCTTCTTCATCGACCGCTTCGGCCGCGCTCCCGTGGTCCGCGCCAGCGCCCTCTCGGCCGCCCTCGGACTCGCCGTCGTCATCTTCGCCGAGGCCCCCGTCCTCGCCGGAGCGGCCGTGTTCTTCTGGGGGCTGGGCGCCTCGCTCGGCTTCCCGCTCGCGTTGTCCGCGGCCGGCGACTCCGGTCCGCGCGCGGCGGCACGTGTCAGCCTGGTGGCGACCATCGGCTACGTCGCCTTCCTCGTGGGCCCGCCCGGCCTGGGTTTCCTCGGCGACCACTACGGGCTGCGCGCCGCGATGACCGTCGTCCTCGTCCTCGTCGCCGTGGCGGTCTTCCTCGCGCCCGCGGTCGCCACCCGCCGAGCGGCTCCGGCGCAGCCCCACCCCGGGCGGCGGCCGGAACCGGCCCACGAAGTCCGGGAGCCCGAACTCCCGTGACGGCCCGTTCCGCCCCCGTCTCCGCTCCCCCGCACCGGTGACGACGGACAAGGGCTGACGCGCGCGGTCGTGGCATGCCGCGTTCGGAGTAATCGGCGGATCCGGCTCTCCGCTCGTGTCACGCTGTGGGCTTGTTCGGTCACGGTCGTGTCGGGAGGCCGGGTGAACCACTCGGGTGAGTGGCTGTACCAGCGTGAGAGGCGTGGGCGGTGAACGGCGGGGGCGGGGCCGGGCAGCCGGGGGCGCCCGGACCGCCGTCGCGCCCGGGCACCGGGCTGGAGCAGGTGGGCGCGCAGTTGCGGGCGCTGACCGATGCCAAGGACCGGCTGCAGGGCCTGCTCGACGCGGTGCTCGCCATCAGCCGGGAACTGGACCTGTCGGTGGTGCTGCGGCGGATCGTCACCACCGCCATGGAACTGGTGGGTGCCCGTTACGGAGCACTCGGGGTGCTGCACGAGTCCGGCGAGTACCTGCGGGAGCTCATCACGGCGGGCCTGAGCGAGGACGAGCGCGCGGCGCTGGCCGGGGTGGACTTCCCGCACGGCGAAGGGGTGCTCGGGCACCTCATCCGTGATCCGAGGCCGCTGCGGGTCGGCGACATCGCCTCCCATCCCGCCTCGGTCGGCTTTCCGCCCGGCCACCCGCGCATGCGCACCCTGCTGGGGATCGCCATCAGCGTCCGCGGCGAAATCTACGGCGACCTCTATCTGTCCGAACGCCACGACGGGCGGCCCTTCGACCGCCACGACGAGGACATCGTCGTCGCCCTCGCCGGCGCCGCCGGTGTCGCGATCGAGAACGCCCGCCTGTTCGCACAGGTCCGCGACAGTGCCGAGACCTTCCAGCGTCTGCTGCTGCCCACCCTGTCCGATCTGAGCCCCTTCACCGCCGCCACCGTCTACCGGCCCGCCGCCGAGCCGAACCGGCTCGGCGGCGACTGGTACGACGCCCTCGTGCTGCCCGACGGCTCGGTCGGGGTCATGATCGGTGACGTCGGCGGCCACGACCTGCGGGCGGCCGCCGCCATGGCCCAGGCCCGCAGCATGCTCCGCGCGCTGTTCTACGACCGCCGCACCCCGCCCAGCGAAGTGCTCACCCAACTGGACCACACGCTGCACGCCACCACGGACATCCCGGTGACGACGGCCTGCCTGGCCCGGGTGGAGCCCGGGGAGTCCGGCTGGGTGCTGCGCTGGAGCACCGCCGGACACTTCCCGCCCCTGCTGATCGGCCCCGGCGCGGAGACGGAGTACCTGTACGCCGAACCCGGCCTGCCGCTCGGGGTGAGCACCGGCGAGCACCGCCCCGATCACACGCGCCCGCTGCCGCCGGGTTCGGTGCTGGTCTTCTTCACCGACGGACTCGTCGAGCACCCCGCACGTCCCCTCGACGAGAACCTGACCGCGCTCGCCGGTCTCGCCGCCTCCCTCGTCTCACGGCCGCTGCAGGAGTTCGTGCAGGCACTGGCCGACCGACACCCCAGCGACGGCCGCGACGACATGGCCGTCCTCGCGCTCCGCGTCCCTCTCGGCCCCGGTCCCCCGCCGGGCGCCGCCACGGCCGGACGCAGCCGCTGAGGTCGGCGGGGCTCCGCCGGTACCAGGGGAAGGCGTCAGGGCACGGGGGACGGACGGTCCTCCCCGGGGGACGCCGGCCTCGGGGCGCGGCGCAGGAAGCGGATCACCGGACGGTCCCGTTCGTGCGTCACCTCGGCGCGGACGCCGTAGACGTCCTCGATGAGGGCGGGGGTGAGCACGTCCGACGGGCTGCCCTCCGCGACGGTGCGGCCCTCCCGCAGGACGAGCAGGCGGTCGCAGTACATCGCGGCGAGGTTGAGGTCGTGCAGGGCGACGACGGTGGTGACGGGCAGCGAGGCGATCAGGTCGAGCAGGTCCAACTGGTGTTGGATGTCGAGGTGGTTGGTCGGCTCGTCCAGCAGCAGCTCGCGGGGTTCCTGGGCGAGGGCGCGGGCGATCTGGGCGCGCTGGCGTTCGCCGCCCGAGAGGGTGTGCCAGGACTGGGCGGCCCGGTCGGTCAGGCCGGTGCGTTCCAGGGCGGCGGTGACGGCGCGGGCGTCGGCGTCCGACGCCGGAACCCAGAGGCGACGGTGCGGGACACGGCCGAGGGCGACGACGTCGCGGACGGTCAGTTCGGTCTGCGTGTGGGCGTGCTGTCCGACGGTGGCGACACGGCGTGCGGCGGCGCGGCGGCCGACCTCGGGCAGGGGCCGTCCGTCGAGCGTGACGACGCCGGCGGAGGGGGCGAGGACGCCGGCGAGCAGACGCAGCAGCGTCGACTTCCCGGAGCCGTTGGGGCCGAGCAGGCCGACGGTCTCGCCGGTGCGCGGGAACAGGGTGACGCCGTCGACGATGAGGCGGCCGTCGGTGCGGCGGGCGACACGGTCCGCGCGCAGCCCGCCGTCCGGGCGGGAGTCCGTCATGTCTTCCTCCGGCCCCGGTACAGCACGGCGACGAAGGCCGGGACGCCGATGAGGGACGTCACCACGCCCACGGGGACCTCCTGGGGGTCGACGACGGTGCGGGCGAGGGTGTCGACCCACACCAGGAACACGGCTCCGGCCAGCGCGGTGACCGGCAGCAGCCGGGCGTGGCCGGAGCCGGTGAGCGCGCGGACGGCGTGCGGCAGCACCAGGCCGACGAAACCGATCGCCCCGGTGCAGGCGACCAGTACGGCCGTGAGCAGCGCCGTGGCGGACAGCAGCACCAGGCGGGCTCGGACGACGTGCACGCCGAGGCCGGCGGCGGCCTCCTCGCCGAAGGCGAAGGCGTCCAGTGTGGTGGCGTGGGCGAGGCAGACGGCCAGGACGGCGCCGAGGGCCGCCGCGCACAGCAGCACCTGGCCCCAGTCGGCGCCGGTGAGGGAGCCGAGCAGCCAGAACAGCACGCCCCTGGTGGTCTCGGCGTCGGCGGACGTCAGCACGATGAACGAGGTCAGCGCGGAGAACAGCTGCATGGCGGCGACACCGGACAGCACCACCCGGTCCATGCCGCCGCCGAGGCTGTGACCGAGCAGCATCACCAGGGCGAAGGAGAGCAGGGCCCCGGCGAAGGCGCCCGCCGACAGCGACACGGTGCCACCGCCCACCCCGAGCACCACGACGGCGACCGCGCCCGTTGAGGCTCCGGAGGACACACCGAGGACGAAGGGGTCGGCGAGCGGGTTGCGCAGCAGCGACTGCATGACCGCGCCGCACAGCGCGAGCCCCGCTCCGCACACGGCGGCCAGCAGGGTGCGCGGCATCCGCAGGTTCCACACGATGCCGTCCCTGAGCGGCGGCAGCGTGCTCCCGCCGCCGCCGAGGTGGCCGGCCACGGACGCCCACACGTCGGCGGTGGAGATGTCGGCGGGCCCGATGGTCACGGCGACGGCCAGGGAGACGGCCAGTGCCACGAGCCCTCCGCCGGTGAGCAGCAGGACCCTGCCGCTCACTTGGCGAGCCCGAAGTCGCGCAGCGCGGCGGCGACCTGTTCGATCCCTTCGACGGTGCGCAGGGACGGGTTCATCGCCTGCCCGCTGAGCCGGACGTACCGCTTCTCGCGCACGGCGGTGAGGTTGCGGGTGGCCGGGTTGGTCTCCAGGAACCGGATCTTGGCATCGGCGGACTCGGCGGTCTGGGACTTGCGGGTCAGGTCGCCGAGGACGATGACGTCGGGGTCGCGGTCGGCGACGGTCTCCCAGTTGATCTGCGGCCACTCGTCGTGGGTGTCGGCGAAGGCGTTCTCCGCGCCGACGGCGCGGGTGATGGCGCCGGGGGCGCCGCAGCAGCCGGCGAGGTAGGGCGACTGGGAGTTGGCGAACCAGTACATGAGGGAGGTGCCGGAGGCGTCCAGGCCGTCGGTGGCCTTGCGTACCCGGCGTTCCAGCTGTGCGACCAGTTCGTCGCCGCGTTCCTCGACACCGAAGGTGCGGGCCAGGTCGCGTATCTCGCCGTAGACGGTCTCGAGGGTCAGCGCCGTGGCGCGCGAGCCGTCGCCTCCGCTGTCGTTGTCCTTGCCGGCGGCGCAGTCGGACGGGGAGACGTACGTGGGGACGCCCAGTTTCTCGAACTGCTCACGGCTCGCGACGCCGCCCGTGCCGAGGGTGGAGACGAAGGAGGCGGTGACGAAGTCGGGTCCGGCGTCCAGCACCTTCTCGAAGGACGGGTTGTTGTCCGCCAGCCGGGGCACCGACGCGTTGGCCTTCTCCAGGCCCTTCATCACGGGGTCGGTCCAGGTGGCGGTGCCGGCCATGCGGTCGGCGAGGCCGAGGGAGAGCAGGATCTCGGTGGTTCCCTGGTTGAGGGAGACGACGTGCCGGGGCGCCGACTTCAGGGTGACCTCGTGCCCGCAGTTGTCGAGGGTCAGCGGGTAACCAGCTTCCCGCTTGCGCGAGTTGGAGTCGGCGTCGGCACCGGGGCCGCCGCACGCGGTGAGCGGCAGGGCAGCGGCGAGGAGGGCGGCCGCGACGCGGCGGCGGGAAGCGGTACGGGTACGGGGCATGGAGACGCCTTGCACTCGGGGCTCGAACGCGGAGCCTGGCCTACGGAGAACCTCCCCGCCCACGGCGGGTAGGCGCCAGCAGGTCTTCGGACTCGGGTTCGTCCGGACGGAGCGCCTTCCCGGGATGCCGTGCGCCGGCCCTTCGGCCGACCCGCGCCGCCCCAGTGGCGTCGAGTGCCCCGCCCGTCCCCCTCACCGCTGCGCGTCAGTTCCGGATTCCCACCGGATTCCCTGGCCTCGGATGTGGCACGACTGGCCCCCGCAATCTATCAAGATCACTCGTGGGGACCGGCCGCGGGGCGTGCCGGGCGTCAGCACCACGGACTTTTCCTCGGCGAACCAGGAGTGATCGACTCCCAGGCCCCGGACGACGTAGTCGCCCTGCCGGGCAGGCGGGACGCCGCGCCCCGCGGATGAAGCGCACCAGCGGCCATCCCCGGTCCAGTGCGGTGTCCTTGCCGGCAATGCCCAGGTACACGCTGTCGTTCATGGTTCCGGGAACGTAGTGCACGACGTGTCCCCGTCCGCGAGTACACGGCAGGGACAGGGCGACGCCCCGCCGCACCGGCGTGCGGCGAAGCGTCGCCCGCGGGCCCGCGAAGGGCCGTTCAGCTCTGCGGCCGCTTCCCGTGGTTGGCCGCGTGGTTGCGGCGGGCCTTCTTCTTCCGGCGCCTCTTCGAGGACATGGGCGTCTCCCTTGTGACGTGGGGCCGTGAGACCGTGTCCCGCCCGGCCGTTCCGGAACCGGCGGACGGCGATGGACCGCCGCCCATTCTTCCGCAGGGCTCCCGGCGCCGCGACTCGCGCCGTGCCGGACACCGCGCACGTCCACACTGTTGTCGCCGCGCGCCCGCCGGGCGACGATGGGCCCCAGCGCATCGCCCCGCGGGAGGCCATGGTGACCGATCCCTGGGTGGCCCTGGAGCCAGGAGCCGACCCTGCCGAGCGCGTACGCGCGCTGCACCGGGCGCACGAGACCTTCACCGAGGCCGGCACGGTGCCGCGCCCGGTGCGCGGCGTGGTCGCCGACTCGTGGCGGCGTTCGGCGCGCGCCGGGGTCCACCCGGACGGCTCCGCCGACGTCGAACTGACGGACGGTGACCTCGGGACCTACCGCGCCGAGCATCCGCTGGCCCATGTGATGCCGCTGTTCCGGGAGTTGCTGGGCACGTTCGCCTCCGACGGCCGCCATCTGCTGGCGGTGTGCGACGCGCGCGGCAGGCTGCTGTGGGTCGAGGGGCACGCGTCGACGCTGCGGCAGGCGGGGCGGATGAACTTCGTGCCGGGCGCACGGTGGTCGGAGAGCGCGGTCGGGACGAACGCTCCGGGCACGGCGGTCGCCGTCGGCCGTCCGGTCCAAGTGTTCGCGGCCGAGCACTTCGTGCGGCGCGTGCAGCCGTGGACGTGCGCGGCGGCACCCGTGCACGACCCCCGCACGGGGCGGCTGCTCGGTGCGGTGGACATCACCGGCGGCAACGGCCTCGCGCATCCGCACAGCCTCGGGTTCGTGCGTGCCGTGGCCCGTGCGGCGGAGTCCCAGCTGGCGTTGCTCACGCCGGGCCGCCCGGCCGCCCGCGGGTCCGAACTGGCGGTGCTGGGCCGCGACCGTGCCGTGCTGACGACGGGGGGCCGCGGGATACGGCTCAGCCGCCGGCACAGCGAGATCCTCGTCCTGCTGGCCGAGCGTCCCGACGGCCTGACCGGCGACGAACTCGCGTGCGCGCTGTACGAGGACGAGTCGGTGACGCCGGTGACGCTGCGCGCCGAGCTGGCCCGGCTGCGTCAGGTGCTCGGGCCGGGGGTGCTCGCGTCGCGTCCCTACCGGCTCACCCTGCCCCTGGAGTCCGACGCGGCCGTCGTCGAACGCCGGCTGGCGGCGGGCGCGGTCACCACCGCCCTGGCCGGCTACCCCGGCCCGCTGCTGCCCGCCTCCCGGGCGCCGGCGGTCGTACGGCTCAGGCGCCGCCTCGCCGACGGGCTGCGCGCTGCGCTGGTCGCGGGCGCGGATCCCGACCTGCTGGCCGACTGGGTCCACGCCCCGTGGGGCGAGGACGACGTGGAGGTGTGGCGGGCGCTGGCCGCGGCCCGGCCCACGCCGTCCCACCGGGCCCGGCTGGCCGCGCTGGAGGCGGAACTGGCGGCTCCGGGCGGGTGGGCCGGCCGCGAGGACGGGTAGCGGCGCCGGCCGGTCCGCAACGTGGTTGCAACGTTCGCGTCCCTACGCTCCGGCGCAGAGCTGCCCAACGGCGGGCGGCGCTGCCGAAGGAGGCCAGTCCGCATGACCCGTTACGCGGCGCCCGGAAGCGAGGGCGCGATCGTCTCCTACCTGCCCCGCTACGACCACTTCATCGGCGGGGAGTACGCGCCTCCGGTCAGGGGACAGTACTTCGAGAACCCGAGTCCGGTGAACGGGCAGCCGTTCACCGAGGTGGCACGCGGTACGGCGGAGGACGTCGAGGCGGCGCTCGACGCGGCCCACGCGGCCGCGCCCGGCTGGGGGCGCAGGTCGGCGTCCGAGCGGTCCGACATCCTGCTGAAGATCGCCGACCGCATGGAGGCCAATCTGGAGGCCCTGGCGGTCGCGGAGAGCTGGGAGAACGGCAAGCCCGTACGGGAGACCCTGGCGGCCGACATCCCGCTGGCCATCGACCACTTCCGCTACTTCGCCGGCGCCGTGCGCTCCCAGGAGGGCACGCTCAGCGAGGTCGACGGCGACAC
Source organism: Streptomyces fungicidicus (assembly GCF_003665435.1). Lineage (NCBI taxonomy): Bacteria > Bacillati > Actinomycetota > Actinomycetes > Kitasatosporales > Streptomycetaceae > Streptomyces > Streptomyces fungicidicus. Next base: position 344,152 of record NZ_CP023407.1, read on the forward strand.
CGTCGCCTACCACTTCCACGAGCCGCTGGGGGTAGTCGCCCAGATCATCCCGTGGAACTTCCCCATCCTGATGGCGACATGGAAGCTGGCGCCCGCCCTCGCCGCGGGCAACGCGGTGGTCCTCAAGCCCGCGGAGCAGACGCCGGTCTCCATCCACTACTGGCTGAGCCTCGTCTCCGACCTGCTGCCGCCGGGCGTGCTGAACATCGTCAACGGCTTCGGCCCGGAGGCCGGCAAGCCGCTCGCGTCCAGTCCGCGGGTGGCGAAGGTGGCCTTCACCGGGGAGACGTCCACCGGACGGCTGATCATGCAGTACGCGGCCGAGAACCTGAAGCCGGTCACGCTGGAGCTGGGCGGCAAGTCGCCGAACATCTTCTTCGACGACGTGTGGGAGAAGGACGACGACCTGCGGGACAAGGCCCTCGAGGGGTTCACGATGTTCGCGCTGAACCAGGGCGAGGTGTGCACCTGCCCGTCCCGCGGGCTGATCCAGCGCGGCAACTACCCCGACTTCCTGGCCGCGGCCGTCGCCCGCACGGAGCTGATCAGGCCCGGGCATCCGCTCGACACCGACACGATGATCGGCGCGCAGGCGTCGAGCGAGCAGCTGGCCAAGATCCTCTCCTACATCGACATCGGCCGGCAGGAGGGGGCCAAGGTCCTCACGGGCGGCGAACGGGCCGAGTACGACGGTGACTTGAAGGGCGGCTACTACGTGCGGCCGACCATCTTCGAGGGCGACAACCGCATGCGTGTCTTCCAGGAGGAGATCTTCGGCCCCGTCGTCTCCGTGGCGTCGTTCGACGACTTCGACGACGCGATCAAGATCGCCAACGACACGTCGTACGGTCTCGGCGCGGGCGTGTGGACCCGCGACATCAACACGGCCTACCGCGCCGGGCGGGCCATCCAGGCGGGCCGCGTCTGGACCAACTGCTACCACGCCTACCCCGCGCACGCGGCATTCGGCGGCTACAAGCAGTCCGGGATCGGCCGGGAGACGCACAAGATGATGCTGGACCACTACCAGCAGACGAAGAACATCCTCTGTTCTTACAGCCCTCGGAAACTTGGCTTCTTCTAGAGCCTGAAGTCGGGTTGCCCGGAGGCATCGTCGCGCTCCAGGCAACCCGACGCCCCGTTCAGGTCACCGGACCCGGGGTGGGCGGTGCCGGGTCGTAGTCGGCCTTTTCGCCGAGGTCGCGCAGGCGCGTTGCGGCGGTGAGCATGTCCCGGTGGCTGGTGTAGAGGGCGTTGACGCCGAAGCGGAGCAGGTCGGGCGCGCGCATGTCCGCGATGACCCCGACCTCCGCGAGGGCGACGGCCAGACCGCGGGCGTGGGCGTGGCGGAGGGTGACCTGACTGCCGCGGCGGCCGGGTTCGGCCGGGGTGACGGGGGTGAAGCCCAGAGGGGGCAGGAGTGCGTCCACGCAGCGCAGGAAGAAGCCTGTCAGCGACAGGCTCTTGGTACGGAGCCGGGCCAGGTCGACGCCGTCGAAGGCGGTGAGGGCCGCTTCCAGGGCGAGCAGGGAGAGGATCGGCGGGGTGCCGATGCGGGCGCGGGCGATGCCGGGGGCAGGTGTGTAGGAGTCGGCCAGGGCGAAGGGATCGGCGTGGCCGGTCCAGCCCGGCAACGGGGTTTCCAGCGTGGTGTGGTGGCGTCGGGCGACGTAGAGGAAGGCGGGAGCGCCGGGGCCGCCGGAGAGGAACTTGTAGCCACAGCCGACCGCCAGGTCCACGCCCAGGCCGTCGACGTCCAGGGGCAGGGCGCCGGCGGCGTGGCACAGATCCCACAGCGCCAGGGCCCCGGCGTCGTGCGCGGCCCGGGTCAGCGTCCGCATGTCGTACAGCTCGCCGGTGCGGTAGTCGACGGGCGAGTAGCTGACGACGGCGACCCGATCGCCCTCGGCGGCGAGGAAGTCCGGAAGATCCCCCGGGCGCACGTGCCGTACCGCCAGGTCGCGGCGGCGGGCGACCGCGTCGGCGAGGTAGCGGTCGGTCGGGAAGTGCCCGGGGTCGGTGACCAGCAGCGGGCGGTCCGGGCGGAGGGCGGCGGCGGCGTCGAGGGCGGTGAACAGCTGCACGCTGGTGGAGTCGCCTGCGATCGTCTGCCCCGGCGCCGCTCCGATGAGCCTTCCGACGGTGTCGCCGACGCGCAGCGGCGCCTCCCACCAGCCGGCCGCGTTCCAGGAGCCGATGAGTCCGGTCGCCCACTGGCGCCGTACGACGTCGTCCAGGGCCGCCGGCACGGCGGCGGGCAGTGGGCCCAGGGAGTTGCCGTCGAGGTACACGACGTCCGGCGGGAGCAGGAAGCGGGCCCGGAGGTCGGCCAGGGTGTCGTCGGCGTCCAGCCGTGCGGCCTGCTCGTGCAGGCCGGCGGTCGCGGAGAGTGCGGGGGTCATCGGTGTGCGGCCTCCTCGTCCGCTCGGCCGGCGTCCGCCGGGAAGTGGGCGGCCGCCATGTCCCGGAGGGTGTCGGCGACCGCGCGGGCGCCGGGCGCCCCGGGTTCGATGAGGGTGTAGTGGCCGGTGCCGGGCAGGACGACCGTCCTGAGGTCCTGGTGCACGGCCGCGTAATCGCTGAACTGGGTGAGGGGGACCTCCTCGTCCGCGGCGCCGTGCAGGAGCACGGTGGGCACGCCCGTGGTCCCGGTGCCGCGCAGCAGGGTGAGGGGGTCGACCTCGGGCAGGCGTGCCGTGAAGTGCTCCTCGCCGCCGAGGAGTTGCAAGGCGGCGTCATCGCTGAGGCGGTCGCGGCGGGTGGCGGTGAGGTCGGTGATCGGGGCGAGGGCGAGCACACTCGTCGGCAGGGTGCGCGTGTACCAGCGGGAGGCGGGCGGCAGCAGGCCCCGGGCGGCGCACCACAGGGCCAGGTGGCCGCCGGAGCAGTGGCCTGCCAAGACGTAGGGGCGGCCTTCGGGCAGCGTGTCGACGATGCGGGCGATGTCGTCGAAGGTCTCGGGGTGGCCGCCCGCACCGCCGGATCGTCTGAAGCCCGGGAGCAGCACATTGAACCCCTGCGTGGACAGCCAGTCCGCGAAGGGGGTCAGGTGCATCCGGTCGTAGCGCCAGTAGCCGCCGTGCAGGAGGATCACCAGCGGGGCCTCCGGGCCGACGGACGGCCAGGCGTCGTAGGACTGGTGGGGGTGGTCGCCGTAGCGGCCGTGCACCGGGGCCAGGACCGGCTTCAGGCTCAGGACCCGTCGCTCCTCCTCGGCCGCGAAGGCGGAGATCGGCCTAGACGTCACCGCGCACCTCCCACAGTTCGGGGAAGACCGGCCGGGCGGCGCGCTGTTCGAGCCAGGCGAGACCGGCGGATCCGGCGCTGCCCGGTTTGGCTCCCATGGCGCGGCGGACCACCAGGACGTGGTCGAACCGCCAGCGGGTGACGAGTTCGGCGATGTCCGTGAGCAGTTCGCCCAGCGCGAGGTGGGGGTGGTGCTGCGGACCGGCGTAGACGTGCCTCCACGCCTCCACCACGCCGGGGTCTGCGTCGTAGGGGCGGATCACGTCCCGTTCGCGGACATGGGCCGGGACCGGCAGGCCCTGGCGGTGGAGGTAGGCCAGCACGTCGTCGTACAGGGACGGTTCGCGGTAGGTCTCGGCGAGCGCCTCGTGGACGGCCGGGTCTCCGCGGTGGGCGCGCAGCAGCCCGGCGGACTTGTCGCCGAGGAGGAACTCCATGTGCCGGTACATCGCCGACTGGAAGCCCGAGGCCCGGCCGAACGCGGCCCTGAAACCGTTGAACTGGGCAGGCGTCAGGGCGGCGATGGGCTCCCAGGCGCCGCTCAGAGCGGTCAGCGCGCGGCGGCTGCGCACCAGCGCGTCCATGGCTGCGGGCAGGTCGTCCTTGGCGAAGGCGACCTTGGCGGTGCGCCACTCGTGCACGATCAGGGTGAACCACAGCTCCATCACCTGGGTGGTGACGAGGAAGCCCATCTCGTCCGGGGCCTCGGTGAACGGGTGCTGCAGCGTGTTGAGGACCGAGGCGTGCACATACGTGTCGTAGGGGCTGGCGCCCTCGAAGGGGCAGGTCAGGGTGGAGTCGGTGCTCGTGCGGTCGTTCATCACATCTCCCAGGAGTGCGTAGGGTCACACACCGAGGTGGGCGCCGCCGGAGGCGTCGATCCACTGACCGGTAACCCAGCGGGCGTCGTCGCTCGCGACGAAGGAGACGACGTCCGCGATGTCCACCGGGTCGCCGAGCCGGCCGAACGTGGAGGCCTCGGAGTAGCGGCGGCGGATCTCCGGAACGGCGAGGGTGGGGTTGATCTCCGTCTCGGTGTAACCGGGTGCGACGGCGTTGACGGTGATGCCCCGCGGGCCGAGCTCATGGGCCAGGGAGAGGGTGAGGTAGTCGAGGGCGGCCTTGGTCATGGTGTAGGAGACGATCGCCGGGAAGGCGACGCGGGCCGCGACGGAGGAGATGTTGACGATCCTGCCGCCGTCCCGCAGGCGGTCCAGTCCGCGCTGGATGATGAAGAACGGCGCCTTGACGTTGATGGCGAAGACGCGGTCGTAGTCGGCCTCCGTCACCTGGGCGATGGGGCGGGGTACGGTGATGCCCGCGTTGTTGACGAGGATGTCCAGGCCCGCCGGGGCGTCCTGCTGCGCCAGGGCGTCGTCGAAGGCCGACCACAGAGTGTCGGCGTCGCCGGGGACGCCGAGTTCGGCGTGGAGGGGGAAGGCGCGGCCGCCGTCGGCCTGGATCTCCTTGACGGTCCGCTCGGCTGCCGTCAGGTCGTGGCCGTAGTGGACCGCGACGAGGGCGCCTTCGCGGGCGAGGCGGTGACTGATGGCTCTGCCGATGCCCCGGCTGCCTCCGGTGACCAGGGCGGTCTTCCCCGTGTGGCGGGCGGTGGCGGTCATCGTGGGTCTCCTTCGCTGAGGGGTGGCGTGGCGCTGACGGATCGGGCGTCGAAGGCCGACGTGATCGGATTGCCGGTCAGGCGTCGAAGTCGAGGGTGATCTCGGGAGTGCGGGGCCTGGCGCGGCAGACGAGCGTGTAGCCGGCGGCGCGGTCGCGTGCGTCCAGGGCGTGCTGGCCGTCCGCCGTCACCTGTCCGGATACGACCTTCGCGCGGCAGCTGCCGCAGACACCCTCCCGGCAGGCGTAGGGCATGTCGGGGTGGCTGCGCAGCAGTGCGTCGAGCAGGACCGGGTCGTCCGGCAGGACGGTGGCGGCACGGCGGCGCCCGTCCAGCAGGGCCGTGACCCGGTACTCCCCCGCCCCCAACGCCTGCCCGACCGGCTCCGGCTCCGGTGGCTGCCTGTCCTCGGCGGTGAACAGCTCCCAGCGGACGAACGACGGATCCGCGCCGAGGCCTGCCAGCACGTGCCGGACGGTGGCGACGAGGCCGGGTGGTCCGCACAGGGCGAACGTGGTGTCCGGGCCCGGCCGGGCGTCCACGGCGGCCAGCAGCCGGCGCACTCCGGAGGCGTCCAGCCGCCGTGCGAGCGGACCGCCCCCGCTCCCCCGGTCCTCCCGCGTCAGCACGTACAGGACGGTGAAACGGTCGACGAACTCGTCCTTGACCTCGGCCAGTTCATCGGCCAGCACGGCGTCGTCGGAGGTGCGCACCGAGTGGACCAGGCTGACGCGGCAGGTCGGGTCCCGGCGCAGCGCGTGGGCGGCCATCGGAGCCAGGGGGGTGATGCCGGTGCCGCCCGCGAGGAGCACATGATGGGCGCCCGGCAGCCGCGGCAGGGCGAAGGCGCCGGTGGGCGCGGAGAGTTCCAGACGCGCGCCCGGTACGAGCCGGGTGGTGGCGTACTCGCCGAAGCCGCCCGGGCCGGAGCGTTTGATCACCAGGCGGAGCGCCGAGGGGGCGTGCGGTGGTGGGCAGAGCGAGTAACTGCGGCGCAGTTCGGCGCCGGAGGCCTGCCGGTGCCGGACGACGACGTGCCGGCCGGGGTGGTGGGCGAAGACATCGCGCAGGTTGGTGGGCACGTGCAGGGTGACGGCGACCGTGTCGGCGCTCAGGTGACGGACCTCGCGGACGTCCAGCGGGTGCCAGCCGAAGCGGCGGGGCGGGCCGGCCGGTGCCTCGTCGGGGAGGGCGGGCGGGGCAGTGTTCACGTGTGCCTCACAGCGCGGTCAGGTGGGGGAAGGGCTCGCGGCACGCGGTGCACCACAGCACGGACTGACAGCGGGCCGGGCCGAAGGCGCTGTGCGGCCGGGTGGCCCTCGAGCCGCAGTGCGGGCAAGGCACGGCGCCCAGCGCGACGGGGACCGGACTGTCCGGCGCCGGGGTCACGGGTGGCGCGATGCCGTGCGCGGCGAGGGCGCGCCGCCCTTCGGGGGTGATGCGGTCCGTCGTCCAGGGGGGCGTCAGGACGTGCCGGACGCGGCCGTCCGGGTGGCCGCAGGAGGTCAGGATCCCCCGCACGGCGGCGGTGATCTCGGGCAGCGCGGGGCAGCCGAGGTAGGTGGGCGTGATCTCCACCTCCAGCACGCCGTCGGCGCCGGGGGCGACACGGCCCACCACGCCGAGGTCGCCGAGGCCGATCACCGGCAGTTCCGGGTCCGGGAGAGCGGCCACCCGCTCGCGCACCTCCTGGGCGGAGCGGCGGGCTGCGACCGGTGCGGGCGTGGATGCGTTCACCAGGTACCTCCGGGGAACTGCCGCCGCACGGACTGCAGTTCCGCGATCAGTGGCCCGAACTCCTCGGTGTGCAGGCCCGCGCGGCCGCCGGTGGCCGACCAGGTGGGAGCGGGCACGGCGAGGCCCGCCTCGGTGACGACGCCAGTGACCCGTCCTAGCCACGTGTCGCGCAGGGGTGCCGGGGAGGGCACGGTGCCGGAAGCGGCCAGGCGGCGCAGGAGGTCGTCATCCTCGAACAGTTCGCCGGCGTAGGGCCACACCCGCTCCAGGGCGTGTCGCATGCGGCGCGCGCTCTCGGCGGTGCCGCGTCCCAGCGTCACCGTCCAGCGATCGGCGTGCAGCCGGTGGAAGGCGACCTCCTTGGCGGCCCGGGCCCCGAACGCGGCGAGCTCGGGGTCGGCGCAGTGCGCGAGGCTCGCGTAGTGGAGGACGGCGAAGTGGGTGTAGGCGAGTTGCCGGGCCACGGTCACGGCGAAGTCGCCGTTGGGCAGCTCGGTCAGCAGGGCGTTGGTGAACTCGCGTTCCGAGCGGGTGTAGGCGAAGTCGTCCTCGGTGCGGCCGGTTCCGTCGAGGCGGCCGGCGCGGGCGAGCAGCGCGCGGGCGTGGCCGATCAGGTCGAGGGCGATGTTGGACAGGGCCAGGTCCTCGTCGATGGTCGGCGCACGGGTGATCCACTGGCACAACCGCTGCCCGAGAACGAGCGCGTCGTCGCCGAGGCGCGTCACGTACCGGGCCAGATCGGGGTGGGCGGCGGACGGCGGCACGTCCGGCAGGGTGCCGGGGCGCACTGCCACAGCGTCACTCGTCGTGCTCACCTTCGGGGCCTTTCTCGGTCAGCGGCGCGTAGTGCTCGGGGTAGCGGTACGGCTTGTGGCGGGCGCCCGCGAAGTACGGGTCGCGTTCGTCCGGGGAGGCCGTGTGGACGGCGTCGGAGCGGACCACCCACAGCGACAGGGGCTCGCCCCGGCGCGTGTACAGGTCGCGGGCGGCGGCCAGTGCCGCGTCCGGGCCGGCGGCACGCACCGACCCCACGTGCTGGTGCGCCAGGCCCCTGCGGGCGCGCAGGAACACCTCCCAGGACGACGGCGCGCCCTGTCGTGCCGCGCTCATGTGGCCGCTCCCCGCGGTTCGTCCGTCCTCGCGGCGTACGCGACGGCGGCCTCCCTGACCCAGGCGCCGTCCTCGTGCGCGGCCAGGCGGCTCGCGATGCGCTGCCGCGCCCAGTGGGTGTCGTCGCCCAGGGCCGTGCGGTAGGTGTGCCAGTCGACGGGCGTGAAGTCGTAGTGCCCGCGCTCCTCGTTCCAGCGGATCGCCGGGTCGGGCAGCGTCAGGCCGAGGCGCTCGGCCTGCGGGACGCAGGTGTCGACGAAACGCTGGCGCAGCTCGTCGTTGGTGTGGCGCTTGATGCCCCAGGCCATCGCGCGGCGGGAGACCGCGGCCCCCAGCGCAGCGGTCCGCGCGTCGGCGCCGCCCGCCTCCGTGTCGGGCGGTCCGAACATCAGCGCCACCGCCGGCAGCCACCAGCGGTCCACCGCGTCCTGCGCCATCTCCTTCTGCTCCGGGGTCCCCTCGCACAGGGTGCGCATCAGGTCGTAGCCCTGACGCACGTGGAAGGCCTCCTCCTGGCAGACGCGGCGCATCGCCCGGGCATAGGGCCCGTAGGACGTACGGCACAGGGGTGCCTGGTTGATGACGGCGGCGCCGTCCGTCAGCCAGGCGATGGCGCCGGTGTCCGCCCAGGTCAGCGCGGGATGGTTGAAGGTGGCCGAGGCGCGCTGCCGGCCGTGGTGCAGGGCGTCCAGCAGGTCGGCGCGGTCCACGCCGAGTGTCTCGGCCGCGGAGTACAGGTACAGGCCGTGGCCCGCCTCGTCCTGCACCTTGGCGAGCAGGACCGACTTGCGATGCAGGGACGGGGCCCGGGTGAGCCAGGCGCCTTCGGGCTGCATGCCGATGATCTCGGAGTGCGCGTGCTGGGCGATTTGACGGGCCAGCATGCGGCGGTAGCCGTCGGGCATCCAGTCGCGCGGTTCGATCGTCTCGCCGTCGGCGATGAGCGCGTCGAAGTGGGCGAGCAGGTCGTCCTCGTCCGCGGTGGCGGAGGCCGTGGTGGTGGCGGTGGTCGACGCGGTCACCGGGCACCGCCCGGGCGTGAGGTGACCGTCGCGGCGGTGTCGTGCTGCGGGCACCGTCGCGGGGACCGGACCCGTACCGGCTGCCTGGGCACGCAGATCACTCCTTCGGTTCGACGACCGCCCGCGCGGGGTGCCGGGCGGAGCGGGTTGCTTCGTTGCGGTAAGAGGCCGGGCGTGCGGCCCGGCTATCCCCGGCCCGCGAGGTTCGGGTGCGTGACAAAGCTCACGGGGCGGTCCGGGGAGTGCGGCCGGACGCGGCGGCCTCTTGAGGAGGTGACAGTCGTAGACCGCGGCGGCCGGCACGCCGAGGCGAAAGGGGAAACCGTGAGCACCATCAGGGAGTTGCTGGTCGAACTCACCGGCACCGTCGAATACGCCGACCGGATCGGCGACGACGCCGACCTGGCCGCCAGCGGCATCGACTCCGGGGACCTGGTGCGCCTGGTCCTGCTGGTCGAGCAGCGGCTCGGGGTCGAGATCACCGCCGAGGACATGGAGGAGCTGCGCACGATCGGTGACTACGAGCGTTTCGTGGCCGAGCGCGCGGGCGCCGGCGCGAGCGGCGGTGCGTGATGTGGCTGACGCAGCTGCTGGAGCGCAACCGTCAGTGCCGGCCCGGCCGGATCGCGCTGGTGGACGACGAACGCAGCGTCACCTGGGCCGAGCTGCACGACCGTACGCGGCAACTTGCCCACGGCCTGGCGGAGTCGGGCATCGGGCGGGGTGACCGGGTGGCCGTGCTCTCCAAGGACCGGATCGAGGTCCTGGAGAGCTACTTCGCGCTGGCCCGACTCGGCGCGCTGTTCGTGCCGCTCAATCACAGCCTGGCCGAGCCCGAGGTCGCCGGGATCGTCGAGCGGGTCGGCGCGGTGGCCGTCCTCGGCGAGTCCGAACTGCTCGACCGCCACGCCGAACTGCCGAAGTCGGTGCGTCTCCGGGTCGCCTTCGACAAGCCCGCCTTCGCGCGGCTGGGCACCCTGGCCGAAGAGCGGGAGCTGCCGGACGTCGCCGACACCGACCCCATCGCCGTACTGCACACCTCGGCGACCACCGGACAGGCCAAGGGGGTGACGGTCGACAGCGCGTCCTTCCGCGCGATCGCCCTCGGCTGGCTGGTGTCGGCCCGCCCTACCGACGACATCGTCATGGTCAACTGCTGCCCGCTCTACCACGGCAGCATGGTCGTGTCCCTCACCTACCTGGCGGCCGGAGCGACAGTCGTGCTGATGCCCGGATTCACTCCGCAGCGGGCGCTGTCGGCGGTGGAGCGGCACCGCGCCACGCACATGTGGCTGGTGCCTCAGATGCTGCGCTTCATGCTCCAGGCGAAGGCGTCCGGGCACACCGACCTGTCCTCCCTGGGGGAGGTGCTGTACGGGGCCGCCCCCATGCCGCTCGACGTCTACGCCGACGCGGTCGAACGGCTCGGGTGCGGCTTCCGGCAGGTGTACGGCATGACCGAGGTGGGGGGCCCGTTCGTCACGCTCGGTCCCGACGAGCACCCCGCGCCCGGGGACGTGACCGCCCGCATCCCGTGCGGACGGGTCGTGCCGGGCATGTCCGCCCGCGCTGTCGACGAGGCGGGCCGGGAACTGCCGCCCGGCGAAATCGGCGAGATCGTGGTGCGCGGGCCGGGCGTCATGCGGGGCTACTGGAACGACCCGGAGGCCACCCGCCAGATCACCCGCGACGGCTGGATCAGGACAGGTGACCTCGGCTTCATGGACGACGAGGGCCGCATCAGCCTGGTGGACCGCACCAAGGATGTGATCATCCGCGCGGGGCAGAACGTCTACCCCTCCGAGATCGAGCGCGCCCTGATGACCCACCCGGCGGTCCGGGACGCGGCGGTCGTCGGCATGCCCGACGAGGACTACGGCGAGGTGCCGCTGGCCTACGTGACCCTGGAGACGGGCGCGGAGCCGAGCACCGCGGAGTTGCTCACACACGTGACGGGGCTGCTCGCACCGTACAAGCGGCCGCGACGGGTGGAGTTCATCGAACAGGTGCCGCGCAATCCCGCCGGCAAGATCATCAAGAAGCTGCTGCGGGTATGAGGGTGCGCGAGGGCGGACGGCGATGAGTGAACGCCCGACGCGCCCCGGGCCGGCCACGACGCGGACGCCGTGGCCGGCCCGAGCTGGTGCGGAGCTCGTGCCGGCGGTTCAGAGCCGCGGGAGACCCCTGTGGTCGGGCCGGGCTGAAGAGGGGCCGCACCGTGGCAAGCCCTCGCCGTGGGTGCGCGACGACCTGGCCGCGCTGCGTCCGCTCCTTCTCGCCTCCGGGCTCGGGCTCGGTGTCGCGGCCGCATCCGAACCGGGCGCGGAACCGGCCGGGCCCGCCGAGGCGGCTGCCGCGGCCTCGATGCCGGAGCAGCGGCGGCGGGAGTTCCTGGCCGGCCGGAGGGCCGCCCGCCGGGCCCTGTGGGCGGTGGGGCTGGACTGCGGTGAGATCCCCCGGTCGGGGCGCCTGCCGGTGTTCGCGCCGGGCCGGGCCGCGTCGATCTCGCACAGTGCGGGGATCGCCGTCGCCGTGGCGCGCGGCGCCGACGGGGAATTGCCTCTCGGCTGTGACCTGGAGCTGCGGCCCCTCCCCCGCGCAGCGGCCCGTCTGGTGCTGCGTGCGGACGAGGAGCCGCTGCTCGCGGTCTGGTCGGTGACCGCATTGTTCTCCGCCAAGGAATCCGCCTGGAAGGCCCTCGCCGTGACGGACGGGGGCCTGCGGGACTTGCGGGCCTCGTCCTGCGGGGACGAACTGCGTGTCGGCCTTCGCGTGGATCCCGCGCGTGCCGTGGGGGTGCGGGTCGTGCACGTCGGGGCGGCGGGCGTCTTCAGCTACGTGACCGGCCAGGATACCGTCCCCGGCTGACAGAAGCCGCCCGTCCCCGGGCGCGCCGGGAGACGGGCGGGGCGACGGATCAGCGCTCCGGCGTCGTGCCGCCGTCCCGGTAGGAACGCCGCACCGAGTCGGCCGCCTTGTCGGTCCGGGCGTCGTACTTGTTGCCCGTCCGCTCGTCGACCATGCGCTCGGCGCCCGAGACGCCCTTGTCCGCCTGGTCGGGGTGGCCCTTGGCCATCTCCTTGGCCTTGTTCATCATGTCGCCCAGCTTGCCCATGGGGGTACCTCCAAGAGGTGCGCGTGCGTCGTACCCCGCCGCAGGTACCCCTCAGGCCGCGGGCGAATCACCCCAGGTCGCCCACCCGGGCCGCCATGTTGCCCGCCGGGTGCCGGTTGTCGTGGATGAGCTGGTGGGCGAGGCCGATCTCGTCGAAGCCGAAGGTCCGGGACAGGCACGGATCGATGATCCCCTGGTCGATCAGCCGGGTGACCTCACGTGCTTCCCGTGCCGTGGCGACGTGCGAGCCCTGCAGCCGCTTCTGGCGCATCCACAGGAACCGCAGATCGACGTCGCCGTTGTAGCCGGTGGTGCCGCCGCACAGCACGACCATGCCGCCGTTGTCGCACAAATACAGGGAGGTGGGGATGGTGTCGGCGCCGGAGTGTTCCAGCACGATGCGCGGGCTGCGGCGCTCGCCCAGCACCTCCCAGAAGGCCCGTCCGAAGGCCCTGGCTCCCGACAGCCAGCGTGCCGTCGCCGCTTCGTCGGAGGTGTCCGGCAGCCTCCCCCAGTGGTCGAACCTCCGCCGGTCGATGAAGCCCTCGGCGCCCAGCTTGAGGCAGAAATCGCCCCGTTCCTCGCTGGAGACGACCGCGACGGGGATGCCGCCGACGTGCCGGACGAGTTGGATGGCGATGCAGCCCAGTCCGCCCGCGCCACCCCAGATCAGTACCGGGTCGCCGGGGCGGACCGTGTGCGGCGGCCAGCCGAAGAGCTGGCGGTAGGCGGTGGCGGCGGTCGCCATGTAGCAGGCGGCCTCCGCCCAGGGCAGCCGCGCGGGCTTGGGGTGGCACATGTAGTCGTCGACGACGGCGAACTGGGCGAACGAGCCGTAGTTCTCCTCGTAGCCCCACACCCGCTGGGTGGCGGACCACGTGGGGTCGCCGCCGAGACGGATGTCCTCGGCCTTCTCGTCCCAGCGGTTGGCGAGGACGACGACCTCGTCGCCGAGCTCCACCCCGCGTACGTCCTCGCCGACCGCCCACACGATCCCGGACAGGTCGGAGCCGCCGATGTGGAAGTCCTCGGTGGCGCCCGCCTTCTGCCGTGCGGCGATCACGTCGAGCGGCGAACCGAGCGCCGCCCAGACGTTGTTGTAGTTGATGCCGGCCGCCATCACCTTCACCAGGACCTGGCCGCGCCCCACGGGCGGCACGTCGACCACCTCGGTACGGAAGGCGTCGACGGGCTGTCCGTAGCGCTCACGGCGGATGAGCGAGGCGTACATCTTCTTCGGGGCGGTGCCGAGCTCGGGGGCGTCACCGAGTTCGTAGAGGTCCTGGGTCGCTTGCACGCTGGTTCTCCTCGTCGCGGGTTTCACGGGGAAGGGGGTGCGCAGGCGCGGTCGCCGAGGGCACGCAGTGCCTTCGTGACCGCTTCGCCGATGCGGGCGATGGGTTCGGGTTCGGTCATCTCGTAGTGGCCGCAGGGCACGCGGTGGTCGTGGAGGGTTCCGTCGACGTGCGGCCGCCAGCTGTCGGCCTTGCCGGGCAGCACCGCCAGATCCGCCGGGTGCTCGGTGTGCTGCTCCTCGGCGGCGCTGAAGAACAGCACGTCACCGCGGTAGGTGCCAGGGGTGAATTGGGGCGCGATGCGCAGGTTGTTGCGCATGACGGCGGCGATGGCGGCGGCCTCGGCGCCGGTGACGGGGACGCTCGCCGGGTCGGCCGCGACGCGGGCGTCGATCTGGTCCAGGACCGCCTCCACGGGGGCCTGTGCGTCGACGGGGAGGCCGGCCACCCTGGACAGCAGGGCGGCGACCTGACGTGCTGTGGCGTCGTCGTCGTGTGCCGTGCCGTGCGGCTGGGGCGCGTCGAGCATGGCGAGGAGTTCGACCTGCTCGCCGTCGCGTTGCAGGGCGCAGGCCATCGCGTGGGCGACGAATCCACCGTAGGACCAGCCCAGCAGCCGGTAGGGGCCGCGGGGTTGCACCTGCCGTACCAGGTCGAGGTAGTGGGCGACCATGGCGGCGGCGTCCGGGGCGGGCGGCCGGGTGCCGTCGAGGCCGGCGGCCTGGATGCCGTAGACGGGCTGATCGCCGCCGAGGTGGGGCAGCAGGCCCGTGTAGCGCCAGGCGACGCCCGCGCCGGGGTGGACGCAGAACAGCGGGGCGGCGCTGCCCTCGGCACGCAGCGGCAGCAGCGGGCCGAGCGCGGAAGAGGTGGCCCCCGGGGTCTGCCCGGCCGGCCCGCCGGCCGCGGCGAGGACTCCGGCCACGGTGGGCGAGGCCAGCAGGGTCGCCGCCGGGACGTCGAGGACGCCGGTCTGGCGCAGCCGTCCCGCCAGCAGCACGGCGCGCATCGAGTCGCCACCGAGGTCGAAGAAGTTGTCGTGCACCCCGATGCCGCCGATGCCGAGGGTCTCCTCCCAGAGCCGGGTGACCTCCCGTTCGTGGTCGTCGCGCGGCGGTACGTTTTCGGTCGCCAGCCGGGGCCGGGGGGCGAGGCCGGGGTCTGCCGCTGTCGTGCTGTCGCCGGAGGGGGCGGGCTCCGTCCGGGCGCCGGGCGCGTCGATCCAGTGACGGTGGCGTTCGAAGGCGTACGGGGGCAGCGGCACCCGTCGGGGCGCGCCCGGCACCGGGGGCAGCGCGCGGTCCACGCCCGCGCTCCACAGCCGTCCCAGCGCTTCGGCGAGGACGAACCCGTCGGACGCCTCGGCCTTGGCGTGCCGCATGGTGGTCACCGTGACCGGCGCCTCGTCGGTGAGCCTGCCGGTGGCGAGCTTGGTCAGGGTGTCGCCGGGCCCGATCTCCACGAGGACGGGGCGCAGCCGGTCCCACAGGGCGGTGATGCCGTCGGCGAACCGGACGGTGTCGCGGGTGTGGTCGATCCAGTGCCGTACGGAGGTGGCCTGGGCGTCGGTGATCCAGGTGCCGGTGACGTTGGTGACGTACGGGATGCGCGGCGGGCGCAGGGTGACCTGGCTCAGGTGGGTCTCGTAGGCCGGCAGGACGGGGTCCAGGACGTGGGAGTGGGCCGCGACGGGGATGCGCAGGCGGCGGAACGGGACGCCGCGACGGGTGAGTTCGGCCTCGAAGCGGGCGACGGCGTCGAGGTGCCCGGCGACGGTGCAGGCGCCGGGGCCGTTGACGGCGGCCAGGGACAGGTCGGCGTCGAGCAGGGGCCGGATCTCCTCCGCCGGGGCGGCGACGCCGACCGTGGCCCCGCCGGCGGAGCTGATGAGCCGGATGCGTTCGGTGACCAGGGGCAGCATGTCCGCCAGGTCGATGACGCCGGCCAGGCAGGCGGCCGTGTACTCGCCGAGCGAGTGGCCGATCAGCGCGTCGGGGCGCACGCCCGACTCCATGAGGGTGCGGGCCAGGGCGTACTCGGTGACGACGAGCCCGAGGAACGCGCGGAGGTCGTCGGGCCGTCGCTCCTCGTAGAGGGCGGTGCGCAGGTCGGTGCCGAGGACCGGCCGCAGGATGCGGGCGCACTCGTCGACGGTGTCGCGGTAGACAGCCTGGTCGCGGTACAGCTCCTCGCCCATGCCGGGGTACTGGGTGCCGCCGCCGGGCAGCAGGAACGCCACCCGGACCGGGTCGCCGGACAGCGGTGGGGTGGCCGGGGCGGCGGAGCGCAGCGCGTCGAGGGCCTCGGCGCGGGAGGCGGCCGAGACGGTGAGCCGGTGGCGCAGCGCGGGCCGGTCGGTACGCAGGGAGTGGGCCACGTCGTCCAAACGCAGGTCCGGGCGGCGCTCCAGATGCCGGGCGAGTGCCTCGGCCTGGCCGCGCAGGGCACCGGCGGTGCGCGCCGACAGCGGCAGCACCACGCGGCGCTCCTCCTCGGGCGGGCGCGGCGCGTCGGGTGCGACGCGAGGTGCCTCCTCCAGGATGACGTGTGCGTTGGTGCCGCCGATGCCGAAGGCGCTGACGGCGGCCCGGCGGGGGTGCTCACCCCCGGGCCAGTCCTCCAGTGCGGTGGGCACGCGGAAGGGGCTCGCGTCGAAGTCGATGAGCGGGTTGGGCCGGTCGAAGTGCAGGCTCGGCGGGATCTGCCGGTGTTCCAGGGCCAGGACGGCCTTGATGAGTCCGGCGATGCCGGCGGCGGCTCCGAGGTGGCCGATGTTGGTCTTGACCGAGCCGAGCGCGCAGAAGCCGGTCCTGTCCGTGCTGTGCCGGAAGGCTTCCGTCAGGGCGGACACCTCGATCGGGTCGCCGAGTTTGGTGGCGGTGCCGTGGGCCTCGATCAGGCCGATGGTGCCGGCGTCGACCTCGGCCTGGGCCTGTGCGGCGAGGACGACCTCGGTCTGTCCGGCGGCGCTGGGCGCGCTGAAGCCGACCTTGCGCCGGCCGTCGTTGTTGACGGCGCTGCCGCGGATCACGGCGCGGACGCGGTCGCCGTCGGCGAGGGCGTCCTCCAGCCGCTTGAGGACGACGGCTCCCACTCCGTCGCCGGAGGAGGTGCCGGCGGCGTCCGCGGCGAAGGCCCGGCAGTGCCCGTCGGGCGAGAAGGGTCCGTCGGGCACGTGGCGGTAGCCCAGGACGGCGGAGGGGTTGAGGGAGACGGCGGCGGCGAGCGCGGTGTCGCAGCGGTGGTCGAGCAGGTCCTGGCAGGCGGTGTGCACGGCGACCAGCGCGGTGGAGCAGGCCGTCTGCAGGGACACGCTGGGCCCGGTGAGGCCGAGTTCGTAGGAGACGCGGGTGGCGAGGGTGCCGAGGGAGTTGGCCGTGGCCGCGTGGACGAGGGCCACCGAGCCGGGCTGCCCGGCGAAGCGGGGGTGGACGTGGGCCGGGTAGTAGCGACTGTCGCCCGCCCCGGCGTACACGCCGAACGTCTCTCCGGCCCGGTCGGTGCCGAGGCAGCCGGCGTCCTCCAGGGCGTGGTAGGCCGTCTCCAGCAGCAGTCGCTGCTGCGGGTCGACGACGGCGGCTTCGGCGGGGCTGTAGCCGAAGAAGCCGGAGTCGAAGCGGTCGATGCCCTCGACGACGGACGCCTTGCGGATCAGTGACGGGTCGTCGAGGTCGCGCGGGTCGCCGCCCGCGGCGAGGAACTCCTCGTCAGTGACGGACCGTACGGACTCCCGGCCGGCCGCGAGGTTGTCCCAGAAGGCGTCGAGGTCGTCGGCGCCGGGGAATCGGCCCGCCATGCCGATGACGGCTACGGCGGGGAAGTCCTCGTCGTGGGGTGCGGTGGTGTCGTGCACGGCCTGTGCCTCGTCCTCTCCCGGTCCGTGGGTGTGCGGTGTGCCGTCGGCCCGGTCACGCATGGCCGCGGTCCTTGCCCTGACGGACGGTGCGGCGGGCGCGGGCGGCGCGTTGCCGGCGTGCTTGTTCCCGGGCGCGGTCGAGGCCGTCGTCGGTCTCCGGCCGGGAGGGCGCCTCGGCGTCCGGCACCGGGCCCGCGCCGGTGGCCGACAGGTGGCGGGCCAGGTCCCGGACGGTGGGGTGCGCGAACAGATCGACCACCGACAGCTCGCTGCCGAAGGCGCGGTTCACGGCGGTCTGGGCGGTGACCAGGAGCAGGGAGTTGCCGCCCAGGTCGAAGAAGTTGTCGTCCAGGCCCACCCGGTCGCGGCCCAGGACGTCGCACCACACCTCGGCGAGCCGGCTCTCCAGCCGCCGCAGGCCGTCTTCCGTCTCCGTCTCGTCGGGGCGAGAGCTCGTGCCCGCCGAGCGCAGCGTCCACCCGTCGTCGGACAGGCCGGCCGCGCGGACGCTGCCGGTGACGGCGTGGTACAGGGCGCCGAGGTCGGCGCCGTCCCGCAGGCCGACGCGCGCGGCCAGGCGGCGGGTCTGGCGCACGGGGGCCACGACGTGGCTGCGCACCCAGGGGGCGGTGCGGTCGGCGCCGATCAGCAGGTGCGGCTCGTCCAGGGTGCGGGCGAGGTCGAAGGAGCGCAGCGCGGCGGGAACGTCGAGCGGCCGGTAGCCACGGGCCTCGGAGAGCGCGGTGAGACCGTAGCCGCGGCTCATGCCCCGTTCGCGCCACATGCTCCAGGCGAGCGACTGCGCGGGCAGGCCGAGGCCGCGGCGGTACCCGGCGAGGGCGTCCAGGTAGGCGTTGGCGGCGGCGTAGGCGGCGTTCATGGCGCCGCCGAAGAAGCCGTTGACCGAGGAGAAGGTGACGAAGGAGGTGACCGGGTGGTCGGCGGTGAGCCGGTGCAGGATCCACGCGCCGCGCACCTTCGCCTCCAGCGCCCGGCGCCAGGTGGGGGTGTCCAGTTCCCCGACGGGGCGCTCCACGAGCGTCCCGGCCAGGTGCAGCACCGACGTCAGGGGCACGCCCCACGCCTCGGTGGCGGCCTCGACCGCGGCGCGGACGCGGGCCTCGTCGGTGACGTCGGCGCGGGCGTAGCGGACCTCCCCGCGTTCACGCAGCCGCGGCAGGGCGTGGGCCTCGTCCTCCGGGGAGCGCCCGACGACGAGCAGCCGGGTGCCAGGGGTGCGCAGCAGGTGGGCGGCGATCTCGGTGCCGACGCCGCCGAGGCCTCCGGTGAGCAGGGTGAAGCCCTCGTGCGCGGGCGGCTCGGCGCGGGTCGGGCTGTCGGGCAGGGGGGCGAGGCGGCGTTCGTAGCGCAGCCCGTCGCGGTACGCCACGTCCGCGCCGTCCGCGCCGGCGGCCGCCTCCGCCGTCAGGATGGTCAGCGGGTCGGTGCCGTCGCCCGGTGGCAGGTCGAGGTGCCGGGTCCGCAGCCAGCCGCACTCCTCGGCCAGCGACTTGAGCAGCGCTCCGGCCAGGGCGTGGGCCGGGGAGGGGTGGTCGCCGGGGTGGACGGCGTGGGCGCCCGCGGACACGTGGACCAGGTCCACGGGGCGCTGCCGGCCGGGCCGGGCGATGAGGGCCCGGGTGAAGGCGAGCAGCCGCTCCGCACCCGTCGTGTCGTCGGGCGCCGCCGGGGGGCCTCCCCGGAACCCGTCGAGGTGGAGGACGGCGTCGACGGGCCGATGGTCCTGCTCCAGCCGGCCAAGGAGCGCGGCGTAGTCGGACTCCTCGGCGGGCCGGACGCGGTAGTGCGCGGCGTCGATCCGGGTGTACGACGGTCCTTCGCCGACCACCGTGCACAGGCCCCCGGCGGTGCGCAGCGCGTCGGCGAGCCGTTGCGCGAGTGCGCCGGCTCGCGGGTCGCCGCCCGCGAGGACGAGGGTGTGCCGGCCGGACGCCGTGGGACGGGTACCGGCGCGTTCCACACGCTGCCACACCGGGCGCAGGAACCAGTCGGGGACGGTGGCCGCGGTGCCCAGCAGCACCTGGGTGCGGCGCACCTCGTCGTCGAAGTCGCCCGCCTCGAAGCTCTTGCGCAGCTTGGTGCGCTGGATCTTGCCGATCTCCGTCTTGGGGACGGCGTCCCGCGCCACCGGGATGAGGAAGGCGGGGCTGACGCCGATCTCCCGGGTGACCTTGCCGGCGATCTCGCGCAGGGCGCGGGCCTCGTCGGCGGTGGCCTCCGGGGTGAGGTGCAGGAACAGGGCGAGTTCGTCGGTGGGTGAGGAGGGGTCGGTGCGTACCGCGACCGCGGCGGTGAAGCTCCGCTCCGCGTAGGGCAGTTCCTCGACGCACGCCTCGATCTCGTGGCTGTAGTGGTTGACGCCGTTGACGATGATGACGTCCTTGGCGCGGCCGGTGATGTAGAGCTCGCCGTCGCGCAGGAACGCCAGGTCGCCGGTGTCGAACCAGCCGTCGTCGGTGAACGCCTCGGCGTTGGCCGCCGGGTTGTCGTGGTAGCCGCCGGTCACCGAGGTGCCGCGGACCTGGAAGCGGCCCGCCTCGCCCTCGGTGAGGACCGTGCCCTGTTCGTCGGCGATCCGCATGGCGAACCCGGGGTAGGGCCGGCCGCAGCTGACGAACATCCCTTCGTCCGGGACGGGTTCGGGGGGCAGGACGGCATCGGTGACCACGGAGCAGGTCTCGGACATGCCCCAGCCGGGGTGCATCACGTCCTGCGGCAGGCCGAAGGGCTCGAGCGTGTGCAGGAACGCGCGGGCGGCGGAGGCGACGACGACCTCACCGGCGTTCATGACCAGCCGCATCGGCGACAGGTCCCAGGCGCGGCCGGTGAAGCGGTGAGCCTGTTCGGCGAGGAGCCCGAAGGCGAAGTTGGGCGCCCAGGTGACGGTGACCCGGTGCCGGTCGGCGAGGTCCATCCAGCGCAGGGGGTCCTGCAGGATCCAGGAGGTGGGGGCGTGGACCTGGCGGCAGCCCAGGTACACGTCGCGCAGGTGGAACATCACCACGCCGGTGACGTGGTCGAGCGGTATCCAGTTCAGGGAGACGTCGTCGGCGCCGAGGCCGTTCATCTGCTCGGTGGCGGCCGAGCGGGTCAGCACGTTGCGGTGGGTGAGCCGCACCGCCTTGGGCAGGCCGGTGCTGCCGGACGTCATGAGCATCAGCAGGAGGTCGTCCGGTGCGGCGGGGTGCCAGTCGTGGTCCTCGGGCGCCTCGCGCAGGGCGTCGGCGGTGGTGATGCGCGGCCCGGGCCAGTCCTGCCGCGCGGCGACCGCGCGCAGACCGGCCTCGCGGCCGGCGGAGCACACGATCCAGGGCCGGCCGAGCATCCGCCAGATGCCCTCCAGCTTGGTCAACGCCGCGGAGGGGGTGTCGTAGGAGGCGGGGACGGTCAGCGGGACGGCGACGAAGCCGCCGAGGACGCAGCCCCACAGCACGGCGAGGAAGTCCTCGGTGACGTCGCACTGGAGGATGACCTGGTCGCCCGGGCGCAGTCCGGCCCGGCGCAGTCCGGCCAGGACGCGGGAGGCCTCGGGGACGAGGGACGCGTAGGTCCGCCGGTGCTCGCTGCCGTCGGCGTGGACGTGGACGATGTCGCCCCGGTCCCGTGCGGCGGCGCGGCGCAGTGCCTCGGCCCAGCTGGGCACGGACGGCTCGACGAGGGCGGGGCCTTCGCTGACGGCCGGAACGCCGGAGGTTTCCGCGGTGCGGGCGTTGGGGGCGGCTTCGGCGGAGCGGTCGGGCAGTCCGGTGTGGCGGCGGTCCAGTTCCTCGGGGGCGTTCTCCACCGACACGTCGACCGTGGTGACGTCGGCCAGCTGGGCGAGCCGCTCCCGCCAGGTCCGGGCCGCGGTCGCGTCGACGGCGGGCAGGGCACGCAGTGCCGCGCCGTCCACGGTGCCGTCCTCGGCCCGGGGCAGGGCGTTGACCACCGTGACGCGGACGGAACCGTGCCCCGCGCGGTCCAGGAGCTCCTCGACACGTTCGGCGGCGTCGGACCGCCCGGGCACCACGTACAGGCGCGACGGGGCGTCGCCGCCTCCGGACAGGGCGTGGGCGTCGCGGATGCCGGGCACGGACAGGGCCGCGTCCTCCAGGACGGAGGGATCGGCCACGGCCGGGGCGGGGGTGCGCTCGGGGAGCGCGGGCAGGCCCCCGAGGCGGGTCGCGGGGTCCGCGCTCACCGTGCTCAGGACGTCGTGCAGCGCGCGGGCGAACGCCTCGGCGGTGCCGGCGTCGTAAAGGTCGGTGGCGTACTCGACGTGCAGCGTCAGGCCGTCAGGGGTGCCCTCGGGGCCGTGGTGCTCCAGGACGTCCACGAAGAGGTCGAACTTGGCGGTGCCGGTCGCGGTGGGCCGCAACTCGGTTCGGGTGCCGTCGAGTTCGAGGACGGCAGGCTTGTTGTTCTGCAGGGCGAGCATCACCTGGAACAGGGGGTGACGGCCAGGTGTGCGGGGCGGGTTGAGGTCCTCCACCAGCCGGTCGAAGGGCAGGTCCTGGTGGTCCAGGGCGGCCAGGTCGGCGGTGCGCAGCCGGGCGAGGAGGTCGAGGAAGGCGGGGTCGCCGGAGGTGTCGGCGCGCAGCACGAGGGTGTTGGTGATCAGGCCGATCAGGGGGTCGAGGCCGGGTTCGGTGCGACCGGCGACGGGGGTGCCGAGGACGATGTCCTCGCCGGCGCCGCAGCGGGTGAGCAGGGCGCTGACGGCGGCGTGCAGCACCATGAACAGGCTGGCGCCCTCGCGGTCGGCGAGGCGCAGCAGGGCGCGGTGCAGGGCGGGGTCGACGGCGAGTTCGACGTGCGCGCCGCCGCCGCGCGGTGCCGGGGGCCGTGGCCGGTCGCCGGGCAGGGTGCACTCCTCGGGCAGGCCGTCCAGCGCGGTGCGCCAGTGGGTGGTGAGCCGTTCGATACGGCCGGGGCCGTCGGGTCCGGGGGCCAGCAGGGCGCGCTGCCACAGCGCGTAGTCGGCGTACTGCGCCGCCGGCGGGGTCCACTCGGGTGCCCTCCCCCGGCGGCGGGACGCGTAGGCGGCGGACAGGTCGGCGGCGAAGGGGCCGAGCGACCAGCCGTCGGCGGCACCGTGGTGCAGGACCAACAGCAGGACCCGCTCGGTCCCGGTGCCCAGCAACCAGGCCGCGAGAGGGCTTTCGGCGGTCAGGTCGAACCGGCGCCGCAGCGCGGCGGTCACATGGGCGGCGGTCTCGGCGGCGGGGCAGTCGATCCGCCGCAGCACCGGGCGCAGCTCTGCCGTCTCCAGGACGCGCTGGTAGGCCACTCCGTCGTGCTCGGCGATCACCGTGCGCAGGCTCTCGTGCCGGTCGGCCAGGTCGCAGAGGGCCGCGTCGAGCGCCTCTGCGTCGAGGTCGGGCTCGGCGGGGACGAGGAGCGGGATGTTGTAGGTGGCCGCGCCCTCGTCGAGCCGGTGCAGGAACCACATGCGTTCCTGGGCGAAGGACAGCGGCACCCGCGGGGGGCGCGCGATGTCGCCGAGGACCGGCCGGGGCGAGGCGTCGTGCCCTCCTACGGCGAGCCGTCGCGCGAGCGCCCCCGGGGTCGGCGTCTCGAACAGGGCGGTGATGGGGATCTCCGCGCCGGTCTCGTGCCGCAGACGGGCCAGCAGTCTGGTGGCGAGCAGGGAGTCGCCGCCCAGGTCGAAGAAGCCGGCGTCCACCCCGACGGACTCCCGCGGCAGCTGCAGTACCTCCTCGAACAGGGCGCACACCAGGACCTGTTCGGGTGTGGTGGGGCGGGTGCCGGACGCGACGGTGGTGAAGTCGGGGTCGGGCAGCGCCTGGACGTCGAGCTTGCCGTTCGCGGTCAGCGGCAGTGCGTCCACCGGGACGCAGACGGCGGGGACCATGTGGTCGGGCAGGTGGGCGGCGGCGTGGGCGCGCAGGTCGGCGGGGCTCACGGGTGCGTCGCCGGAGGGGACGGTGTAGGCGACGAGGTGCAGGGCGCCGTTGCCGGCGTGGCGGGGCACGACGGCGGCGCGGGTGACGCCGGGGTGGGCGGCGAGGACGGCCTCGATCTCGCCGGGTTCGACGCGGAAGCCGCGCAGCTGGATCTGGGCGTCGGCGCGGCCGACGTAGTCGAGGGTGCCGTCGGGGCGGCGCCGGGCCAGATCGCCCGAGCGGTACATGCGGGTGCCGGGCGGGCCGTAGGGGTCATCGAGGAAGCGCTCGGCGGTCAGCTCGGGGCGGTGCAGGTAGCCGGGGGCGACACCGGCGCCGGAGACGTACATCTCGCCGGTCGCGCCGGGCGGCACCGGGCGTCCCGCGGCGTCCAGCAGGTGGACCCGGAGGTCGGCGAGCGGAGTGCCGATGACGCCGGCGCGGCGCGGGTCGTCCAGGTCGGCTTCGGTGAGCCGGTGGTGGGTGACGTGCACGGTGGTCTCGGTGATGCCGTACATGTTCACCAGCGTCGGTCGGTCGAGGCCGTGCCGGTCGGCCCAGGGGCGCAGCCGCGCCGGGCGCAGGGCCTCCCCGCCGAAGACGACATAGCGCAACGCCCCACTGCCGTGACCGTGTTCGAGGTCGGCGTCGATGAGCTGCTCGAACGCGGACGGTGTCTGGTTGAGGACGGTCACGCCCTCGCGGTGCAGCAGGTCGAGGAAGTCGCGCGGCGAGCGGCTGACGGCGTAGGGCACGACGACGATCCGGCCACCGTGCAGCAGGGCGCCCCAGATCTCCCACACGGAGAAGTCGAAGGCGTAGGAGTGGAACAGCGTCCACACGTCGTCGGCCCGGAAGTCGAAGTGCTCGGCCGCGGCGGCGAAGAGGCGTACGACGTTGGCGTGCGGCACGGGTACGCCCTTGGGGCGGCCGGTGGAGCCGGAGGTGTGGATGATGTACGCGGTGTCGGACGGGCTGAGCGGGCCGTGCCGTTCGGTGTCGGTCAGGTCGGTGCCGGAGCGGCGGGCGAGATCTGCGGCCACCTGGGGGTCGTCCAGCAGCAGGGTGGGGACGGCGTCCTGGGCGAGGTGAGAGTGGGCGTGTTCGGTGACGAGGACGACGGGGGCCGCGTCCTCGACGACCAGCCGCAGCCGCCCGGCCGGCTGACCCGGGTCCAGGGGCAGGTAGGCGGCGCCGGTCTTCAGGACGGCCAGCAGGGCGGGCAGCAGCCGGATGCCGCGCTCAAGGGCGAGCGCCACGACCCGGCCGGGGCCCGCGCCGTGCTCGGTCAGCAGCCGGGCGATCCGGTTCGCCTCGGCGTTGAGACCGGCGTAGGTGAGCCGCTCGTCCCGGTGGCTGACGGCCGTGCGCTCGGGCCCGGCCGCGGCCCGTTCCTCGAACAGCTCCGTCAGGGTCCGCCCGACCGGATATGTGTGCGCGGGTGTGTCGCCGGGGTGTTCGCCCGGCAGCAGGATGTCCAGATCACCCAGCGGCGTCGCCGGGTCGGCCTCGGCCAGCAGGCGCAGCAGCGTGCGGAACCGGTCGCGGTGCAACGCGAGTTCGTCCTCGCCGTACAGGGCGGGGTTGGCGTCTAGGGCCAGCCACAGTCCGCCGCCGCGCTGTCCGGGACGCACCGAGATCTGCAAGTCGTCGACGGCTCCGCCGGACAGGTGGTGCCAGGTGGTGGGGTGACCGCCGAAGACCGGGGACTCGTCGAACGGGACGATGTTCAGCACCGGCCCGTGCAGTCGGCGTCCGGTGCCCAGCAGGCCCAGGTCGCGGCGGAGGAACTCGCCGCGGTAGCGCTGGTGGCGGCGCAGGGCCCGCAGTTCGTCGGCGACCGCCCGGGCCAGCTCCGCGACGCTCGTCGCGGGGGCGGCGGCCACGCGCAGCGGCAGGACGTCCGAGGCGGTGCCGGGGGTGCGCAGGGCCGCGCTGCCCAGCCGGCTCATCGTGGCCATGCCCAGGACCAGGTCGCGGGCGCCGGTCATCCGGTGCAGGTAGACGGCGGTCGCGGCGGTCAGCAGGTCGGTGCGCCGGACACCGAGGCGGGCGGCCGCGGCGTCCAGGGCATCGGTCTCGGCGGGCGTCAGTTCGGCGGTGCGGCGCAGGAAGGGCGCGGTGGGGGGCGCCGTGCGGGCAGTGAGCCGGGCGGGTTCGGGCAGGCCGGCCAGACGCCGCGCCCAGTGGTCACGGTCGCGGGCAAAGCGCTCGGAGGCGAGGTAGGCCGCCTCCTCCTCCTGGAGCCGGCGCACCGGCGCGAAGGCGCACGGCTCCGGTTCGCGGTCCTCGGCCAGCGCGTTGTACGTCTCGGCCAGGCGGCGCCCGAGGAGCTTGTAGCTGTAGCCGTCCAGCAGCAGGTGGTGTGCCCTCAGCAGCCACAGGTGCCGGTCCTCGGCGAGGGTGAGCAGGGTGTGCGCGAACAGGGGGCCCTTCTCCGGGTCCACCGGGGTCGCGAGGTCGGCGCGGACGTACTCCCATGCGGTGGCTTCCGGATCGGCGGCGCCGCTGACGTCGGCCCGGTTCAGACTCCAGTCGTCCGCCTCCGGAGCCGGGTGGCAGCGCGGACCGTCGTCGGTGTCGGCGAACCGCAGGGCGAAGGTGTCGGCCTCGGCGACGACGCGCCGCAACGCGGTCTCGAACAGGGCGCTGTCGAGGGGACCGTGGATCTCCACGGCCTCCGCGGTGTTGTACGCGGCGCTGTCCGGTGCGAGCCGTCCGGCGTACCACAGGCCCTCCTGGGCTCCGGACAGCGGTCGACGTGCGTCGTCCTGGAGTGACATAGCGCAAACCTCACGTGGCAAACCGAAGATGTCCCGGACGGCGAGGCCCGGCCGGATCGGACGGGTGCGGCCACCCTTGTGCCACCCCCGTGTCGCCCGCGCACGGCGTACCGCCGCACACCGGGCGCGGCCCACGGGGGGATACAGGGGATGCAAAGGCCGCACACCGGGGTCAGGGCGATCACGCCGTCTGCCCCGGTTTCACGTCACAGCACGTTGAGGCACCCGCACGGGCCGGGTCAAGGCGAACCGGCCCGCCGGCGGGCGCTTCAGTGATTTCCCTGAAATCCGCCGGGCCAGGGAGTGCGGACCACTGCTCAACTTCTAGGGAAATCACGCGACTTCCCCGCCCAGGAGCCTGTGGGCTGGATTCCGCCGCGCTCCGCCGTGCACCCTCGAAAGGCCCCCGACCTCCCCGCGGACCACCGCGGCGGCAGACCCGTCCCGGGGCCGTGGACTTCCGGAACGAACGACGGAAAGAAGGCTGACGGCATGCACCGTGCGCTGTGTCCGGTCGAGACGCTCTACGTGAGCCAGAGAAGCAGGGCCGTGCTGTCCTGCACCCTGCGTGGACCGGTGGATGTCGCGGCACTGTCGGCCGCGTTCGACGCCACTACCGAGGCGAACCCGCCGCTGCGCTCCCGCATCGAACAGGACGGGGCGGGGCACCTGTTGCGCGTCCTCGACGCCGACGAGCTGCCCCGGCTGGTCACCCGGACCGGCGACGAGGCCGAGGCCTACGCGGCGGAGCTGAACAGGCCACTGCCGCTCGGAGGCCCCCTCAGCCGCGCCGTCCTGGTCAGTGCACCGGGCGGGGACCGCCACCTCTTCGTGCTGGTGATCGACCACACCATCACCGACGGCCACAGCAGCATCGCACTGCACAACGCCCTGTGGGACCGCTACCGGCAGTTGGTCGAGGGGGGCACCGGCGAGAGCGCCGATCCGGAGGGCCCCCGCTGGCCGGAGCCGGTGAGCCGGCTGCTGCCTGCCGTCGACGACGCCGACACGACGAAGTACCTGGCCGGCCGCCTGGAGGAGGTACGGCGCCATCCGGTCGAGCTGGTCCCCTACGACGCCGCCCTCGGCGAAGGGGCCGACGCCGGCGGGCACATCGAGGTCCGCAGGACGACCCTGGACGCGGACCTCACCTCACGGCTGCGCCGGACGGCGCGCGCCTCGGGCGTCTCGGTGCACGCTCTGATCTCCGCGACCCTTCTGGTGACGGCGAGACGGCGGCTGCCGGGGGACGACGGAGCCCGCACGCTCGGCTGTCTCTCCCCCGTGGACCTGCGCTCGCGGCTGTCCCCGCCGCTGCCCGCCTCCGCCCCGGTCCCCGCGGTCACCACCCACCTGCAGTCCCTTCAGGTGTCCGCAGGCTCCGAGCCGTTGGAGGTCGCCCGCGCCGTGCACGCCCGTCTCAGCGACTTCCTCTCCCGAGGCGACCACGTGCACGAGATGCGCATCACGCCGGAGATCCGCCGCAACCCCGCCCTGCAACTGGCCACGGTGATCGCCACCAACATGGGCGTGGTCCCGGGCCCCCGCCTGCCCGGCGGGCTGCGGGCCGTCGACGTACGACTGGTCCCGGGCCGCGAGCACTACTTCCCGCAGGCCGGTCGTAGCCCCGTCATGGCCTGCGTCGTCTCCTTCGAGGGCCGGCTCAGCATCGAGTTCCCGCACTCCACCGCCTGCTACAGCCCTGACTTCATGAGGGCATTCCGCGACGACGTGCGCGCCGGACTCCTGGCCTTCACGGATGCGGTCGAGCCCGAGCACGCCCTGGCCGCCACCGGCTGAGTACGACCGCCCGTCCGCCCCTTCCGTCCCCGCCCCGCCCGGCCGTAAGGAACCTCTGTCCGTCATGACGACCGTCAGCGAACTTCCCTCCGCCCTCACGCTGCTCCCCCGAGCCCAGGCGGGCGACGAGCACGCGATGAACCACCTGCTGACCGCCATCACGCCCTACGTGGCGCGTATTTGCCGGTCCATCACCCATGACGACGGCGCCGACGCCACGCAGGAGGCACTGCTGGCCGTCTACCGCGGCCTGGGATCCCTGCGCGAACCAGCGGCGTTCTACGGCTGGGTGCGCTCCGTGTCGGTCCGGGAGGCCGTCCGCACCGCCAAGCGCTACGGCACGGAGCGCTGCTGCTCCGAGGTGGAGGCTCGGCAGGAGACGAATCCCCTGGACGCGGTGTACATCAGCGATGTGCTGGAACGCCTGTCGCAGGCGCACCGACAGGTCCTCGCCCTGCGTGTCTACGGGCTCAACGAGGAGGAGATGGCCGAGGTGCTCGCCCTGCCCGTGGGCACCGTCCGTTCCCGTCTCTTCCGTGCCCGCCGCCGGTTCCAGGAAGCCTGGCAGCCCTCGGCGGCGTGAGGCCGGTCCGGCCCCCGCGGGGGCCGGACCGTTACGGCGGCGGCCGTGGCGGTGTTTCCGCCACGGCCGCCGTGCGGGGCCCGGCAGGCCCCGTTCCGCACTACCGCACGCATTCCGGGAGGACACGCGGGGGCCACTGCCCCGCGGCGAACATCCCGAGGGCGTGTGCCCGCGCCACGAGGGCGGGCCGGTTGGGCGCGTCGAAACGACGCAGCATCTGTCCGACGCGGTACTCGATGCCCTGGCGGCTCAGATACAGACGGGAGGCCAACTGCACCGTGGATTCGCCATTCGCCACACCCTCCAGAACCTGCGCGTCCAGGGCGCTGAGCACGGGCCCGCCGGTGACCGCTTCCGCCGTCCGGCGCAGCAGGACGACGACACCGGCCATCTCACCCGAGGGGTGCCTGACGGCGATGGCGGTGATATCGGCATGGAAACTGCGGCCGTCGCCGTCCCGGCCCGTCACCTTCTGCTTGAATCTCCGGCTGGGCCCCGAGGAAAGCGCGGCGAATTGTTCCCGCAAATGGCCCGGAGTCCGCGACCGGAGCAGTTCGAGGAGTCCGCGTCCGCAGATCTCGTCGGCACTCAGACCGAATTGGCGGGCGAATTCGGGTTCCGCGGCCGTGACCACGAGGTCCTGCGGGGAGAGGTGAGCCGTACAGGTGGCCGCCGGGGTCACGTGGTCCTGCGCGGCGATCAGGTCGCGGCGGGCGGGAACAGCTGTGGCTGCGGTCCTCTTCTTGCTGGGCGAGGCGTCGGGGTAGCTCTTGGTGGCCACGGACGTACCTTCCTTCTTCCTGCACGTGGGGGGCTGGGAAGGGTGTCAGGGACGCGGAGCGGACCGATGCGCTGTACCTGGGTGTCGACGAGCGCCCGGTGACGGCACCCGCCACCTCGTCGGTGGCCGGGGCCGGAGTTCCGCGTCGTTCCCGGCCGGCGGCGGGCCCCGGAACCGGGTTCAGGTCGGGTGAGCGGAGGGTGCGGAGGGAACGGTGCCGAGGCGACCGTCATCCGGGTCTGCTGGGCAACGTTGTCATCACTGCTGTTCGAGCCCGAGGTGCGGTCCCGTCGACGGGCGGGCGGGCGACACGGAAGCCCTGTCGAGACGAGAAGCCCGTTCGGGCAGTGGGGAGCACGAAAACCTCCACGAGGCGAAGAGGGGATCGTCAGGGGGAAGCCTCCTTCGAGATTAAGGGGAGACAACCCTTGAGACAAGAGTTTGCCAGGTGATCTGGGCAATGCGTCAACTCTTGTGCGAGCGGGCCGAATTCGGGCCCCGCGAACCGCCGTCACCAACAATCCCGCCGGCCCGGGACGCTGCCCATTGGAATGCGCTTACCCGCCACACCTAACGGCTTGTCGCCCCTTGCCGCGCTCCTTGAAGTGCTGACAACTCACCTGCCCGATCGGGCAAGCGGAACCACGGATACCGCGCCGACCGGGCCACCGAACCCGAGGAGGGAGATGCTCGACCAGCCGCAGTTCGGCCGTCGGCTCAAAAGACTCCGGACCGCACGCGGCCTGAGCCAGGCCGACGTCGTCGGCGACGGCATGTCGACGGGACACCTGTCACGCCTGGAGTCCGGCGGCCGGCGACCCACCGAGCGCACCGTGGCCTACCTCGCCCGGCGACTCGGCGTCGACGCTTCGGCCCTGACCGGCCCGCAGGACGACGGGTCCCTGAGCGGAGTGCTGGCCGCCGTGGTCTCGGCGCCGTCCGGGACGGACAGCACCGCGGCGCTCGACCGCGCGGTCGAGGACGACCCCGGCGACGACCCCGCCGCCCGCTGGCAGGCCCTGTGGCTGCTCAGCCAAGCCGCCGGTCGCGACGGCGACCACCGGTCGGAACGCACACGGCTGCTGGAACTCCTGGCGCTGAGCCGCTCGTTGGACGCCCCCGACCTCCACACCCGCTCGCTCGTCCGCTACGCGCGCTGCACACGGGCCATCGGCGACCTGGACACGGCGGAATCGGCGGCGACGGAGGCACTCGCCCTCGCCCGCACCGCGCACCTGTGCGTGCCCGACACCCTGGCCGCCCTGCTGGAGCTGATCAGCACCGAGACGGAACTGGGCCGGTGGGAGGCGGCCTCGCAGCACGTCGACGAGTTGGACCGCGATCTGCTGCCCCGGGCCTCTGCCGTACAGGCAGCCGAGGCCCTGTGGACGGCCGCCGTGGTCAGCAGCCGCAAGGGCGACGACGCGGCCGCCATGGCCCGGCTGGACCAGGCCCTGAGTCTGCTCAAGGACGGACGGGAGGACCTGACCGCGTGGGCCCGGCTGCGGACCGCCGCCGCCGCTGCGGCCCTGCAGATGTCACCGCCCCGGGTGGCTGCCGCAGAGGAATGGCTGACAGCGGCCGCCTCCGTCCTCGATCTGACCGGCACGCCTGCGCAGCTCCAGGAACTGCACGCCCTCCAGGCTCATCTCGCCTTCGCGCAAGGGCGGTTGGAGGACGCCGCCCTGCTGAGTCGGACCGTGCTGTCCGAGGAGGACCTGCGTCTCCCCTACCGTGACCGGGTACGGCTGTCGGTCCTCGACGGCCGGCTGGCGATCCACGCGGGCCGGGTCGAGGAGGGCGTCGCCGCGCTCCAGCAGCTCGCACGGCAGGCCACGCAGTCCGGGTACGTCGGCCTCGCCGCCCACGTCTGGCAAGTGCTGGCCACCGCCCTGGCTGCCGGCATCCACCCCTCCGGGGCGGCCCCCTGCCACACGTGCCGCGGCCGGTCGGGCGGGCCGCGGTCCGTCAACGGGCGGGGCACTCGCGCCGGCGGGGCGGACGGCCTCGCAGAGAGCAGAGGGAAGCCGTGACGACGGCGCGACGGCCCAGCCGGCGCGAACGGCCTGGGCCTCGCGCCGACCCGTCACTGACCGGCCGGAGGGCCGCCCACGCGCGGGCACGGGCACGACGGCACCGCGGGTGTGCGGGTGTGCGGGTGTGCGGGTGTGCGGGTGTGCGCTCAGCCTCCAGCAGATCGCGCGGAGCGGATCCGGAAGCGCTTCGGTCAAGCTGGGCCGCCACGGTGCGGGCGGCGACTCGTCCTGCCGTCGCACAAGCCCTCCGGCACACTGGATCGCATGGAAGAGATGGACCGGCAGCTCGGTCTGCGGCTGGAGAAGGCCATCATGAGCCTGCTGGAGCGCCGTGCCGACACCGCGTCGATCTGTCCGTCCGACGCGGCGCGCGCGGTCTACGAGGGAGACGACGGCTGGCGGGCCCTGATGGAACCGGCCCGCCGCGCGGCATGGCGTCTGGTGAACGACGGCGAGGTCGAGGTGACGCAGGGCGGCCGGCCCGTCGTGGAGACGGAGACGCGCGGACCCGTACGTATTCGGCGCGCGCGCCGGTAGCGGCAGCTGGGCACCTCCAGGTGCGGACACGGCCACGGCACGATTCCCGGACCGCCCCCGAAGGTGGCCGTGGACGGTCAAGGAACGCGTCGCCTGCCCCGAAGACCGACCGCCGGCGTCAGTTCAAGGACGGCGTCCGCCCCCAGCGCAACGGCGAACAGTTCGCCAACCGGGTCTGCGGCAAAGCCTCCCGGCGCCCGGGGCGGAGTCGGTCACTTCGAAGCCCACCGGGGCGAAGAAGCAGCCGCCCACCGCAAGGGGTCGTCCTCCAGCGCCGCGCGGTCCCACTGTCCGCGCACCGCGGCGGCTTCGTAGGTGGTGTGGAGGAACTCGGTGAGGGCGCGGTCGGGGTCGGGCGCGGCACGGACGGTCTCGTAAGGCAGCAGGAACTGCTTGAACTCCGCGCTGAAGTGGGCGCCTTCCGGGCCGACCGGGTAATCGGCGAACCCGTCGGGTTCGGGGTAGGCATAGGCGTAGAAGGCGCCCTCCTCTCCACCGCCGGGCCAGAACCCGCAGCTCGACAGCTCCCGGGAGTAGCCCTCGACCATGACCCAGTCCCCGCAGTTGGGTGCGCCGCCAGGGTGCGGCGGAGCCGCCCGTCCGGAGAAACGGGTGCAGGCCAGATCCATCGCGCCCCAGAAGAAGTGCACCGGGCTGACCTTGCCGACGAAGTACGAGCGGAACTCGCCCATGACCCGGTTAGCCTGCAGCATCTGGCGCCAGAACAGGGCAGCCGCTTCCCCGTCGTAGGAGGCGTGGTCGTGGTCCTCGGCGAAGGGGATGGCCGGCTCGACCTCGTTGGGGTACGGATGGATCGGGGCGTCGATCCCCAGCTCATCGAGCTCGTGCAGGATCCGGCTGTAGAACTCGGCGACCGGCATGGGACGGAGCGGGAAGCTTCGCGCGCCGCCGTCGCTGCTGCGGACGTCGAGCCGGTGGCCGACAAAGTCGAACTCGATCTCGAACGCCCCGGCGCGGTACGGGATGGCCGACGTCGTCAACCCGCGGGGGCTGACGTACAGAGTCACCTGCCACCAGTGGTTGATCAGGGGTGCGTGGGCCATCCGGATCTTTCCCACGATCTGGGTCCACATGTGGAGAGTGTCGCGGGTGGCGGTCCAGTCCGAGACCCGCAGGCTCGGCCAGTACGTCGCTGGTGCGGTCATCGCTTCTCACATCCGACGCGAGGTGGGAGCGGGTGGCGAACAGGAACAGCACCGTCCGCCGCTACCAACATACGGGAAGCGGGCCGGGCCGCATCACTGACCGCAGGGCCCCGCGTGGTCGCAGTAAGGCTGGAGGCGGCTCTGCCCGCAGCCGCACAGCACGGCCCTGGTCTCGGCTCGCACACCTTGCGGTGTGTCCACGCTCAGCTCCCCGCGCACGGTCAGTTGCCCGGCGGCACTGCGGGTGATCGTGGTGGGCCGGTCGGGGCGCCCCTCCGTTCCCGTCGTGCTCGGCTGCTCAGTCGCTGACCTTGCTGCGGGGCTGGTACAGCAGGTCCTACGCTCGTCGAGAGTCGTGCGCACCAGCGCCGACCCGACTCCCGCACCCTCGTACTCCGCCTTGCAGCCGGGCCGGATCGGCCGGGGTCTCGATCATGTTGAGGTAGACGTCGCCGGTGAAGCGCTCTGCGGGGGCCTTGACGGTCGGGGTCTGCGTGACGATTTCCATGGAAGGCGTTCCTTGCTGTGGGGGGAGGGCGACGCCGTGGCCGGCGGTCAGGGCCTGAGGAGGGCCTTGATGGCCCGGCGCTCGTCCATGGCCCGGTAGCCCTCGGCGACCTGGTCGAGGGGCAGGGTGAGATCGAAGACCTTGCCCGGGTCGATCCGGCCGGTCACGACTCGCTCGACGAGGTCGGGCAGGTAGCGGCGCACGGGGGCGGGGCCGCCGCGCAGGCCGACGTGGGAGAAGAACAGCTCCGGCCCGTCGACGGAGACGTCGTGCGGGACGCCGACGAAGCCGACGCTGCCGCCGGGGCGGGCGGAGTGCAGCGCCTGCCGCATGGCCTGCGCGGTGCCCACGCACTCCAGCACGCTGTCGGCGCCGATGCCGCCGGTGAGGTCCTTGATCCTGGCGATGCCCTCGGCACCGCGCTCGGTGACGATGTCGGTGGCGCCGAACTCCCGGGCCAGCTTCTGCCGGGACGCATGGCGGCTCATGGCGACGATCCGCTCCGCGCCCCTCTCCTTGGCGGCGATCACCGCGCACAGCCCGACCGCTCCGTCGCCCACGACCACGGCGGTGGAACCCGGCCGCACCTCGGCGGCGTCGGCGGCCCACCAGCCGGTGCCCATGACGTCGGAGACGGCCAGCAGACCGGGCCACAGCTCCTCGTCCGGCACCACGTCCGTGGCGACCAGGGTGCCCTGGGCGTTGGGTATGCGGACGTACTCGGCCTGGCAGGTGCTCATGAACTCGCGGTGCAGGCAGTTCGACGGGAAACCGTTGCGGCAGTTGGCACAGGTGTTGTCCGAGGTCGCGAACGAGCCGACGACGAACTGGCCCGGCTTCACCGCCGTGACCTCGGAGCCGACCTCCTCGACGAAGCCGACGTACTCGTGCCCCATCGGATGGGCGTCGCCGATCGGCTCCAGGCCGCGCCAGGGCCACAGGTCGGAGCCGCACACACAGGTGACGGCCGTGCGGATGACCGCGTCGGTGGGGTGGAGGATCTCCGGGTCGTCCAGCGTCTCGAAGCGGACGTCACCGGGGGCGTGGATCACTGCGCCGCGCATGGGGGTTCCTTTGCTCACATGGATTCGGACCTCTGTGGACGGTCCGCGTACGGCCGCCCCCGGGCGGAAGGCCGGGGACAGTGCCGTCTCCTCCAGGTAACCCCATCGGCTGCGGCCAACCAGGCACCGAGCCTGGAGATGGCGGCCGAACCCGGCCTCACGGTCACCATCTACACGGCGGAACCCGGCTCCCCCTCCGAAGAGGGCCTGCGCCTGCTCGCCTCCTGGTCCGCGACACGGGAAGCCCTCGCCGGACCGCAGCGGGAGGACTGACCGGCCCCCGGGGCGGGCGGCGCCCGAAGTGCTCGCGCGGCTGTGAGCAGGCAGTCTGTGAGCAGCGCGGAGGACGCCCGGCGCGCGCCTCCGCGGCGCCTCGTGGTGCCCGCACGGGCTACTCACCTCGAAAGGTCCCTGTGATGCAGACCCTCACCCTCAACAACGGCGTCGAGATGCCGGCCCTGGGACTCGGCGTCTTCCAGACCCCGCCCGACGAGACCAGGGCCGCTGTCGCGGACGCGCTCGACCTCGGCTACCGGCACATCGACACCGCCGCCGCCTACGGCAACGAACGCGAGGTCGGCCAGGCCGTCCGCGACTCCGGGGTGCCGCGCGACGAGATCTTCATCGAGACGAAGATCTGGATCAGCGACTTCGGGTACGACGAGACCCTGCACGGCTTCGAGAAGAGCGCCGCGAAGCTGGGGGTGGACCGTCTCGACCTGCTGATCCTGCACCAGGCCCTGCCGTCGGAGTTCGACAGGACCCTCGCCGCCTACCGCGCACTGGAAAAGCTCCTCGCCGACGGCAAGGTGCGCGCCATCGGCGTCAGCAACTTCATGGTCGACCACCTGACCACGCTGCTGGACGCCACCTCCGTCGTGCCGGCGGTCAACCAGCTGGAGATCCACCCCTACTTCCAGCAGCGTGCCGTGCTCGACTTCGACGACCGGCACGGCATCCTCAATCAGGCGTGGTCGCCGATCGGGGGGATCACCTTCTACCCGGGCTTCGGGGAGGACCGCAGGAGCGTCCTCGAGGACCCGGCCGTCACCCGCGTCGCCGAGGCGCACGGCAAGAGCCCCGCCCAGGTGCTGCTGCGCTGGGGTCTGCAGCAGGGCCGCTCGGTCATCCCCAAGTCCACCAGGCGCACCCGCATCGCCGAGAACATCGACGTCTTCGACTTCGAGCTCACCGCGGCCGAACTCACCGCCCTGGACGCGCTGGAGACCGGCCGGCGCGGCGGCCCCGAACCCGAGGACGTCACCCTCGCCGACTTCGGCCGCGCCGTCCCCGAGGCCTGACCCGCCCGGCGGCGGGCTGCCGGCGGCGGTCCTGTTCCGTGACCGGCTCAGGTCCGCACCGGCGGCGGCCTGTCCCCGGCCGCCCGCGCCGCAACGGCGCAGAACCCGGTCGTGGGCTCGCCACGTGAGGATCCGACCGGACGTGGGTCAGTCGATGCCTTCGACGATGCGGAAGTCCCGCTCGACGCCGTCGGAGAGGGCGACCAGCGCCTCCTGGTAGGACGCGCTCTCGCGCGCCGCGACGGCCTGCTCGAAGCTGTCGAACTCGATCAGGACGGTGCGCTCGGCGATTCCGGCGTCGTACGCCACGACCCGACCGCCACGGACGAGGACCCGGCCGCCCCCGGCCGCGACGGCCAGGCGGGCCAGCTTGTTGTAAGCAGCCAGCTTCTCAGGGTCCGAGATGGTGCGGTAGACGCTGACCCAGTAGCCCTTGGGCATGGAACCTCCGGTGTCGGGATGAGTGCATCTGACTTACGGGGTGGTCCCGGACGAGCGTCGGCGGGCGAGAGCGAGGCTTGTCAGCGTCGTGATCGCCATGGCGCCGATGCCGACCAGCGCCGCGGTGGTGTAGGCGCCGTCGTCGGGGAAGAGGTGGCCGGGGCCGGTGCCCGCGGCGAGGATCAGGCCGCCGATGGCGCTGCCCAGGGAGTACCCGACGCTGCGGACGACGTAGTTGAAGCTCATGGCGCTCGACGTCTCGCTCCTGGGGGTGACGGCCAGGATGACGCCGGGCATCGCGGCCGAGAAACCGCCGACGCCGAAGCCGAGCACGCCCATCGCCACGAACAGTTCGGCCAGGTCCGACCTGGCCGCCGCGAACAGGGCGAACCCGCCGCCGACCACGACGGCGCTGCCCGCCAGGAGCAGAGGGCCGGCGATCCGCGTCCGGACCCGCGGCATGAGCTTGCCGGCGACGAACCCCAGCACCGAGAACGGGATGAGGACCAGCCCGGCGAGGAAGGTCGTCAGCCCGAAGCCGTAGCCGGCGCCGTGCGGCGTCTGCGCGTACCGGGTGATGAGCGTGAGCAGGAGGTACATGCCGATCCCGCCGACGAACATGGCGAGGTTCGCCCCGGCGACCGCCGGGTGCCGCACCGCCCGCACGTCGACCAGGGGCGTCGTGCTGCGCAGTTCGACGACGGCCCAGACGCAGAGCAGCACCACCGCGACGACGGCAAGGCCCGCGGCCACGGCGAGGTGGCGGCTCCACAGAGTCCGTTCGCCGGCGAGGAACAGCACCAGGAGCAGCGCGGCGGCCAGGACGACCGCGCCTGCCACGTCCACGCGGGCGGAGCGGCCTTCGGGGGCTTCGGGCATGGAGCGCCACGCGGTCAGGAGGGCGGCGGCGGTGACGACCAGGCCGAGGCCGTAGGCGGCCCGTACCCCGCCGAGCTCGGCGAGCAGTGCGGCCAGCGGGTAGCCGACGCCGGCCCCGATGATCGAGACCACCGAGATCAGGGCGATCACTGCCGCGCCGCGCTCCTCGGGGAGGTGGTCCCGGGCCACGCCCATCATCAGCGCCGTCAGCCCGAGCCCGACGCCCTGGGCCGCCCTGCCTGCCAGCAGCCACGCGAACGGCAGCGGCAGCACGGTGAGCACGCTGCCGGCGACGACGACCGCCAGCGTGGCGAGGATCGTGGTCCGCCGGTGCGGGCCGGCTCCGAGCCGGCCCAGGACCGGCGTGGCGACGGCGCCGCTGAGCAGCGCGATGGTCAGCGTCCACTGCGCGCTGCCGAGCGAGACGTGGAACGAGGTCGCCACACTGGTGATGAGCGGCGTCCCCAGGCTGGCGACCGCCGCCACGACCAGAGCGACGAACGTCAGGGCGGGGACCAGCAGCCGCGGTTCGGAACGCGCCACCGGGAACGCCTTCTCCGCGGCCCCGCCCACCGGTTGCCCGGTCACTGCTTCGGCCTTTCGCGGGCCTGGCTTTCGAGCTCCGCCAGATGCTTCAGGGCCGGAAGGGCCGCCACCAGCGCCTCGACCTCGTCGCCGGTGAGCCCGCCGATCAACCGCTCGAACGCGTGGACGCCCGCCTGGCGCCGCGTCCGGACATAGGAGGCGCCGGCCTCGGTCAGGCACACCAGAGTGACCCGCTTGTCGGACGCGTCGCCCCGCCGCTCGACCAGGCCGGACTCCTCCATCACCCGGACCAGGGCGGTCATCGCGGGCTGGGTGACGCCCTCGACCGCGGCCAGATCGGTGATGCGCCGCGGGCCGGTCCGGTCCAGCGTGGCCAGGGTGGCGGCGGACGTCAGGCTCATGTCCCGGGGCAGGCGTCTCGCGGCTCTGGTGGCCAGGCCGTAGAGGGCTTCCCCGATGGCGGCGGACGCGCCAGGAGCGGTGTCTTGACGACTCATGCCCG
The DNA here is from genome assembly GCF_003665435.1 of Streptomyces fungicidicus. NCBI lineage: Bacteria > Bacillati > Actinomycetota > Actinomycetes > Kitasatosporales > Streptomycetaceae > Streptomyces > Streptomyces fungicidicus. Next base: position 381,987 of record NZ_CP023407.1, read on the forward strand.
AAGCATAGCCTTTTTATATTCATAGTTTATGGAAATCGCGGACTGGTACGGGCGGCCTCGACGGCGGTGGCCAGTGGATCGCGGGGTGCGCGGCCGAGCAGGTCGGCGAGGTCGGGTGCGGTGCCGTCCAGGAAGCCGTGCCGGACGCCGGTGGCGATCGAGGCCAGCATCGGCGGCTGGAACGGCAACAGCCCCGGCGTCTCGAGGAGCCTGCGCCGGTACTCGCCCAGGCTGATGGCGCGGTGCGCGACACCGAGTCCGCCGGCCACCTGTCCGGCCGTGACCGGTGTGCCGACGAGGTCGTAGACGCGCCCGCCGTGAGGTGCGGGATCCGACGCCACCACCGCCGCGGCCTCGGCCAGGTCTTCTCGCGCGACCGCGGCCAGCGCACCCTCACCGAAGGCGGACTCCACACCGTCACCGGCCCACATCAGCAGGCCCCCGAAGAGTTCGGCGTACAGGCCGTTGCGCAGGATCGTCCACGGCACCCCGCTCCCCCGCACCAGGCGCTCGGTCGCCCGGTGCGCGAGTGCGAAACCGAGGTGATCGCCGGCGGTGGTCAGGCTCGTGTAGACAACATGACCGACGCCGTCGCGGACGGCGGCGTCCAGGACCGCCGCGTGCCGGGCGACGACCCGGTCGTCCTCGGCATAGCCGGCGGAGACGAGCACCAGAGTCGACACACCGGCGAGGTCGAGGTCCGCGGGGTCGTCGAAGTCGAGACGCCGCATCCCCTCGCCCGGCGTGCGGCTGCCGCCGCTCGCGACGGCACCGCGGGCGTGCAGCGCCGCAAGTGCGGCCGAGCCGAGGTTCCCACGCGCTCCGGTCACCAGAATCATGATCACTCGCAGTCTTCCGTCGTGGTTCCGATCAGTAACTACGCTTGATCCTCGACCGCACTCTCACCGGCCACAAGAAGGCAGTCCGATGTCACTCACGCACACCGCGGTAACCACCACCCCCGCCGAACTGGACCCGTGCGGACGCGAAGACCACCCCGACTGCGGCATCCGCGACGTCCTGGACCGCATCGGGGACAAGTGGTCGGTGCTCGTGATCGTCGAACTCGCCGGGGGGCCACGCCGCTTCCGTGAACTGCAGCGCGCCGTCGACGGCATCTCCCAGCGCATGCTCACCCTCACCGTGCGCAGGCTCGAACGCGACGGCCTCGTGCTGCGCACCGTGTACCCGACCGTCCCGGCCCGGGTCGACTACCGCCTGACCGGGACCGGGGCCGGCCTGACCCACTTGGTCAAGGCGCTCGCCGACTGGTCCCTCGCACACCGTGACGTCATCGCCGAGGCGCGGCACGCGTACGACCGGGCCCACCCCGACCACGACATCCGCTGACACGAGCAGCGGGATCGAGCCCCCGAGGCCGCCCGGCGGGTTCGTGGGAGCATGCCGTCCCATGACCCCACACGACTTGACGGCCGAGGTCCGGCAGCTGCTTCACGAACTCTGCGTCGACCTCGGCTTCTGTCTGCCGCCCGAGGAGCGTCGGCGCCTGCGGGAAGCACCGCCGGCCGACGCGGACGGCTTCACCGGCGCCGTCTTCGCGGCGGAGGGCTTGGACCCCGGCCCGCATTCCGAGTTGTGGCGCCAGGTTCGGGACCGGGTGGAGCGGCACATGCGCAGATGGGGCGAGCCGCGTATCCATGTGACGGATTGGGACGAGACCGACGGCCGGGGCGTGCCCGCGGTCTTCGTGCACAACATCTTCACCTGGGGCGGAGACGACCTCTACGGCTTCGCGGCGCAGCGTCCACTGGCCGACCGTCACCGTCTGCTGCTGGTGGACCGGCGCGGTTACGGTCGCAGTCCGGACACCGCGCGCGGCGACTTCGAGACCGACGCCGACGACGTCGTCGGCCTGCTCGGCGAACCGCGTTCCGGCCCGGACGGGCACCAGGGGCCGGCGCATCTGGTCGGTCACGGCAACGGCGGGGTGATCGCCATGCTCGCCGCCGCCCGCCGCCCCGATCTGGTCCGGTCGCTGACGCTCATCCAGCCGTCCGCCTTCACGGCCGCCGCCGAGCACCCCACCGTCGCGGCGATGCTGGAACGCGTGGCCGGGACGGCTCCCGGGCACCTGCCGGAGTCCGTGACCGCGGCCGAGTTCCTGCGCGCCTCCACCGAAGGCATCGGGCTGCCGATGCCGGAGCCGACCGCACGGCGGCTGCGGGCGGTGGCCACGTCGATGCGGGAACGGCCCATCTGGGAGGCGAACGTTCCGCTGGAGCCGCTGCGTTCCGCTCCATGGCCGACGCTGATCGTCTGCGGTACTTGGGAGGACGCCCCCACCCTCTACCGCACCCACGTCGGCGAACCGCTGATGGCGTGCGCCGAGGTCCTCACGGACGCCCTCGGCGCCCGGTTGCTGCGCGTCCCGGGTTTCTACCCGCACACCCAGCATCCGGACGCCGTCAACGCGGCCCTGCGACAGCATTGGGGCATCCGGTGATCCGGGCCGCGTGCATGCCGCCGCCGGACCACCGGAATGACCGCATCACCGCCTGCGGGGCCGGCCGGTGCCGATTCCCGCCACATGCAGCGCCAGGGCGGTCAGCCCCAGCAGCATGACGTTCACCGAAGAAAACACGTCGTTCGTGCCGATCTCCGCCGCGTTGATGAGGAACGCGATGAAGAACAGGACCGCTGCGACTATTCCGACCATGACAAGCTCCCTCTCCTCAGGATGAAGCCCGTATGCCCGCCCAGCGCGCTCGCAGACCCACCGGAACCGGAACCGCGCCGGAAGAGCCTCACAGTCGCCGGACGCGCAGCACACAGCTCCGCATGGGCAGGGTGCACTCACCGCGGGACGTTTCCGGTTGGGCCTGGGCGGTGGTCAGGGCAGGGTCCATTTCTGGTTGGGTCCGGTGTGGCAGGTCCACAGATGGACCGGCGTCCCGTCGTTCCACGTACCGCCCGAGGCATCCAGACACTTGCCCGACTGCGGATTGCGGACCGAACCGTCCGACTGCGCCGACCACTTCTGCGCCCCCGTCCCGTTGCACGTCCACAACTGCACCCGCGTACCGTCCGCACTCCCCCCACCCGAGACGTCCAGACACTTCCCCAACACCCTCAACGAACCGTCACCCGCAACCGACCACCGCTGCGCCACCGTCCCGTTGCACGTCCAGAGCTGCACCCGAGTACCGTCCGCCGTACCGGCATCGGCCACATCCAGACACTTGCCACCGACACCCCTCACCTCACCCGTGCGCGGATCGGAAGGGGTGCCGGCCTGCTTGATCCGGATGTTGCGGAAGGCCACCTCGTCGCCGTCTCCGTGGTTCTGCAGGCCGATGTGCCCCTGCCGCAGGCTGCGCGCCGGGTCGGTGTTGGTGAAGTCGTTGATCCTGCGGCCGTTGAGGAAGAGCTCCAGCCACTCCCCGGTGACGCGGATCTCGTACGTGTTCCACTCCCCCGGCGGGTTCAGCGCCGCGTCGCGTGCCGGCAGGTCGGCCGACTGGAATCCGTACACGGCTCCCGTGGTGCGGTCGGCGGCGTCGGTGGCGTCGATCTGGATCTCGTAGCCGTTGTTCACCGCCGACCACGGGTCGTCGGACGACGGGAAGCCCACGAACACACCGGAGTTGTCGTCGCCGCTCGCCTTCCAGTCCAGTTTCAGGGAGTAGTCGCCGGTGATCTCCCTGGCGTCGTACCAGAGCAGGCCCAGACCGCCGTGCGAGGTCAGGGTGCCGTCGGCCAGGGTGAAGCCGCCGGGTCCCGCCTGCTTCCAGCCCGTCGTGCCGGTGCCGTCGAACAGCGGCGTGTAGCCGGTCTCCGGGCGGCAGTCGGCCTGGGTGGTGCCCGCGGCCCAGCGGATGCCTCCGAGCAGGTGCCGGCGGAAGACGGGATCCGCGTAGGACTCCTCGGTGTGGCCGCCGCCTGTGTAGAAGGCGCGGCCCCCGGCGTAGTCCTTGCACCATGCGATCGGGTGGTCTCCGGACATGCTGCCGCCGGAGTAGCTGGACTCGTCCAGCGAGGCGAGGACGTGGGCGGTGGTGCGGGGGTTGGTGCGGTAGTTGTACCACTCGTCGGTGCGCTGCCAGGTGCCGCCCAGATGCGCGGTGGCGTCGTGCGCCCGGTCCTCGACCTCGACGGTGGCCTGCTGGATGGCCGGGTGGGACTGGAAGAGGGCGCCGGCCAGCCCTTCGTAGAACGGCCAGTCGTACTCGGTGTCGGCGGCTGCGTGGATGCCGACGTATCCGCCGCCCGCCCCGAGGTACTGCTCGAAGGCGGTCTGCTGGGTGGGGCCGAGGACGTCGCCCGTGGTCGACAGGAAGGCCACGGCCCGGTACCGGGCCAGGTTGGCGGTGGTGAAGGCCTGCGGGTCCTCGGTGGCGTCGGCGGTGAAGCCGTTCGCCGCTCCGAGGTCGCGCAGTGCGGTGATGCCCTCGTCGATCGAGGAGTGGCGGAAGCCCGCCGTCCGGGAGAAGACGAGGAGCCGGTACGCGGGGTCGGCCGCCGCGGCCGCCGCGACGTCCGCGGTGCGGGCGGTGTCCTGTGCGGCCGGTGCGGCCTCCGTCAGGGTCGCGGCCTGGAGCGTCAGGCAGAGCACGGCACCTGCGCACAGGCGGAGCGCCGTCTTGAGAGGGGTACGCATCGTGGGTCGCCTCCTGGCTACGGCAGGGTCCATTTCTGGTTGGGTCCGGTGTGGCAGGTCCACAGATGGACCGGCGTCCCGTCGTTCCACGTACCGCCCGAGGCGTCCAGACACTTGCCCGACTGCGGATTGCGGACCGAACCGTCCGACTGCGCCAACCACTTCTGCGCACCCGTCCCATTGCACGTCCACAACTGCACCCGAGTACCGTCCGCACTCCCCCCACCCGAGACGTCCAGACACTTCCCCAACACCCTCAACGAACCGTCACCCGCAACCGACCACCGCTGCGCCCCCGTCCCGTTGCACGTCCACAACTGCACCCGAGTACCGTCCGCCGTACCGGCATCGGCCACATCCAGACACTTGCCACCCACACCCCTCACCTCACCCGTGCGGGTGCCGTCGGCGGAGGTGGTGAAGGAGAACTCGTCGACGTCGAAGAGGGCGCCCGCGCCGCCCTTGAAGACGAGGTGGAGGGTGGTGGGTCCGGCCGGCTGGTCGCTCAGCGGCGCCGTGACGTCCGTGAAGGTCTCCCAGCCGCCGGTGACCGGCACCGTGGCGGTGCCGAGCAGGGTGCCTGCGGGTGATCCGGCGCGGACCTCGAGGGTGCCGCCGGAGCCGGCCGAGGAGACGCGGGCGGTGAAGCCGGTGGTGTTGTCGAGGCTGTAGGGAGTGAAGGAGATCCAGTCGCCGTTGTGGATCTCGCCGACCGTCCTGCCGCCGTGTGCGGAGGCGTGGTTGACGACCTGGACGCCGGCGGAGTCTCCGTAGTGCTCGGCCTGCCGGTGGCTGGGCTGGGTGATGTGCTGGTCGTGCGCGGTGAGCGCGGGCTGGCCGCCGGCGCCCTTGTCGGTGTACTCGGCGTCGACGACGCCGAAGATGTTGGCGTTGGGGTCGTGTTCGCCGTCGGCCAGGGTCCGCAGGGTGCCGGTGCAGCCGGTGGCCGAGGTCTGCGGGTGCCCGTGGCTGTCGTGACCGACGATGAAGGTGACCTTGACCTTGGCGCAGTCGATCGTGCCGTCCTCCGGGTCGGTGACCGTCACCCGGAACGGGATGGCGTCGCCGAAGTCGTGGATCCGTCCGTCGGCCGGGGTGTCGAGCCGCACGGTCGGTGCGGTGTTGCCGACGGTGATCCGGACGGAGGCGGTGGCGGACTTCCCGGTGGGGTCGGTGACCTTCAGCGTGGCGGTGTACTGGCCGTTGACGGTGTAGGTGTGGGAGGGGTCGGCCGCGGTGGAGACGGCGCCGTCGCCGAAGGTCCAGGCGTGGGTGAGCGCGCCTCCGTCCGGGTCGGAGCTGCCGGCCGAGGAGAAGCCGACGGTGAGCGGTGCGGTGCCGGAGGTGGTGTTCGCCCTGGCCTGGGCCACCGGGGCGCGTCCGCCGGTCACGTGCTCGATGCGGTAGAGGGCCGAGTTGGCGTCGCCGTTGAAGTAGCCGGTGCCGTAGTCGAGGACGTACAGCGCGCCGTCCGGGCCGAAGGCCATGTCCATCACCTGGGTTCCGCTCCAGGGGAAGGCGTTGATGGACTGTACGGTTCCGTCGCCGCCGGTCTCGATCCGCTTGATCCAGCGGCGGCCGAACTCACCGGCGAAGAAGTCGCCGTCGTACTCGGCGGGGAACTTCACCTCGGAGGTGGAGCCGGCGTCGTAGCGGTAGACGGGTCCGCCCATGGGCGACTCGGATCCGTTGCCGAACTCGGGGACGGATCCGCCGTCGTACGGGATCCAGGCGGGCTGGGCGGGCGGCAGGTCGGTCAGGCCCGTGTTGCGGGGTGAGGTGTTCTTCGGTGCCGCGCAGTCGAAGGACGGGCCCGAGGCGCCGGTGCCGAAGTCGTGGTCGGTGTACGCGTCGTTCCTGCCGGTGCAGTAGGGCCAGCCGAAGTTGCCGGCCCTGGTGATCCGGTTGAACTCGACCTGTCCTGCGGGGCCGCGGGAAGCGTCGGCGGTGCCGGCGTCCGGACCGTAGTCCCCGACGAGGACGGCGCCGGTGGCCTTGTCGACGCTCATCCGGAAGGGGTTGCGGAAGCCCATCGCGTAGATCTCGGGCCGGGTCCTCGCGGTGCCGGGTGCGAAGAGGTTGCCCGCCGGGATGCCGTACGTGCCGTCGGCGTTCACCTTGATGCGCAGGATCTTGCCGCGCAGGTCGTTGGTGTTGCCCGAGGAGCGCTGGGCGTCGTAGGCGGGGTTGCGCGAGGCGCGCTCGTCGATGGGCGTGTAGCCGTCGGAGGCGAAGGGGTTGGTGTCGTCGCCGGTCGACAGGTACAGGTTGCCGGCCGCGTCGAAGTCGATGTCGCCGCCGACGTGGCAGCACAGTCCGCGGGAGGCGGGCACGTCGAGGATCTTCTTCTCGCTGCCCGGGTCCAGGGTGCCGTCGGCCCTCAGGACGAACCGGGACAGCCGGTTGACGCCGTCGAACGGGGTGAAGTCCGAGGCGTTCCCGTCGGCCGGGGCGTCGCCGGCCGGCGTGCCGAGCCGGGGGGCGTAGTAGAGGAAGACGAAGCGGTTGGAGGCGAAGGCCGGGTCGACGGCGACGCCCTGCAGGCCCTCCTCGTCGTGGCTGTACACCTCCAGCCTGCCCGCCACGGTGGTGTTGCCCGCCGCGTCGGTCAGCCGGAGTGTGCCGTCGCGCGAGGTGTGCAGCACCGAGCGGTCCGGCAGGACGGCCAGTGTCATGGGCTCGCCCGTCTCGGCCACTCCCTTGGCGAGGGTGACCTGCTGGAAGTCCTCGGCCGCGGCGGCGGAGGACTCGGCGGGGACGGCGGGGGTTCCGGCGGGGGCGGCGGCGGCCGGGCCCAGGGGCAGCGTCAGGCCCAGGGCACACACCGCGGCCGTCAGCAGTGTGCGGACGCGTCTGAGTCCGAGCGGTTTCGTGCGCACGGATGTCTCCAGGGATATGGGGGGTGGCGGCGGTCCCCGAGGGGCCCGCCGTGAAGGAGTACGGGCGCGCGCCGTCGCGCCGTCGGACGCCGGTCCGTCACCCGGGCGGGCTCATGACCGGTTCATTTCAAGGAAGTTAGCGGGCCGGGTACGAACGCGTAACCCCTTTCGCACGCGGTCCCGCGTCTTCTTCCTCGCGTGGGACAAAGTGCCGTCCCGGCGTGAGCGGGACGCGGGGAGGTCTCAGGCCGTCCCGGCGCCGGCCGCGTGACGGTCGTCGCCGCCGGTCAGGGTGCGGGCGAGCGGCACTCTCGAGAGGGCCGACACACCCGCGACGATCAGGGCGACGCCCAGCAGCTGCGGAAGCAGCCACCAGCCCCCGCGCACGTACTCGGCGTAGATCGTGACCCCGAGGGCCAGGCTCACGCTCGCGTCGCCGAGTGTGATCGCCGGCTGGGAGGCGACGAGGGGGCCCGCCTGCATCGCGTTCTCCAGGAAGAACAGCGCGGACACGCCGAAGAGGGCGAACCCGTAGGTCTGCCAGGCGGTGAGGAACGCGACGACGCCGTCGTCGTCGAGGGTGTGCATCGACGCCTTCATCAGCGCCGCCGTCACGGCGTACGCGACGGCGGTGGCGAGACCGAAGCACGCGGCGCGCCCCCGCCCCTCGGGCCGGCGGATCCCGGTGAGCACGAGGCCGGCGATCGCCGCGACGCACACGGCGAGCGCCGGGATCCACAGGTCCATCGGCACATGGGTCCGGTTTCCCTCGGGTGACGCGGCGCCCAGCGCGACGGCGAGCCCCGCGACCACGGCGCAGACGGCCGCCCAGCCGGCGCGGGACAGCCGCCCCCGAAGCAGCAGCGTGCCGATCACCAGCGTGAACGGCAGCTCCAGCACCAGGAGCGGCTGAACGACCGTCAGCGGACCTGTGGCGAGCGCCACGGCCTGGCAGAGCGCGGCGGCGATGACGGCGGCGATGACGGCGAGCCAGACACGGCGCCGCAGCAGGTCGAGCATGAGTCCGGCGCGCAGCTTGTCGGACCGTGGCACGGTCAGGGCGGCCTTGCGCTGGAGCACGGTCGCGAGGGCGTTGCTGAGCGCGGCTCCCAGCGCGAACAGGGCCGGCAGCAGGATGTCCACCGTGTGGGTCCTCCGGGATGACGAGACGCCCCTCCCCCGTTCCCTGCCATGGTGACCCGCCCTGCCCGCTGCGCGCGGACGCGCGCGGGGCGTGTCGCGAAGTGTCCGCGCGGGTCCGTCAGGACGCGGGGGCGCCGAAGCGGGCCCGCCACAGGTCGCGGAGCAGTCCGATCTCGGCCATGTGGTGGATGAACTCGAGGCAGGACCCCGTGAGCACGGCGGCGAAGGGGTAGTCGGCGTCGTTGCTGTGCGGGTACTGCGACAGGCCGACGGTGTCGAGCTGCTCCTCGGTGAGGGCGCCGACGCTCTCGCGCCAGCGGTCGATCAGCGCCCAGAACCGCTCGAGCGCCAGGTCCGCGGAGGGAGTGAAGTCGACCAGCAGACCGGGCTCCCTGCGGCGTTCGCCGAAGGTCCACTCCCACTGGCCCGCGAAGCAGGAGTGCAGGTGTCCCAGGCGCCACGCGATGGTGGTGACCGGCGGCGCGTCGGGCTCCGGCTCACCGGTGTGGGCGAGGACCTCCTCGACCCGCTCGACGCCGACGCTCCAGTCCTCGGCGATCCTGGCGACCGTCATGCCGCCCGCGGCCTGCCGGGCGACCTCGGCGTACTCGCTCGCCGGGATGTCCGGGGCGCCCTTGTCGAGCACCCACTCCCCCGGCCCGTACGCCCTGGGTGTCGCCGCCTCACCGCGGCGCCGGATCGACCAGCAGCCGGGCACCGGCTCCCACAGGTACTCCTCGTCGCCGAGCCCGGTCAGCCGCACCGCCGCCATCTCGCGGGCCTGGTCGAAATGGTCGAGCAGCAGGCCCAACCGGTCCGTTCTTACGCCCTCGGTCTCCATCCCGGCCCCTTCGCGGTCGCGTCCAGCACCTCGGCGTGCTCCACCGGAAGTTAACCGCTCGTCCTCGCGGGCGCGACAGGTTTCCCGTCCGGCGCCGGGCCGGCCGTCGGTGGCGCCGGGGCGCCGACGGCCGGTGGCGGCGGGTCAGTTCACATAGACCTCGGCGCGGTCGATGCTCACGAACGACGCCGTGGACTGGGAGTTGTGCTGTCCCATGACCCGGACGCGCAGTGTGTGGCTGCCGTGGGCGAGCCGCGGGCTGGTGTACTGCACGGCCTCGCCGACACGGATCGGGCCGTGGAAGTCCACCCGCTCCTCGGGGCCGCCGTCGATGCTGACGGCCGCGTAGCCGTTGCCGGTGTCCTTGACCGAGAGGAGGGAGATCCGGGTGCCGGTGAAGGAGAAGGTCGCCGTGGCGCCGGTCCGGTCGCTCCAGTGGTCGTCGCTCCAGAAGCACTGGGTCGCGCAGCCCGTACCGGAGTTCCAGGAACCGGTGTAGGTGACACCGCCGGGGCCGCTGGAGCGGCCGTCGTCGTTGATCCAGTAGTTGCCCGAACCGGGGTCGCCGGAGGGCAGGTCCTGGGTGGCGCCCATCGCCAGCGGCCGGCCGAAGTCGGGGCTGCCGTCGGCCCGCCAGGTGAACTTCTGCGCCCGGGTCGTCCGGTTGCTGTAGGTGTTCACCGACGTGGTCTTGGCGTGGTACACGATCCAGTCCTCGGTGCCGTCCGGGGAGCGGAAGAAGGCGTGGTGCCCCGGCCCGAACACCCCCCGGTCGTCCGCGCGGGAGAACACCGGGCCCTGGTGCTGCCGCCAGTTCCCCGGCACCAGCGGGTCGGCGCCCAGCGGCATCGACATCATCCAGACCTGGTAGTCCGGTTTGCCCGTGTCGCAGGTGGAGTACGTCATCCAGACCCGGCCGTTGCGGTACAGGAACTCCGGGCCCTCCCGCACCTCGGGGCATCCGCCGGCCGCGTCGAAGGCGACGGCGTCGCCGGAGACGGTGTACGGGTCGGACATCGGGGCGATGTTGATCCCGTTGTGCTGGTACCGGTTGATGCCGCTGTACGCGAGATACAGCCGGCCGCCGAGCTGGAGGATGCCCGCGTCGATGGCGAAGTCGTCGGCGTGGTTGGGCGGGGCGAGCTTCGCCTTGAAGCGGTAGGGGCCGGCCGGGTCGTCGCGTTCCGACTCCAGGACGTACAGCCGGTGGTGGTCGTCGACGCCGTCGTCGGCCGTGTAGTACAGGTACCAGCGGTCACCGAAGCGGTAGAACTCCGGGGCCCAGATGTTGCGGTTGCGGGACGGGTCGGAGTCCGTCCACACGGTGATCGGGTCGGCCGTCGCCAGGGTGCCCAGGGACGGGGAGCGCCACATCCTGATGCTGCCGCCCTGGGTGGTGGTGAGGTAGTAGTTCCCGTTCCAGTGCGTCATGAACGGGTCGGGCCCGGTGTTGAGCGGGTTGCGGAACGTTTCGGCTGCCGCCGCGGCGGCGCCCGGCGAGGGTGGTGCGGACGCCGCCGCGGCGGCCGGGGCCGCGGGCAGCAGACCGAGGACGAGCCCGAGGAGGGCGGCGGCGAGGAGCAGGACGCGTCCGCGGGGGCGGACACGGGGGGCGAAAGGCACGGGGGGTCCTTTCCGGGAGGGAGATCTCGGCCGGAAGGCCATGGCGGGCAGGAGCCGTACGGCGTCTTTACATCGATGTAATGACGCGGCGCCATGCTAGGGACGCGGTGGCTCACCGTCAATGGCCCTGGCGTCGGGCCGAGTTGCGCGCGCTCAGGGCCGGGAGGGCCGGCTGCGCAGCAGCGTCAGTTCGCGGTTCATCTCGTCCAGGAACCGGGCGACGACCCGTAGTTCGTCGTCACGGAAGCGGGCGCGCGCGGCGTCGGTGCCCCGGGCCAGGGGCTGGAAGTAGTCCCTGGCGACACTCTTGGCCGCCTCCGCGTAGTGCAGGTGCACCACACGGCGGTCGCCCTCGGCACGGACCCGCCGGATGTGCCCCGCCTTCTCCAGCCGGTCCACGCACGCGGTCACCGCACCCGAGGTGAGGTCCAGCTGGCGGCGCAGCCGCCCGGGCGTCATGGGCCCGTCGTCGGGGTCGGCGTCGAGGATCGCGACCAGGGCCTGGACATCCGTGAGGTGCAGGCCCTGCGCCTGGGCGAACTCGTGGGCGATGCGGTTGAACTCGGTGTTCATCCGGCGCAGAAGGACGGCGAAGGACTGCAACCCCGTCGGATCGTTCCGGGGAAGGGATGAGGAGGGGTTGTCGGTCCCGTGCATACCTCCAGTATATGGTTACTCAATGATTGAGATAATCAATCGCTGACATACTTGATCGTTACGATGATGGGAAGACGTGTGAGAACCGCACCCGGCCGGGCCCGCTGGCTCGTCCCGTTGGTCCTGCTCGTGGTCTGGCTCGGCGTGGGCGGCACGCTCGGCCCCTACGCGGGCAAGCTGGGCGAGGTCGCCACCAACGACCAGGCCGCGTTCCTGCCGCAGAGCGCCGAATCCACCAAGGTGATCGAGGCCCGCGAGGCGTTCGACCAGTCGGAGACCCTGCCCGCGATCGTCGTGTGGACGGCCGGCGGGGACCGGGTCACCGACGCCCAGCAGTCGGCCGCCACCCGCGCGGTGGCGGAGCTCGCCGGACGGCCCGGAATCGTGGGCGCCCCGTCGCCCGCCCTCCGCTCCGACGACGGGCAGGCGCTGCAGGCCGTCGTCCAGCTGGAGCCCGACCTCGGCGACGAACTGTCCGACGTCCTGGGCGACGTGGAGGAGCGCGCGGCGAGCGTGCCGGGCGCCACGGCGCAGACGGCCGGCCCGGCGGCGAGCCAGGCCGATCTGTCGCAGGCGTTCGCGGGCATCGACGGACTGCTGCTGGGCGTGGCGCTCGGCGCGGTCCTGCTGATCCTGCTGCTCGTCTACCGGAGCGTCCTGCTGCCGTTCCTGATCATCTTCCAGTCCGTCCTCGCCCTGGGCCTCGCGTGCGCGGTCGTCTACGCGCTGGCAGACCGGGACGTGGTGCGGGTCGACGGCCAGGTGCAGGGCATCCTGTCCATCCTGGTGATCGGCGCCGCGACGGACTACGCGCTGCTGCTCGCCGCACGGTTCCGCGAGGAACTCGCCGTGCGGGACGACCGGTTCGCGGCGGCGCTGGCAGCCGTCCGCCGGTCCTTCGGCGCCATCACGGCGAGCGCGGCGACCGTGGCGCTCGCGCTGCTGGCGCTGCTGGCCAGTGACCTCACCAACAACCGCGCCCTCGGCCCGGTCGGCGCCATCGGCATCGTGTGCGCCGTGCTGTCCAGTCTGACGTTCCTGCCGGCCGCGCTGGCGCTGCTGGGCCGGAAGGCGTACTGGCCCTCCCGGCCGAGTCGGTCGGACGCGTCCACGGAGGGGCACCGGGTGTGGCGTCGCGTCGCCGCGCGGGTCGGCGCCCGGCCGCGCCGCACCTGGGTGGTGACCGCGCTCGGTCTCGCCGTGCTCGCCGCGTTCTCACCGTCGCTGTCCGCCAAGGGGGTGCCCCTCGACGAGATCTTCGTGAACGACGCGCCGTCCGTCTCCGCCCAGGAGACCCTCGGCGAACACTTCCCCGGCGGCTCCGGCAACCCCGCCGTGATCATCGCCGACGCCGACCGCGCCGCCGAGGTGACGGCGGCGGCGAGGAAGACCGAAGGCGTGGCGGCGGCCGGCGCCGTCTCCGAATCCGGACGGCCCGGAGGCGGTGAGCCGCTCGTCGTCGACGGGAGGGTCCGCATCGACGCCACCCTGAGCGACGCCGCGGACAGTGACGCCGCCAAGGAGACGATCGTCCGGCTGCGCGCCGACGTCCACGCGGTGTCCGGAGCCGACGCGCTGGTCGGCGGGTACACGGCCCAGCAGTACGACACCCAGCAGACCGCCGCACAGGACCGCACGCTGATCGTGCCGGTGGTGCTCGGCATCATCCTGCTGATCCTGGTCCTGCTGCTCCGCTCGCTGCTCGTGCCGGTCCTGCTGGTCGCGACCGTGGCGCTCAACTTCCTGGCGACGCTGGGGGTGTCGGCGCTCGTCTTCCAGCACCTCCTCGGCTTCAGCGGCACGGACGCGTCGGTGCCGCTGTACGGGTTCGTGTTCCTGGTGGCGCTCGGCGTGGACTACAACATCTTCCTGATGTCCCGGGCCCGGGAGGAGGCGCTCGTGCACGGCAACCGGGAGGGAGTGCTGCGCGGGCTGACCACGACCGGCGGAGTGATCACGTCGGCCGGGGTGGTGCTGGCCGCCACCTTCGCCGCCCTGACGGTGATCCCGCTGGCCTTCCTGGTCCAGATCGCGTTCATCGTGGCGTTCGGCGTCCTGCTCGACACCCTCGTGGTCCGCTCGCTCCTGGTGCCCGCGCTGGTGCTCGACATCGGCCCCCGGGCCTGGTGGCCCAGCGTCCTGGGCCGCGAGAGCGCCGGAGCCGCCGACGGGCCGAAGCCCTCGGCGTGACGGCCGCCGGCTCGCCCACGGCCGTGGTGTGACCGCCCGCCGGACGTCTCCCCGCGTCGTTCCACGACGGGGGGAGACGTCCGGCGGGCGCTTCAGGAGAGGGCGAGTTCCGCGTTCGCGCGCTCGCTGTTCAGCGCCAGTACCCGGCCCGCGACCGGTGTTTTCCGTACCCTTGCGGCATGCGCACGCGCCCCACTCTCAGCTGGACCCCTCCCGCGGACCTCCCGCCCGGCACCACGGATGTCGAACCGGTCGCCGACGCGCTGAGCACCGGCGGCGTGCTGGTCCTCAGCGGGGCGGGCATCTCCACGGAGTCGGGCATCCCCGACTACCGGGGCGAGGGCGGGAGCCTGAGCCGGCACACCCCGATGACCTACCAGGACTTCACGGGCAGCACCCAAGCACGGCGCCGGTACTGGGCCCGCAGCCACCTCGGCTGGCGGACCTTCGGGCGCGCCCGCCCCAACAGCGGACACCGGGCCGTGGCCGCGTTCGGAAGACGGGGCCTGCTCACGGGGGTGATCACCCAGAACGTGGACGGACTGCACCGGGAGGCCGGAAGCGAGGGGGTCGTCGAACTGCACGGCGGCCTGGACCGGGTCGTCTGTCTCACTTGCGGCGACCTCAGCGCGCGCCGTGAGCTGGCGCGGCGGCTGGAGGAGGCCAACCCGGGCTTCGAGCCGGTGGCCGCGGGGATCAACCCCGACGGCGACGCCGACCTCACCGACGAGCAGGTCGGCGACTTCCACGTGGTGCCCTGCACCGTCTGCGGCGGCATCCTCAAACCGGACGTGGTGTTCTTCGGCGAGACGGTCCCGCCGCAGCGGGTCGAGCACTGCCGCGCGCTGGTCCGTGCGGCGGAGTCGCTACTGGTCCTGGGCTCCTCCCTGACGGTGATGTCCGGGCTCCGGTTCGTCCGTCAGGCCGCCGACGCGGGCAAGCCGGTACTGATCGTCAACCGGGACCCGACCCGGGGCGACCGGCGCGCCGTCACCCGGGTCGCGCTTCCGCTGGGCACCGCCCTCACCACCGTGGCCGGCCGGCTGGGCGTCCCCGTCGACGACCGGAGCGCCACCTGAACGCCCGGTGACGGGGCGGCCCGCCGCCCCGTCAGCCACCACCGCAGTGTGAGTGCGCGTTCCGCAGCCGGCCGCGAGAGACTCCGGCGACTCGGCCACCCGGCGTGCCACGGCTCGGCCGGGCGGGCCACCGCCGCGTCGAGTCGGCACGGGCCTGCTCGTCGCTCTCGGTGTCGACGGCCTGCTCCTCCACCCCGGCCGTCCGGCGGACGTGCACCACCTCCGGCGGGCTGTCCGCGTCGCGGGCGAGTCGGGCCGCGGCGTCGACGATGCCGGCGGCCCGGTCGTGCGCGCCGACGGCGACGATCACGGAACGCACGGCGGATGCTTGACTGGGCCGCATGTCATCGACTCTTGGCACGCCCCCGCCCGATCAGGCCGCCTACATGCTGCGGGCCGCCGCGGGTGACGCCGGCCGTGCGTACAAGCAGCGGCTGCTCGACCTGCTGGACATCCGTGCGGGGCAGACCGTCCTGGACGTGGGATGCGGACCGGGCACGGACCTGCCGGCGCTGGCGGAACGCGCAGGTGACGGCGGCACGGTGATCGGGGTCGACCATGACCCCGCCATGCTGCTCCGGGCCCGCGAGCGCACCGCCGGTCTCGACCGGGTGGAGGTCAGGGAAGGGGACGCGCACGCGCTGCCCGTCGCACCCGGCACCGTGGACCGGGCCAGGATCGACCGCGTCCTCATGCATGTCGCCGAACCCGCGGACGTGCTCGGCCAGCTCCGGCGCGCGACCCGCCCCGGTGCGCGGATCGGCCTCGCGGAGCCCGACTGGGACACCCTCGCCGTCGACTCCGAGGACCTGGAGACCAGCCGCGCCTTCACTCGATACACCACCGCCGAGGCCGTCCGTCACGCGACGATCGGGCGCAGCCTGCCGCGCCTCGCCGAAGGCGCGGGCTTCCGTGTCGAAGCCGTACTCGCCACGACGCCCGTCTTCCGTGACTTCCACGAGGCCGACCACACCCTGGGGCTCGGCCGCAACATGCAGCGGGCCATCGACGCGGGGTACGTCGACCACGACCGGGGCCGCCGCTGGTTCGCCGCTCTCTCCGAGGGGCCGTTCTACGCGTCGTTCACCTTGGTCGGCGTGATCGGCTCCCGCTGAACGGCCGGCCCCGCGCGTACGTAGGACTAGGGCGGACGGCCTCCCGCCCGTCCGTCCACCGGCGCGGCCCTCCTGTGCCGCGCCGGCCTATACGAGGAGTACGCGACGATGGACACCGCACGCCTGGACGACCGGCTCTCCCGCCGCCAGCCCCTCGTCCTGGGCCTGTTCCGCATCGTTCTCGGCCTGCTGTTCGCGAGCGAGGGCGCCGCCACGCTCTTCGGCGTACTGGGCCGGGAGGCCAGTCCCGCGGGTGACTGGCCGTTCTGGTACGCGGGGGTGATCGAGCTCGTGTGCGGCGCCCTCGTCCTGCTCGGGGTGGTGACCCGGGGCGCGGCGTTCCTCAGCTCGGGGGCCATGGCCTTCGCCTACTTCACCGAACACCAGAAGGACGGGCTGTTCCCCCTGCAGAACGGCGGCCTGTCGCCGGCCCTGTTCTGCTGGGGCTTCCTGCTCCTGGTCTTCTCCGGGCCCGGCGCACTTTCCCTGCCGGCGCTGCTGCGCCGCGACGAGGTGCTCAAATCCTCCTCAAGCTCCTTGTGACGTACGTTACTTGAGCGCAAGGATGATCTCCGTGAAAGGTATCGGGTCACTGAGCACCAAGAACAACTTCGTCCTGCTCATCCGGGACACCGAGATCGTCGGCGGGGCGCTGCGCGAGGCCCTTGCCGATGCCTCCCCCGAGGAGCGGCCGGGCCTGGAACGCGCGATCGCGCTCGCCGAGTCCGCCGCCGCCGCGACCGACACCGAACTGCGTGCCCGCTGGGTCCGCGCCCGGCTCGCCGACGCCGGTTTCACGGGGGACGTCTCCTCGGTAGCGGCGGTGAAGGCGCTCCGCCGGGCGGAGCGGGGGCTGAGCCTGACGGCAGCGGTGGAACTGCAGAAGGCGGCGGTGGCACACCCCGAGTAGCCGGCGGACATGGCCGAGGACACGGCGGCGTTCCTGCGTCGAGCCGGAGTCGCTCGACGCGCTGACGCCGGACGGCGCCGAACTCGCCTTCTTCCGCGAGCTGTACGAGCCCGTCACACCGGACGGAGCGGACCACTGGCCGGTGGCGGCGGGCAAGATCGCGTCGCACACGGACCCGCTGGAACAGCCTGACCTGGTCAACCGGCTGTTCCTGGAACACCTCGCGCGGGACACGGTCGAGACGATGATGCCGCTGCGGCGCGCGCCGGCGGCCGGGGCTGCCGGCGGCGCCACGGCCTGACCGGCCGGGCTCAGCCGCCGGCGGACGCCTCGCGCATGGCCTTCGCGGTGGCGGTGGCGTCGTAGCCGGGCGGCACTCCTTCGACCAGGATGATGTCGCCTTCGATGTGCCGGGAACGCAGCGGCGCGATCTCCTGGTACGCGGGTGAGTCCCACCATGTCCGCGCCTCCTCGATCCCGGGGAAGCCGATCATCACGACATGCCCCGGCCAGCTGCCCTCCTTCACCTCGTGTTCCGTGACGTGCACGAGGAAGCGGCCGCCGTACGGCTCGAAGGTGCCGGAGATGCGCTCGATGTACTCCAGGATGTCCGGGTGGGGGTCGGCGGGCCGCAGGTGGGCTATGACATAGGCGGGCATGATGTCCTCTCCGGTCTCTCTGACGTCGTACGCCGATGATCCTGGCAGCCGGCGGGTGCGGGGTCGATGACCTGACGGGTAATCGACGCGGTGGCCGTCCCGGCACACCCCGCGCCACCCGCACGGGGGATTCGGCCGGACGGCCGGCGGAGCATCCAGCCGACGCGACGGGCACCCCGCCGGGTCCCATAGGACAGTGGGACCATGAACCGTCACCGACGCCCACCCCGGCGCGCCCCGTGGATCGCGGGCGGCGCCGCCGTGCTCGTCCTCGGCGGCCTCGGCGTCTGGGCGTTGGTCGCTCGGGACGGTGGTACTCCCAGTCCCGAGCCCTCGTCCTCGTTCGACCTGTCCCTTCCCACACTGAGCCCCTTGCCGTCGTGGACGTTCACCACACGGCCTCCGACCACGGGGCCGGGCACTCCGACGCACCTGCTGCCACCCGCGCTCACGATGTCCCCGCCCAGTCGGCCGAGCCCGCCGGGCCGGAGACCGACGAGCGGGCCGGTACCGCCGGGGCAGCGGCCCAGCGGCGGGCAGGTACCGCCGGGGCAGCGGCCCACGACGAAACCGGCACCACAGCAGCAGAGACCGACGTCCGAACCGGTACCGCCCGGCCAGCAGCCGACCGCCGGGTCGGTGCCTCCGGGCCGGAAACCAACCGCCGAGCCAGTACCGCCTGCTCAGAAGCCGACGGCCCGATCGGCGGCGCCCAGCCGGCGGCCGGCGACCGAACCGGCACCGCCCAGCCGGCAGCCCACCTCTCGGCCGGCGCCGCACAGCCCCGCGCCGGAGCCCCGCCCCACCGGGACCCGCGCGTCGGCCGCGCGCACTCCGCAGACGGGACCGGCGTCACCGCCGGCACCGACGCGGCCGCCCGTCTCCGAGCCGCCGCCACGGCCCGCCTCGCCCAAGCCCCCGTCCTCCACCACGGCGCCCCAACCGACGGCGACACGCCCCGCGCCCTCGAAGCACGTCCCGTCGCCGCCCGCCGGGACCCCCGCCCCGACACCGACGAGCGGCGGTGGCGGCGAGAAACGGCCGACCACCACGTGGTACACCTCCCCGGCCGCGGCGGCCGCCGCCCACCGCATGGCGACCGCCGGGACGGTCGGCGACCCCGCCTGTTCACTGGCGGCGGTGGGGCAGCCGGATCCCGGGCTGGTTCCGCCGGACGGCCGTATCGGCATCGGGCGTCACGGCACCTACTGGTGCCTGGTCTGGTGATACCTCACATCGTCAGATCGTCGCGGGCTGCGTCGCCGCACCGCGTAGGCTGCCCTCGGCACGGAGACGGCTGGGCGGGGGAAGCACATGACGGCTGGGACGGTACCGGGGTGGGCGTCGGCACTTGATGCGGTGGTGGTGTACGCGCAGGGTGCGCTCTGCCGTCGCCTGGCCCGGGGCACGGTGCCGCCGGACGGCCGGGTGCGCGTGGCGGGACTGCCCCGCTCGCTCGACCCCGACTCGTTGCGGGTCCGCGTCACCGGTGCGTCCGGGGTGCGCGTCACCGAGGCCCGGGTCGAAGTGGAGGCCCAGCCCCTCGACACGGAGCTGCGCGACGAGTTGCAGCGCGAAGTGGAGCGGCTGCACGACGAGTACGCGGCGGCCCAGGGCCGCCGCGACCGGCAGCTGGCGCTGATCGAGGAGGTCGCGGCCCTGCGTCCGGTGCCCCCGGCCCGCAAGCGGGACGACCCGCACCGCCGCACCCCGGTCGACGCGTGGCTGGAACTCTCCGCCTTCGTCGACGAGCGGCTGACCGGGCTGCACAGCGGTCTGCGGGAACGGGAGGAGGAGCTGCGCCGGACCGAGCACGAGCTGGGCGTCGCGGTGGACCGGCTCTCCCGTGCCTCCACCGACGCGCCGTCGGCGCGTGTGGCCGGCTCGCCGTGCGCGGCCGTGACGCTCGACGGAGCGGACGGGACGGACGTGGAGCTGGAGGTCGAGTACGGGGTGCCCGGCGCCGTGTGGGTGCCCACCTACCGTCTGACGTACCGTCAGGGCGAAAACGACGGGCGTCTGTTGCTGCGTGCGTCCGTGGCCCAGCGCACCGGCGAGGACTGGAACGGTGTGCGCGTCGCGCTGGCCACCGCCGATCTGCGCCGTCGCACCGGCCTGTCCCGGCTCCGCTCGGTGCGCATCGGGCGCAGCCAGCCCGCCCCCACCCGGTCGGGCTGGCGTGAGCACCCGGCCGGGCTGAGCGATCTGTTCTCCGGTTACGACGCGGCGGGTCCCCGCCCCGACACCGGCGCCCGGTCGCCGGCGGTCGGGGCGAGCGCCGCACCACCTCCCCCTCCGCCCCCTCCGCCCCCGCCGGCGCCCGCGGTGTACGGAGGGCACCCCGCCGCACCGCTCGCGCCCGGTGGCCCGCCGGGCTTCCCGCAGGCGGCCGCGTTCGGCAGCGGTGCGGACGACTCCCCGGCCCGGTCCCGGTCGCGCGGCAGGCCCCGCACCGGCGGCCGGCCCGGCGCGGCCGGAGCCCCGCCGGCACCCGCGGCCCCCGGCGCGGCACCCCCGGCGTCGGGGGCGTTCACCGAGGCCGCGGCCACGGCGCCCGCCGCCGGTCCGCCGCGACCCGGCGGTGCCGAACTCGACTACGCCGCGCTCGTCCTGTGCGGCCCCGAGGAGCGCGACGGCCGCCGGGGGCGGCTGTTCCCCGGCTCCGGCTCCGACCCGGTGACCACCGAGTACCGGCGCCGCGCCGAGACGGTGGCGGCGCTGCCCCTGCCCGGACACGCCGTGCGGCCCCGCGAGTCCGCGGGCTCCTTCGACCACCGGTACGACGCCACCGCGCCGGCCGACATCCCCTCGGACGGCTCATGGCACACCGTCACCGTCGGGGAGATACCGGTCGGTCTGCGCACCGAGTACATCTGTGCGCCGTCCGTGGAGCAGACCGTGTACTCGACGCTGGTGCTCTCGAACGCCACCGGCCAGGCGCTGCTGGCCGGCCCGGTGGACGTCACCGTGGACGAGGACTACCTGCTGACCGCGGCACTGCCCACCCTCGCCCCGGGCGGTGTGTGCCGGGTGGGCCTCGGGCCGGCCGAGGCCATCGGCGTCACCCGCCGTACGAATCTGCGCGAGTCGACCTCGGGTCTGCGCAACAACGTCACCGTGCTCGACCACCGGATCCATGTGGAGCTGGTCAACCGGCTTCCCGTACCCGTCTCCGTCGAGGTGCGCGAGCGGGTGCCCGTCACCTCCGACCCGGACGTCCGGATCGAGGAACGCGCCGACTGGACGGCGCCCGAGGACGGCGCGGGACCGGAACACCACGTGCCGGGCACCCGTCTGTGGCGCGTCGAGCTGCCCGCCGGAGGCACCGCCGCGCTCGACGGCGGCCACGAGATCCGGATCCCGGCCGGCAAGGCCCTGACCGGCGGCAACCGCAGGAGCTGACACAGTCATGTCTACGTCATCGGAGACGACCCTCCCCCTCCCCGTCACCGCCGTCACCTGCACGGAGGACCGCGCCCACGTGGAACGCGCCGCGGTGCTGGAGCTGCGGGCGGGCACCCAGCGGCTGCGGCTCGGACCGGTCAGCGCGCTGGCGGTCGACCGCACCCTCCACGCCGAGCTGACCGCCGGCCACCCGGCGGCCGTGCTCGACGTGCGGATCGTGCGCGAGTGGAGGCCGCGCGGGCCGCGGCCCGGCGACGACGGCTCCGCGCTGCGCCGCCGTGCGACCGCCCTGGAGGAGGAGCGGACTTCCCTGGAACAGCGGCGTGACCGGCTGCACGTCCGTCGCGACCTGCTCGGCCGTCTCGCCGCCGATCTGCTGCGGGAGATCGGCGAGGGCGCCGGCTTCGGTGAGGCGGAGAGCGACCGCTGGGCCCGGGAACTGGACCGGGTGGACGGCGAACGCGACACCCACGCCGAGCGGCTGCGCGCCGTGGAGGCAGCGCTGGCCGCCGTCACCGCCGAGCTCTCCGAGACGCGGCGGGCCCTGGAGCTCTCCGAGACGGAGCCCGCCGAGCTGGTCGGACACATCGACGTGACCGTCCGTGCCGAGGCCGACGGGCCCGCCGAGCTGCGCCTGAGCCACCTCACCCCGTGCGCCCTGTGGCGGCCGGCCTACCGGGCCACGCTCGACGGTGACTCGCTCGCGCTGGACACGGAGGCGGTGGTCTGGCAGCGCACGGGCGAGGACTGGACGAACGTACGGCTGACCCTGTCGACGGCGCGCTCCGCGCGGGCCACGGAACCGCCCCGGCTCGGCGAGGACCGGCTGACGCTCCAGGACCGTTCCCCCGCGGAGCGCCGTGCCGTCCACGTCGACCTGCGCGAGGAGGAGACCGCGGACCTCGGGCCCCTCCCGGCGCTCGGGCTGCCGGGAGTGGACGACGGCGGCGAGGTGCGCGTACTCCACTCCCCCGCGCCCGTCTCCGTGCCCGCGGACGGCCGCGCCCACCGGGTTCCGCTCTCCTCCTTCACCGCGTCCGCGCGAAGTGAGTACGCCTGCTCGCCGGAGCTGTCGCCCCTGGTCGCTCAGGTCGTGCGGTTCGACAACCGGTCCGGGCACGCTCTGCTCGCCGGGCCCGTCGACCTCGTCGGCGGCAGCGGGTTCGCCGGGCGCGGCACCCTGGACTTCACCGCTCCGGGCGCCCCGGTCGAGCTGGCCTTCGGCAGCCGGGACGACCACCGGGTCGTGCGGCACACCGAGGAGACCCGCGAGACCGCCGGACTCACCCAGCGGACCGTCGTCACCCGCACCGTGCGGCTGCATCTGTCCCGGTTCTCCGCGCCGGGCGAGCACGACGACCGGACGGTCGTCGTGCGGGAGCGCGTCCCGGTGTCCGAGGTGTCGGCGGTGGAGGTGCGCCTGCGCCGGGAGGCCTGCTCCCCCGCGCCCGACGCCGTCGACGCGGACGGCATCGTGCGCTGGGACGTCCCGCTGGCCCCCGGCGGCCGGCGCACGGTCACCCTCGTCTACGAGGTCTCGGCGGCCGCCAAGGTCACCGGAGTGTGAGCCGGCGGCGGGCTCAGAACTTCGGCGTCGGAGCCCGAGCCTCCACCATGTCCGCCGCCTCCTTCTCGGTCTGCACCGAGGGCGGCGAGCCCTCGAGGGGCTGCTGGGCCGTCTCCTTCATGCAGGCCACCGCGACGACACCGACCAGGGCCGCGGCCATCGCGTAGTACGCCGGCATCATGTCCGAGCCGGTCGCGCCGATCAGGGCGGTGATCACCAGCGGGGTGGTGCCGCCGAACAGCGACGCCGACAGGTTGTAGCCGACCGACAGGGAGCCGTAGCGCACCGACGTCGGGAACATCGCGGGCAGCGCCGCCGACATGGTGCCGAGCAGGCACACCAGCGACAGGCCGAGCATCAGCATGCCGGCCGAGACCCCGAGCAGACTGCCCTGCCGCACGAGCAGGAACGCCGGGGCGGACAGGAGGAAGAAGCCCAGCATGCCGGTCATCAGCAACGGCTTGCGGCCGTAGCGGTCGTTCAGCCGGCCCACCTGGTTGATGATCAGCATCAGCAGCGCCATGGTGGCGACGAGGATGAGCAGACCGTGGGTCTCCGTGTAGTGCAGCTCGTCGGAGAGATAGGTCGGCATGTACGACAGCAGCATGTAGTCGGTGACGTTGTACGCGCCGACCAGCGCGATGCACAGGATCAGCGGCCGCCAGTGCTGCCGGAAGATCCTCAGCAGGTCGCCGCGGGCCGTGGTCTCCACCGAGTTCGCGGCCTCGTTGACGTGGACGTTCCCCTCCCCCAGTTTCAGGTACGCCGGGGTGTCGTCCAGCTTCAGCCGCAGGTACAGGCCGACGATGCCGAGCGGTCCGGCGACCAGGAACGGGATGCGCCAGCCCCAGGCGTCCATGGCGCCGGTGCCGAGCCAGGCGGTGAGCGCCGTGACCAGGCCCGCCGCGCCGGTGTACCCGGCCAGCGTGCCCAGCTCGAGGAAGCTGCCGAAGTAGCCGCGCCGTTTGTCCGGGGCGTACTCCGCGATGAAGGTGGAGGCGCCGCCGTACTCGCCGCCGGTGGAGAATCCCTGGAGCAGCCGGAACAGGATCAGCAGCAGGGGTGACCAGAAGCCGACGGCCGCGTACGTCGGGAGCAGGCCGATCGCGGCAGTGCCGATCGCCATGAGGATCATCGTCAGCGCGAGCACCTTCTTGCGGCCGACCTTGTCGCCCATCGGGCCGAAGACCATGCCGCCGAGCGGACGCACCAGGAAGGCGACGGCGAAGGTGGCGAAGGACGACAGCAGCTGCGCGGTCTCGCTCCCGGAGGGGAAGAAAACCCGGCCGATGGTGCCGGCCAGATAGGCGTAGATGCCGAAGTCGAACCATTCCATGGCGTTGCCGAGCGAGGCGGCCTTCACCGCGCGCTTGACCGCCCGCTCGTCCGTCACCGTGATGTCCGAGCGGCGCAGCCTCGGGTTGCGACGGCGCCGGATGGCACGGAACAGGGTCGGGTGGCGGCTGACCGCCTCGGGCGGGGGCTCGGGCCCCTTGTCGATGGAGGACGTGTCTGGGTTCCTTTCCGTGACATACCGATGCAGACGGAACGTATCAGCGTCTTCGGGGAGACGCCGGACAGCACGGCGCGCGGCGGGCCGGGTGCCCCGGCCGGCCCGGTTCTCACCTGTATGCCTCCGCTGCGCTGGTCGCCCGGGCGGAGCGGTGGTGCGGTGAGAGGGCAAGGGCAAGAGAGCGCCCGGGGCAGGTCGGCACCGGGGCGCTCGTCCCATCCTCAGGAGGCATTCGTGACCACCCCCCGCTCGATCGTCTGCTCGTCCCGCGTCCTGGCCGCCGTACTGGCCACCGGGACCCTTCTGACCACGGCGGCCTGCTCCAGCGCGGAGGACGGTGCGTCGGCCGGGTCGGAGACCGCCTCCGCGGCCGTCGAGCGGGCCCGCGCGACACAGACCGGCTCCCCCACGTCCACGGCGTCCTCCCCCACCGCCTCGTCGTCCGCCTCGCAGCTCACCGAGACCGGCGCGAAGAACGCGCTGATCACCGCGGCGGACATCGAGGACAACTGGACCCAGGTGGAGAACCCGCAGGCATGGAAGGACTCCCTGCTGGTCGGCAAGGTCGACGTGGCCGCGTTCGTCACGGGGAAGAGCGACGCGCAGGACTGCCAGAACCTGGTCGACTCGCTGTACGACGAGACCCTGCTGGGCAGCACGTCAGGGGTGTCGGCGCTCACCGGGTTCCAGGAGGACGACGCCCGGCTGCTCTACCAGGTCGCCTCCTACGACAAGGCCGCCCTCGACAAGTCGATGACGTCGCTGCAGTCGCTCCCCGACACCTGCGACCAGTTCACCCTGACCGGCGGGGACAACGGCGACCGCACCGTCCAGGTCGTCGCGATGTCGCTGCCCGACGTGGGCGACGCCCGGCAGGGAATGACCGTGACGGTGAAGGGCGACAGCAACGGCCGGCCCGTGACCCTCACCGTGGACGTCGCCGTCGTCCAGGTCGGCGCGAACGCGATCACCGTCACCAACGGCGGGACCGCCGGCATCTCCCACGACACCACCACGACCGCCGTGAAGCAGGGCACGCAGCGGCTCCAGGAGGTCCTGGCCGGCGGCACGCCCCAGCCCACCCCGAGCGGCATCAACTGACGCGGGAGAACGGCGCCGCGGTCGTCACGCCCCCGGGTCCTCCGCTTCACCGCTCGGCTACTTGGGGGTAGGAACCGGGCTCCTCTTGTTATAAGGTTCGTCAGCAAGCGGCTCGTTACCCGCGGTAATGCTCACGGACCCCGACTCGAGGAGCCTCAGCATGGCCATCAGCACTCCCCCGTCCGAGGCCGCCGGCCGGCCCTCCCAGGACGGCGTGGCCCGGCGGCTGCTGGACTCGTCCGCGCAGCTCTCCTACGACCCGCTCACCGAGGTCGACTGGGACACTCCGCTCGACACGGACTTCCACGGCGCCAGTCCGGAGTGGAGCACGCTCTACGGGACGGCGTACTGGGACGAGCTGACCGACGCGCAGCGCAAGGCGCTGACCCGCCAGGAGGCCGCGTCCGTCGCCAGCACGGGCATCTGGTTCGAGATGATCCTGCAGCAGATGGTGCTGCGGGACATCTACGCGAAGGACCCGACCGACGACACCGTCCAGTGGGCGCTCACCGAGATAGCGGACGAGTGCCGGCACTCGATCATGTTCGCCCGCGGCGCGAAGAAGCTCGGGGCCCCGGCGTACCGCCCGCACCGGTTCGCGGTCGAGCTCGGGCGCCTCTTCAAGACCGTGGCCTTCGGGGAGGCCGCGTACGCGGCGATCCTGGTCGCCGAGGAGGTCCTCGACGTCATGCAGCGCGACTGGATGCGCGACGAGCGGGTCGTCCCCTTCGTCCGCACCATCAACAACATCCATGTCGTCGAGGAGTCGCGGCACATGAAGTTCGCCCGCGAGGAGACGCGCAGGCACCTCGCCGGCGCCGGGTGGCTGCGCCGCCGGGTGCACGCCCTGCTGATCGCCGTCGCGGCCTACGTCATCGTCACCAGCATGGTGAACCGGAAGGTCTACGGTAACGCCGGGCTGGACGAGCGGCGTGCGATCCGTGAGGCGAAGGCCAACCAACACCACAAGTCGATGATGCGCGCGAGCTGTTCCGGGCTGATGGAGTTCCTGGCCTCGGTGGGCCTGCTCACCGGCCCCGCGCTCTTCTTCTACAAGCGCGCCAACCTCACCTGACCCCCCAGCCCGCGCCTACCCCGGCCTCCAGCGGAGCGGACGACCATGGCCTTCGCGATCACCCAGACCTGCTGCAACGACGCCACCTGTGTGTCCGTCTGCCCGGTCAACTGCATTCATCCCACGCCCGAGGAGCGGGCCTTCGGCAGCACGGAGATGCTGCACATCGACCCGAGGAGCTGCATCGACTGCGGCGCCTGCGCCGACGCCTGCCCGGCGGACGCCATCCTGCCCGTGGACCGGCTGTCCGAGGGACAGCGGGTGTACGAGCGGATCAACGCGGCCTACTTCGAGAACGACCACAACGGCGCCGACGACGACAGCGACGCCACGCGGTCCCCCGCGGCAGCGGCCGTGCCGGAGAGGACCGGCCCCAACTTCCACGCCTGGGGCGAGCCGGTCTTCGACCGGGTGCTGCCGGCCGACTTCGGGGCGCTGCGGGTCGCGATCGTCGGCACCGGACCGGCCGGCATGTACGCCGCCAGGGACCTGCTGCTGCACACACCGGCCGAGGTGACGCTCATCGACCGGCTTCCGGCCGCCGGCGGGCTCGTGCGGTACGGCGTGGCGCCGGACCATCCGGGCACCCGGAAGGTCGGCGAGACCTTCGCCCGCTTCCGCGCCCATCCGCGGGTGCGGACGTATCTGGGCCTCGACGTCGGCAGCCATGTCACGGCGGAGGAGATCGCCGCCCACCACGACGCGGTGATCTACGCGGTGGGCGCCGCCACGGACCGGCGGCTCGGCATACCGGGCGAGGACGGACCGGGCAGCGTCTCCGCCACCACCTTCGTGGCCTGGTACAACGGGCACCCGGAGGTCGCCGCGGACGCCGTCCGCCTGACGGCCGAACGGGTCGTCGTGATCGGCAACGGCAATGTCGCGCTCGACGTCGCCCGGATCCTGGTCTCCGACCCGGAGTCCCTGTCCGGCACCGAGATCGCCGGTCACGCGCTGGCGGAACTGCGCCGCAG
The DNA here is from genome assembly GCF_003665435.1 of Streptomyces fungicidicus. NCBI lineage: Bacteria > Bacillati > Actinomycetota > Actinomycetes > Kitasatosporales > Streptomycetaceae > Streptomyces > Streptomyces fungicidicus. The sequence goes on from NZ_CP023407.1 coordinate 409,336, forward strand.
CAGGGTGCGCGAAGTGGTGCTGCTCGGGCGCCGCGGCCCGCAGGACGCGGCGTACACCAGACCGGAGTCGCTGGCCCTGCAGCACCTTCCCGGGGTGGACCTGCTCGTCGACGACCACGATCCGCGCATCGGCGCGGCGATCGACGGCGCCGGGCCGGGCGACAAGGCCGCGGTGCTGCGGCCAGTGGCGCGGGAGGCCGTCGACTGGTCCCTGCCGCCGGCCCCGGCAGGACGGCGGCGCATCGTGTTCCGCTTCCTCTCCGCCCCGGTGGCGGTCCGCGGCGCCGAGGGCACCCGCGCGGTGCGCGTCACCGGCGGCGCCGGGGAGCTGGACATCCCGGCCGGTCTGGCACTGCGGGCGGTCGGCTACCGGGGGGTCGCCCAGGCCGGGCTGCCGTTCGACGAGGTCACCGGGACCGTGCCGCACCAGCGCGGCCGGGTGACCGGCGGGACCGGGACGTACGTCGTCGGCTGGATCAAGCGCGGGCCCTCGGGAGGCATCGGCGCCAACCGCGCCTGCGCCGCCGAGACGGTCGGCACCCTGCTGGCCGACGCGGTGGCGGGCGCGCTGCCCGCGCCGGCCGGCGGGACGAGGGAGTTCCGCCGCCTGGTACGCCGCCGGCGCCGCTGACTCGTTCCCGGGCCGTCCGTGCTCCCCGCCGCACGGCCCGGAATCCGGTGCGGCCGGAGGCCGCCCGACGTGGTGTCGGCCACTCTTCAGCGTTCCCGGCGTAGTAGACATCCACGGGAGGGGCACTGGAACGGGGCCCGTCGTCCGGCGACGAGCACGACGAGAGAGCGGGGAGTGACGCGTGCTGCTGAAGACGTTCCGCTGGGCCTTCGCGGTCACGGCCCTCGGCCTGGTGGCCGGTGTGCTGTACGACGGCTGGACGGCCCTGGGGCTGGTCGCCATCCTCGCCGTCCTCGAGGTCTCGCTGTCCTTCGACAACGCGGTGATCAACGCCGGCATCCTGAAACGGCTCAACGCCTTCTGGCAGCGGATGTTCCTCACCATCGGCATCCTGATCGCCGTCTTCGGCATGCGGCTGCTCTTCCCGATCGTCATCGTCACCGTCAGCGCCCGGCTCGCGCCGTCCCAGGCCGTTCACCTCGCGCTCACCGACAAGGACCGCTATCAGCAGCTCGTCACCGACGCGCACCCGGCGATCGCCGCGTTCGGCGGGATGTTCCTGCTGATGATCTTCCTCGACTTCATCTTCGAGGACCGCGAGACCAAGTGGCTGGGCCCCCTCGAACGGCCCCTCGCCAGGCTCGGGCGGATCGACATGCTGTCGGTCTGCCTCGCCCTCTGCGTCCTCCTCGTCACCTCCCTCACCTTCGCCGCCCACGCCCACCAGCACGGCGGCACGCACGCCGACAAGGCGCAGACGGTTCTCGTCTCGGGCATCGCGGGACTGATCACGTACCTGGTCGTGGGCGGGCTCTCCGGCTTCTTCGAGGGCAGGCTGGCCGACGAGGAGAGCAGGCGGCAGAGCGAGGAGCGGTCCGGCGGCGCGGGCGGAGGCGGGTCCGCGCTCGCCCTGTCGGGCAGGGCCGCGTTCTTCACCTTCCTCTACCTCGAGGTCCTGGACGCCTCCTTCTCCTTCGACGGCGTCATCGGCGCCTTCGCCATCACCAACGACATCGTCCTGATGGCGCTCGGCCTCGGCATCGGCGCCATGTACGTCCGTTCCCTCACCGTCTACCTGGTCCGCCAGGGCACCCTGGACGACTACGTCTACCTGGAGCACGGCGCCCACTACGCGATCGGCGCGCTCGCCCTCATCCTTCTCGTGAGCATCCAGTACCAGATCAACGACGTCGTCACCGGCCTCATCGGCGTGACGCTCATCGGCGCGTCCTTCTACTCCTCGGTCCGCCGCAACCGTGCGGTCCGGGCCACGTCAGAGTGAGCGCGCCGCCCGACCGGCAGGGCGTGCCACCGGTCGGGCGGCCGGCCGCCGGCGACAACGGCCTGTTCTGGCCCGCGGCAGATACGGGTGCCCGCCGGGCCCGTTGCGGGGAGCGAGCGCCGGGCCGGTCTCGCGCCGCACCTCGATGTCGTAGCTCGTGCCGGGGCCTTCGTGAGAACCACGCGCATGACCGCACCGTAGGAGACGGCGGCGGTGTGCCGCACCTCATTCCGGAGTGCGGCGGCCGGGTTCCGGGCTCATCCGGCCGGGCCCCGCGGCAGGGCGAGGTGCGCCAGGTCCCCCGGGGGCGGGCCGCTCACCGGCCAGAGGGGTGCGGGCACACCGTCGGCGACGGCGGCGGGCGCGTCGGTGAGGTTCATCCGGTGGCGGAGGCGGCCGTAGAAGTCCACCGGGCCGAGCCGCGCGACCCGCAGCCGGTGCGGCGCCGCGTACACGCCGATCCAGTCACCGGGGCCGAGCACGCCGCGGAGCTGGCCGTCGATGCTGACGGCGGCGCGGCCCGAGTGTTCGAGCACCCGCAGCCCGACGGGTTCGTCCGGGGCGGCCACGACCGAGCGGTCGAACGTCATGTGCGGTGCCACCGGGGTGAACACCAGCGTCTCGGCGCGCGGCGAGACCACGGGACCGCCGGCGGCGAAGCTGTAGGCGGTCGAGCCGGTGGGGGTGGCCACCAGCAACGCGTCGGCCGAGTACGAGGCCAGCAGCCGTCCCGCGATGTACACGCCGGCCGACACCTGCCGGTCGCGGGCGAGCTTCTCCAGCACCACGTCGTTGAGGGCGGTCACGTCCAGCGGGACGCCCCACTCGCCGCCCGTCTCGCAGTCGGAGCGCACGCTCGTCGGGGGCAGGAGCGGGCCCCGGCCGTACTTCGTGACGGCCTCGATGTCGGAGGGCACCTCCAGGCGGCGGGAGGCGCGCATCGTCAGCAGCATCCGCCGCTCCACGTCGAGCCGGCCCTCGCGCACGGCGTCCAGCGCGGCGCGGATCCGGGCCATGGGCACCTCGGTCAGGAAGCCCACCCGGCCCAGGTCGACGCCCAGCACCAGGGCGTCGGCGGAGGCGGCGAGCCGGGCCCCGCGCAGGAAGGTGCCGTCGCCGCCCAGGGTGACGACGAGGTCGGGATCGCCCGCCGCCGCCACCTCCTGCCGGGCGCTGCGCCGTCCGCCGTCGTGCCACACGTCGATGTCCCTGCAGACGACCCCGTGCGCCTCGCACCACGCCCGGACCGAGCGCGCGGCCTCCGTGGCCTCGGGACGACCGCCGTGCACGACCATGCCGACCCGCTCCACCGTCATCTGCGCCTCCAGAACGTCCGTTTGGTCCATCCTGGCCCGGCGGCGGGCGGGCGGACGCCGCGCCACACCGCGGACGGCCCGGCACCGTGGTCACGGTGCCGGGCCGTCCGGCCGGCCGGTGCGCGGCCCGTCAGCCCTGACGGGCCCCGGGACGCGGACCGTCCTCGCCGGTCACGCCGGTCACGCCGGTCACGCGGGTCATCGTTCCTCGCGGAAGACGACGTGCGCGCCGGCGACCGGGTCGTACTTCCGCAGGACCAGCCGGTCGGGGTCGTTCGACCGGTTCTTGCGGGTCACGTAGGTGACTCCGGTACCGGCTGTCGACATCAGCCTGACGACCGGCCGTGCGGTACTGCGTGCCATGGGGTGCTCCTTCCGACGCCTCATGAACACGTCCGCCCGCACGGTTGTTCCCAGGGGGTCCGGGACATCGGAGCGGCCGGGGACGGGAAGCCTCGCGTCATGTCCACCCATGCGACGGCTTCGCCCGGAGTGCAGGTCTGTTCCCTGAAGCGGGACACCCCTCAGTCGATCCCGGCGAACAGCCCCTACAAGGTCATCAGATTCCCCTTCGGGGCCGCCGAGTCCTCCGACCGGTTCAACATGCACCAGGTCAACCAGCCGGACGGGTACGTGATCACGAGCTGGGACACCGACGACCGGTCAGGGCTGATATGGCCCAGCACGGCCGGCTGGGGCGTCCTGTACGCGATGATCCAGTGGGAGGCTGGCGGCTACGACGAACTGCGGGACCAGTTCGTCCGGGATCCGCTCGGCCTCACCCCGGCGCCCAACGACACCACGGCGACGGAGCACCGGCCGCCCAGTCCCGGCATGCAGTGCTGGACGAAACAGTGGGGTGTCTTCGTCGACCCGGCCGTCCCGCTGGCGGTGCGCGCCACCCATGACGACGGCGTCGCGCGGAACATCGTCCTGGCGGAGTTCAAGCTCGTCATCCACGAGGCCGCCTGACGGGCGCTCAGCCCGTGCGCCCCCACGAGTCGGGGCTCCACAGCCCCGACCTGTTGAGAGACTGCGGGCAGTGCAGATAGATCTCGTCGATGTCCAGCACCAGGGCCAGCCGGGGCCGCCGGCCGTCGCGCGTCATCGCGTCGAAGAAGGGCGCGTCGGTGAGGATGCGGGCGCGTCCGTTGACGCGCAGCACCTGCTTGCCGCCGGGAATCAGATAGAGCAGGCCGGCGTGCGGATTGGCGAGGACGTTGTGGAAGCTGTCGCCCCTGCGGTTGCCCGGCCGGTCGGGCAGCGCGAGGGTGCCGGGCCCGAGGACGTGGGTGAACCCCGGGGCGTCGCCGCGCGGGGAGACGTCGCAGTTGCCGTCGGCGTCGGAGGTGGCGAGCAGACAGAACGGCGAGCGGGCCAGGATGTCCAGGTCGTCGTCGGTCAGCCGGTCGTGCACCTTGTCGATCACTACCGGCCACGGCTCGCCGAGGAGGTGCCGCAGCTCCTCGGGGGAGCCGAGCTCGACCCAGCCCTCGTCGCTGACGGTGCCCGGCCGGAGCGGGGCGGTGTCGGTCGTGTGCGGCAAGGGCCGGCTCCCAGCTGTGCGTGTCCCAAGGGTGGTTGCGCAGAGAACACTATCCGATGTTAGGTACGCCTTACCTCAGTGGATCGGGGTCGCCGGGGGACGCGCACCGCCCGCCCCGGTCGCGGTGGCCCCCCAGGCGTCCGCGCACAGGGCCCGTTCGACCGCGTCGGTGTAGACGGCGGCGGCCAGCCAGGACCGGCCGAAGCGGTCCGTGTCGGCCGGGAGCAGGCGGCCGAAGACGTCGCGGGAGCGGTCCGCGGCGGCGGCGTGGAGGTCGTCCAGGAGGTCGCCCGCCGTGGCGAGGCCGGCCCGGCGCAGGCGGGCTCCGTCGTCGGGCCGGTCCCCGGCGAAGGCGAGGACCCGGCGGCCTCCCGACACCGCCTGGTGGACGCGGCGGCGCAGCAGGTGCAGCGGGGCCTCGTCCCCGGCGGGCAGGGCCCGGTCCGGGGGCGCGACCACCCCGCCGGGCAGATCGGCGTGCTGGAGGCGGTCCAGGCCGAGGTCCACCCGGGCGTCCGGGTCGGCGGGGTGCTCGGCCGCGAGCAGCAGGGCGCGGGGGAACGGTCCGGGCACCAGGCGTGCGACGATCCGCAGCCGGCCGCGGCCGGCTGCGGCGAGCAGGCGGAGGTTCTCGCGGCAGGGCAGTGACGGGTCGTCATGGGCGGTGGTCAGCAGCACGGACAGTCCGTCGCAGTCGGCCAGCAGGCAGTCGCCCGCTGTCTCCCGCACGGCGCCGACGGGGGTCACCTCGAGGAACAGCAGGTCCCGCCCCCCGTTCAGCGCCCGGGACACCTGCTCGGCGGCGGGCTCGGCCCACAGCCGGTCCAGCGGCTCGGCACGCCATGCGACGCCGCTCGCGCGCACCGCCCGCACCCCCGCCCCCGCGCCGAGCCGCCCCGTCGGGGAGACGGTCGCCCCGGACACGGCCAGCCCGGCGCGGGACAGTTCGCGGTGGGTCAGGGAGGTGTCGCCGATCCGCACCGCCCGGTCGGCGGCGTCGGTCGCCCGGGCGGGACCGCCCGGCGCCACGTCCGACACCGTGTACAGACGTCCCTCGGCGTCCGCGGTCCAGGTGACCGCGCCCGCGTACCCGGTCGCCGTGAGCACGGGCTCGGAGAAGAGGCCGTACAGGCGCAGGGAGCCGTCCGGCCGGTACGGCTGCCGGGCCGTGCCGCGCAGGTCGGTCAGCTCCGGGCCGGTGGCGTGCGGGAGGCGGTGGGCGACGCCGAGGACGCCGGCCAGCGCGCCGGCGAGGTCGGTGAGCCGGTACCCGGGATCGCCGGAACGGGCCGCGCGCACCCCGGTCACCACGGCGACCGCGGCGGCCGAGAGCCTGGGGAGGCCGGCCAGGCGGGCGGTGTGGGCGGCGTGCAGCAGTTCCGCCTGGAGCACGGCGCCGGCCCCGTCGGTGCCGGCTTCCAGGACGGCGGCGGCCGCGTCGGACACCGCCCGGGCCGCGGCACGCCGACCGGCGTTCGCGGCATCGTCCCCCGCCTCCGCCGCCGGTGCCGTCTCCGGCTCGTCGGGCGTCTCCGGCTTCTCCGGGTCCCCGGCCGGGGCCTCGTCGGCGACCGGCGCGGCCGAGGCCGCCGCCGCGCGGTGCAGGCAGTCGGGGGCCAGCAGGCACCCGCAGCGGATCGCGTCCGCGCGGGTCACCGCCCCGCCGGGCGCGTGCAGCACCAGGTCGGTGTCGTCGTCGACCGCGATCCGCACGGTGTCGCCGTCCCGGACGGCCGGACGCGCCACGAGCTTGGTGACGCCCGCGTCCAGCCGTTTCCGGAGCCGGGGCGGGAGCGCCCCGACGAGTTCGGCGGTGACGGACGGGACGACCGGAGGCAGGTCCGGGCTCATGCGATCTTCTCCCCTACCCAGCGGGCCAGTTCGAGCGGACTGAGGGCGGCGACGGGCATGCCCGCGGCGACGAGTTGGCCGGCCACACCCGTGGAGTAGCGGGGCCGGCCGGTGTCGTCGAGGCTCGCGCAGCCCAGGACGTGGCAGCCGGCCGAGACCAGCGCGCGGACCTCGGCGAGCAGGCCGCCGAGGGGGTAACCCTCCTCGAAGTCGCTGACCACCACGACGAGGGTGCGTGACGGCACGGTCACGAGCTCGCGCGCGTGCCGCAGCCCGGCGGCAATGTGGGTGCCGCCGCCGACGCTGACCTCCAGCAGGAGCGACAGCGGGTCGTCCACGTGCCCGGTGAGGTCGATCACCTCCGTGGAGAACGCCAGGAAGTGGGTGGAGAGCGTCGGCACCCCCGCGAGCACCGAGGCGGTCAGCGCGGCCCACACCGTGGACGCCTCCATGGACCCCGAGACGTCCGTGACCAGGATCAGCCGCCAGTCGGCGGCCCGGCGGCCCCGGGCGCGGAAGACGGGGTGCTCGGGGATCACCCGGACCGTGCCGTCCGGGTCGCGGCGCGCGGTCGCCAGGTTGGCCCGGAGGGTGCGGGGCAGGTCGAGGCCACCGCCGGGTCGTTTGCTGGGGCGTGGCAGGGCGGTGCCGTGCAGGGCGGGGCGCAGGCGGGTGGCCAGCTGCCTGGTGAGTGCCTCGACCAGCCGCCGCACGAGCGGTCGCAGGGCGGCCAGCCGTGCCTCGGGCAGTCCCCCGGCGTGCCGCAGCACGGTGCGCAGCAGGTCCACCGAGGGCCGCACCCCGTCCGCGTCCAGTTCGGTGAGGACGTCGGTGCGGCCCGACGCGGCGGCGGCCGCCAGGACCTCCTCCCGGATACCGGGTCCGAACAGCGCGGCCAGTTCCTCCGACCACTCCCGCACTCCGGGATACGGGGCCTCGCGTCCGCCGCCGGTTCCACGGCCCGTGAGCCCGCCGCGGCTGCCTTCGCCGCGTCCGCTGCCGTACAGCTCGTCCAGCGCGGTCGCGAGTGGCGCGGCGGAGGACGGCAGTCCGTCGGTGCGGCGGCCGAGGAGGAGGCGCCAGCGGTCGGCGGGGGCGAGGCGGCGGTCGTCGGCCGCGGCGGCCTGCGGGACGGTGTCCGGGAGGACTTCCGGCGTGCCGCCCGCAGGCGGGGGCAGCAGTGCCAGCGACCGCAGTGTCTCGCGGGCCGCGAGGTCCGCCGAGGTCCACGCGGCGAGCGCGGCCGGGTCGACGCCGCCGGTGTCGGCGACGTGTGTGGTGCCCAGGCGCTCCTCGACGGCGGCGAAGAGCCGGTCGCGGGCGGCGGGGCTCAGGGTGTCGAAACCGCCGCGCAGCGCGGGGAGCCGGTCGAGGAAATCCCGGTCGGGCAGCTCGGTGATCCGGGTGAGCAGGGGTTCCAGCGCGGGCGCCGCCGCCTCCAGCAGCGGTCCCGCAGCGGTCAGCAGGCCGCCGAGCCGGGCGGTGAGCGCGGCTCGGGAGTCGGGGTCGGTGGCCCCGTCGACCCAGGAGGCCACACGGTCGCCGAAAGTGTGCGCGTCCTCGTGCCCGAGCAGGACGCGTACGGCCCCGGCGGCGCCGCGCATCAGCGGGGAGCCGTCGGCGGCCAGCCGGTCCAGGGCGTCGGCGAGCCGGATCCCGCCCAGCAGGTCCGCCCGGTGGGACAGTTCGAGCAGGGCGTGGGCGTCGGCGGGGTCCTCGGACCCGGTCAGGCCGTCGACCTGCCGCACCGCCGCCGCCGTGAGCAGTTCCGCCGCGGCGGCCGCCCGGGCGTCGCGGTCCGGGTCGGCGGGGAGGCCGGGGACGTGACCGGCCCGCAGCCGGTCCAGCAGGGCGAGTCCGGCCAGGAGTTCCGGCAGGGCGGCGGCCGTGGGCAGGATGTCCGCGACGTCGTCGAGCCGTTCGCCGGCGAGCCCGGTCAGGCCGCACTCCGCCGCCCGTTCCAGTCCTTCGAGGGCCTGCGCGGCCGTGGGCCCGCCCTCGTCGGCCTCCTGGCGCCGCCGCTGGCGCAGCACGCCTTCGGCCGCCTGCGCGGGGGTGACCCCGCGCACGCCGGCAGCGGTCAGCATGGCGGCCGTGGCGGGTGTCCAGCGCACCTCCCAGCGGGAGGTGAGGGCCTCGGCACCGCCCGCGCCGACGACCTCGCGGGCCTCCGCGTAGGGCACCCCGCACACCGTCAGCCTGCGCAGCAGCAGTTCGCGCCGCCGGTCGAGGTCGGAGCGCAGCGGGTCCAGCCGCAGATCTCGTGCGGGGCCGGGGCCGCCCTCCCTCGGTCCGGGCAGGGAGAGCCGCGCCAGTTCGGCCTCGACCGCGGGGACGAGGCCGCTGCGCGGCGCGGCGGGCGCGGGGCGGCCGGTGCGGGTGCCGACGAGCACGCGCTCCATCGCCCGCGCCACGGCCCGTCCCCGCCCGTACGGTTCGCCCTGCGCGAGCACCGTCTGGACGGCCTCGACCAGTTCGCCGCGGCCCGCCGCGGGCAGCCCGCGCAGCCGGGCGAGGTCCGAGGCGAGCCGGCTGATCTCCCGGGCGTCGGCGGGACCCGAGGGGTGCCCGAGGCCGCGCAGTTCGGCGCAGACGCGTACGGCCGCGCGGGCCAGCGCCTCCTCCAGGGCCGCCGGGTCGCCCGCCGCGCGCAGGACCATGTCCTGCCACTCCGGGTCCCGGATGCCCGCCGGGTAGCCGGACCGCTCGTCGAGGAGGGCGTAGGTGTAGGGGATCAGCGAGGTGTTCCACTCGGGCCGGCGCGCGTCGTCCGCGACCGGGCCCTCCTCCTTCTCCTCCTTCGTGTCCCGCTGGAGCAGCGCCGGGGCGTGGAAGGCGCCGACCACCACGGCTGCCCGTTCGCCCCGCGCGGTGGCTTCGGCCAGCCGGGCCCGCATCCAGCGTTCGCGCCGCAGGTCCAGCTCGGGTACGCCGCCCGAGGCGGCGGCGTCCTCGCGCAGGGCCCACCCGGTGAGCAGGGCGGCGCGCCGCAGGGCCTCGGGCGGGGAGCCGGGGGCGGTCGCCTCGACCAGCCGGTCCCAGAGGTCGTCCCCGGCACGGCCCGTCAGCCGGGTCCGCAGCGCCTCGGCGAGCCCGGGGCCGCCCGCTGCCCGCTCCGCGGCCCGCCGTCCGTCGCTCCACGCGGGGTCGGCGAGCGGCAGGTCGCAGGCGGTCACCGGCACGCCGTGCCGGACGGCCCAGCGCACGGCGGCCAGTTCGGGCGAGAAGTCGGCGAACGGGTAGAACGCCGGTCCCCCGTCGCCGCCGTCGCCGGCTGCGGCGAGCGCCACCGGGGCCCGGGTCTCCTCGTGCCCCAGCCAGGGCAGCCACCGCTGCATCTCCGCAGGCAGTTCGACGAGGAGCACCTCCGGCTCCGCCTCGTCCAGCAGCGCGGGCACAGCCGCGGCCAGGGAGGGCGCGTGGTGCCGTACGCCGATGAGGCAGGGCGCGGACGGGCCGGTGAGCAGGGCGAGCGCCTCGTCGGGGGTGACGGGCGGGGCGTCGGTGGCGACCCCGTGGGAGAGGGACACGGCCGTCAGCCCTCCAGGACCGTGCGCAGGTCCCACAGGGTGCGCCAGGTGGCGGAGCCCTGCTCGGCGCGGCGCCGGACGGGGCCGTCCCAGTAGCCGCGCAGCCGGGCGGCGTCGGCGGGGTCGTCCTTGCGGACCACGCCGAGCAGGTGGCCGGGCAGCAGTCCGAGCACGTCCCGGTCACCCGGGAAGTAGGCGGCCGCTAGGGCGAGCGCGCCGGCGACGGACACGGCTTCGGCGGTGCTCATCACCGTCGAGGGCCGCTCCACCTCCCAGCCCTCGGCCGACCGGCCCTCGCGCAGGTCCCGGAACGCGGTCACCAGGGCCTCCAAGACGGCGTCGTCGACCTGGAAGGGCGCGCCGGAGCGCTCCACGGCGGCCCGCGCCTGGCCGCGCACCAGCGCGGTCTCCGCGTCGAGGTCGCCGATGGGGCCGACCGTCTCGAAGTTGAAGCGGCGCTTGAGGGCCGCGGACATCTCGGAGACGCCCTTGTCCCGCAGGTTGGCGGTGGCGATGAGGTTGAATCCGGGTGCCGCGTGCGCCAGGGCGTCGTCGGTTCCGGCGAGTTCGGGCACGGCGATCCGCCGCTCGGAGAGCAACGACACCAGGGCGTCCTGCACTTCGGGCAGGCAGCGGGTGACCTCCTCGACGCGGGCCGTCGCGCCCCGGGACATGGCGGTCAGCACCGGGGACGGCACGAGCGCCTGCCGGGTGGGGCCCTGGGCCAGAAGCAGCGCGTAGTTCCAGCCGTACTTGAGCTGGTCCTCGGTGGTTCCGGCCGTGCCCTGCACGACCAGTCCGCTGGTGCCGCACACGGCGGCGGAGAGCAGCTCGGACAGCATCGACTTGGCGGTGCCGGGCTCGCCGACGAGCAGCAGGCCGCGCTCCCCGGCGAGGGTCACCACGCATCGCTCGACGAGTGCCCGGTCGCCGACGAACTTGCCCTCGACGACCAGGCGGTTCGGCACTCCGGCGGGGGCCTCGGCGGTGTCGGGCAGCTTCAGGGCCCGGCCGTCGCTGCCCATGACGAAGGTGACGACCGCGCGCGGGGTGAGCCGCCAGGCGGGCGGGCGGGGTCCGTCGTCGTGGGCGGCGAGGAAGGCCAGTTCGGTCGCGTACCGGTCCTCGGGCGGGACGATCTGGCGGGCCGGGGCGGGCGGGAGGGTGGTGGTCATGGGTGCGGATTCTTCCGGGTGCGGGTGGACGGTGGTCATCGGCGGCGGCCCTTGCGGGTGGCGCGGGTGGTGAGTTCCTCGTAGGCCGGGGCGTCGCCGGCGCGGACACGCTCCCAGGCGCGTGTGAACAGTTCGGGCACCGGCATCAGCGGCACCGCGCGGGAGTGGCCGCCGACCGGGTAGAGCGCCTGCTTCCAGACCTCCACCGGAAGCCCGGGCGACTTGAGGTCGAGCCAGCCGCAGGGCAGGAACAGGGTGCGGCCGGCGCGGGCCCGCTTCGCCTCGACGACCAGGCCGGTCGCCGCCAGTTCGGCGCGGGCCTTCTTCATGCGGGCGGGCTTCCAGCCCGTCCAGCGGGCGCAGTTGCGGTCCGTGGGGTCGGGCAGGGCCAGGAGCTGCAGGTAGAGCGCCGCCGCGTCCTCGCCCAGGCCGTGGGCCCCGGCGACCTCGGTGACCAGGCCGGGTACGCACAGGGAAGGGTCCTGGGCGTATCCGGCGGGCCCTTCGGCGTCCGTCCCGGCGGCGAGGGCGCGGGCGAGTTCGTCGCCGAGGATCGTCCGCAGCGCCCGCATGCCGTCGCCCCGCGCGGTTCCGACGATTCCCTCAACCAGGCCGAACACGGGGTCGTCCGCCGTGGTGAGGGCGCCGGTGCGGACCAGGACGGCCTCCTGGTCGCCGTACCAGGGGCGCAGTGCCAGTGCCTCGCCGACGGGTGTCAGGCCGTGCGCGCCCGCGCCGCCGGTGGCGGGCATTCCGTACGCCTTGCGCAGTTCGACGGCGGTGGACGAGCCCTTCTCCGTCCACCCCAGGTCGAGGTCGAGCAGCAGCTCCGGGTCCGCTACGCGGCGGCGCAGCGCGGCCAGCCCGGCCGGCAGGACGGCGCGCAGGGGGTGGCCGTACGGCAGGGAGTAGGCGAGTCCGGCCAGCGCGGTCACGGCGCGGGTCAGGTGGTGGCGTCCGGGCAGTGCCCGGGGGTCGTCCGGTACCAGGCGGCCGTCCTTGTCGGGGCGCAGCGCCGTGGTGCGGCTGATCCAGGGGGTGCGCCGCGGGTTGAGCACCTCCTCGACGGAGCCGGTGGCCAGACCGGCCAGGGAGAGTTCCCCGGCGAGGTCCTCGGGCAGGCGGACGACGCCGTCGAGGCGCTCCGCCCACACCCGGCCGGCCGTCTCCGTGTCGGGTCCGGCGGTCCACAGGTCTCCGGGCCGGGCGGGCAGCAGCGCGCCGATGAGCGCCGCGCGGTCGTCGGGCCCGAGCGACGCCAGCAGCGCGTCGGCGAGCTGCTTCTGGCGCGGTTTCAGGCCGGTGGCGGCGATCACCTCGTCGGTCAGCTGGGAGGGCCTGCCGGCGAGCAGCAGGGCGGCCTGCGCGGGTCCCAGCCCGCCCCGGGTGGCGGCGGCCAGGATCCCGGGCGCCTCCGGCTGCCAGGGGGCGGCGCCCTTGTCCCGGATCAGCGTGGTCACCTCGGCGAGTTCCGCGGCGGGGAACACCGGCGGGTGCGCGGTCTCCCGCTCCAGCGTGAAGTGCGCGACGGCGCCGAACGCGGCTGCCGGGTCGTGGTCCAGGGCCAGCCAGTTGACGCGCCCGCGGTGGAGGTCGACGTTCTGGCAGCCGAGGACGACGACGGTGCGGCCGTCCCGGCGCAGCACCTGGCCGGAGCGCTCCTGCTTGTGGTGCGGCTCGCTCAGCACGATCTCGCGCAGCGCGCCCCCGGGCACGGCCAGCGGGCCTTCCGTGACCGCGTCGAACAGCAGCAGCAGCGCTTGTCGGTGTGTTTCCGTCAGGGTGGCCGCGGCGGCGCGGTACGCGAGGGGCCGCAGCACGTCCAGCACGGACGTCCACACGGCGCCGTCGCCGGGGACGGTGAAGTCCTCGCTGTGCCAGCCGCCGGCGGACCCGGTGAGCCGGGCGGAGGAGTGCAGGGGCTTGCCGTCCGCGGGTTTGCCGGACAGGACGTGGTTCACGGCGCGGATCTGGCGCAGCGTGCCCCACCGCAGCCCGCCGCCCCACCAGCCGTGCAGCTCGGCCAGACCGGCGGTCGCCTCGCGCAGTGTCTGGTCGTCGCCGTCCTGGGGGCGGTGGTCGGCGAACATGCCCTCGAGGCGCTTGCGTTCGGTCCGGGGCCGCTCGACCGGGGGCGTCACGAACGTGGCGACGGATTCCGCGAGGCGCAGCACCGCGTGGACGAGGGCGGTGACGCCCCGGAGCAGGCGGGGCTCGGTGAGGTCGGGCAGGCAGTGGGCGACGGCCTCCCGCAGGACCTCGTCGGCGGTCGGGACGGCCGGCTTGGCGTTCTTCCCCGGGGTGCTCCCGGTTCCGTCCGCCGTGTCCGCCCGGCCGGCCGCAGCCATCTCGGCCTGCCGCCGGGCCAGTGCCCGGGCGCCCGCGCGCAGCAGTTCCTCCGCCTGTCCGTCGCTCAGCGCCCGCAGGATCGCCGACGCGCTCTCGTCGCGGGGCCGCAGCGCGTGCCAGAAGTCCACCGGCGGCACGAGTCGGGTGCCGGCGGCGAACTCGCCCCCGCGCTCCAGGGGCGTCAGCCGGCCCAGCTCCCGCACTCCGCCGGCGTCGTCGCCGGTGTACAGGGTGATCTGGCGGTAGTGGCTGACGACGAGGGGCTCGACGCCGCCCGGCAGCCGCAGGGTGCCGATCGGAACGCCCGGTATCCGCCCGCCCGTCGGCAGGGTGGTGCTCCGGCCGTCCGGAGTGCCGACGGTGGTGCGGGCCTCGTCGCCCTCGCCCTCGGTGCGCACCCAGCGGCCGAGGACCGTGCCGTCCGTGCCGAACGGGCTCTCCTCCAGGCCCGGTTGCAGGGGCAGCACGGCGCAGTGCTGCTGGACCAGGGTGGCGCCGTCACGGATACCGGACTGCAGGAACGCGGGCAGCGAGGCCCGGCCGTGGGTGCCGGTGGCCGGGTCGTACTCGAGCCACACCTGCCGGGTTCCCTGCCGTCCCTGGCGCCAGTACGAGGTGCCGTCCCCGAGGATGCGGCGGGCGGGCGGCAGGACGGTGTCGCCGGCGTGCAGGGCGCGCCCGCCGGTGGCACGCCCGCCGTCCGGCAGCGGGACCGAGGTCTCGCCGGCGTCGCCGCTGCCGTACCAGTGCGGGAGCTTCTCGCCGCCGAGCGGGAACACCTCCGCGGGGCGGGCCGACCAATAGCCGTACTGCTTGCCGTCCTGCCGCCACATCACCAGCAGTTCGCCGTCCGTGAAACGGAACGACGGGCGCTGCCAGCGGTCCAGTCCGGTCGGCAGCCGCAGGTCGTGGTCGAGGAGGATCTCCCGGGGTCCCACGACGACCGCCTTGTGCCTGCGGGAGAGGATCAGCGCCGGCCAGGCCTCGTGGACGGCGAGGGTGTCGTCGCTGTCGCGACGGGTCTCGGCGTCGAGCCGCCGCAGGGCCTCGTCGAGGGCGGGCCAGCCCAGTTCGTCCGGGATGCCGGCGCGCAGGGTGCGGCCGAGGAGCGGTGCGATGTCGAGCGCGGCGGCGCGGGCGACGGCCCCCGGACTGACCCCGGCGGCGACCGCGCGGAACGGGCGCAGCCGTTCCAGGGCGGCGCGCGCGGCGGCCAGGCCGGTCGCGGCGTCCAGTTCGGCGGCGGCGTCGTCCAGCCACTCGCGGAGCACGTCGGCGAGCACGGGGTGCGCGGTGAGGCGCTCCAGGATCTCCTGGCCGCCGCCCCGGCGCTGTACGTTGCCGACGGCGGCGTACAGCAGGCGCCGGGCGCGCGGGTCCGCCGCGACGGCTGTCAGGTCGCGTTGTCCGGGCCGGGTCTCCCGCAGCCACTGGCCCAGGGCGAGGTGGACCTCCTCGCCGGCCGCGGGCGGGGTCAGCGGAACGTCCTGCGCCACGCACAGGTCCAGCAGGTCGAGGTCGGTGCCGGCGTGCCAGCGGCCGGTGAAGAGGTCCACGGCGCGGTCCTGGGCGCGCAGGCGCGTCGCCATGCGTTCCACCAGCGCGAGGGTGGCGGGCGAGCGGTCGCTGACGGTGCCGCCGTGCTTGCGGTGCAGTGCCCAGCGGCTGAGCCAGTCGGCGGCGCCGACCGCGTCGGCCGCCTCGTCCTCACCCGTCAGGAGCCGGTCGGCGCCGGTCTCGGCGAGCAGCGCCAGCCAGAACTCGTCGTCGGCGGTGGAGCGGCCGAGACCGGCCGGCATGATCTCCAGCAGCCGGACCCGTACGGCGGGCCGCTGTCCGGCGAGGGCGACGAGCGTCGTCCGGTAGGTGTTCCAGAAGGAGGCGGGGGCCCGGACCGCGGCGGGCGACGCGAGCAGGTCCGCGACCAGCGCGCACTCCTCGGTGTCCCGGTCCAGGCCCGCGGCCTTGATCAGCGCGCGGGCGTCCTGGGGCAGCGACGCGTACGGCGGCATGCCGGCCGCGCAGCGCTCCACGGTCAGCTGCCGGAACTGCGCCCATGCCTCGGCCGGGGTGAGCCGTGCCCCGAGGGCCTTCACATGCTCCTTAAGTGCCTTGACGGTCAGTGCCCCGGCGAACGCGAACTCCAGGAACACCGCCCGCTGCCGCTCCTCGTCCACGGTCAGCGCGTGCACCCGCTCGGCGTCCCGGGCCTTGCCGAAGAACGCCGCCGCGTAGGTGGTGTTCTCGTGCTGGAGGAAGACGCGGGCGGCCTGTTCGTAGAAGGTGGGAAGGAAGTGCGGGACGGCCCGGCCGAGCCGCGTGCCGAGCGCCTCGAAGCCCTCCTTCGCCGTGCCGGGGCGGGACTTGGCCTGCCGGGCGAGCCGCTCGACGTCCTTGACCAGCGCCAGCGCGTGGTGCCCGTTGGCGGGGTCGTTGACCAGCGCCCAGGCGGGAAAGCCGAGAGTCTCCCGGCGGACCTGTCCGACCTCGGGGGTCCGCGCGTCGCGGACCAGTCCGAGGAAGTCCAGGGCGAGGTCCTCGGCCTCGCCGAGCGTGCCCGGCACCAGCCGCACCACGCTGCGCTCGTCCAGTGCGGGATGCGTGTAGGTGCGGACGGTGAGGACGTCGGCGTCCTCCCGGTCCGTGGTGCCCGGGGGCAGTACGGCGCCGGCGTCGAGCAGTGCGGCGGCGGTGGTCTCGTCCCGGGTGGTGCCGTCGTACGTCGTCATGCCGCACGCTCCTCGTCCTCGATGTCGCGTCCGGCGTACAGCGCGGCCGCCATGCGCATGCCCTCCGACCAGGCCACGGGCCCGACCTGACCGAGCTTGAGCACCCGGCCGGCCGTGTCGGTGAAGACCAGGGGGCCGGTCTCCGTCTCCTCGTATCCGTCGTAGTCGCCGACCCACACCCGGGCCTCGACGGCGCGGCCCTCCTCCACCACGGAGCACACGGCGTGGCCGCCGCGCACGCGGTAGCCCAGCTGGGTGGCGCGGCCGTGCAGGAAGCGCAGTTCCTTGAAGGCGCCGCCCGCGTAGTCCTCGACGGAGGCGGCCTCGGCGTCGAGTGCCGCGGGCCGGTGCCACACCTCGCGGAAGAGCTGCTGCGCGCGCTGCTCGACGCCGAGTTCGACGGCGAACTCCCGGAGGTCCTCCAGGTCTTCGAGGAGGACCGGGTGCGGCAGGCGCACCAGGTCCGGGGTGAGCCGGACGGTGTCGCCGTCGAGGTCGACCACGCCGAGGCCGCGCTCGGGGTCGGCGTCGCGCAGGAATCCGGCCACCGCGCCGTCCGTCCCCGTGACCACCACGTCGCGGAGGGCGGCCCGCCAGGCGGGGTCGGGCCAGACCCCCGCCAGGACCGCGAAGGGGACCGGCAGCGAGCGCACCATCCACCGCTCCACGTCGGCCAGGCACTGCCGTTCGTGGCGCTCCAGCCACTCGGCGAGCTGCCGCAGCCCCATCACCGCCGGATCGTCGGCGATCTTGGGCGGTACGGACTTCAGCCGCCGTCCGGCCGCGTTGCGGCACACCACCTTGCCGTCGTCGAGGGCGACCTCGTAGCCGCCTGCCGACACCCACCCCATGCGTGCCTCCCGCACCCGCAGTGATCAAGTACCGGGAACTGTAGAGCGTGCCGCTGACAACGGGTCCGGGGTGACGCCGAGGCGCCGTGCCCACCCGCGGGGGTGGTCCGTTAAGGGGTGGCTCCAGCTGGGGAACGTTTATCGTTCGTGACTGGGCAACGTTCTGCATCAACGGAGGATGGCAGGCTCTTACCTATGTTCCGCACCGGGTCAGGCCTACCGTGGACGAGGTGAACGAACCCACCGCTTTTGGTTGGCTGGTGCTCCTCGGGCTTGTGCTGCTGGTTGCCAAGCTGGTCGACGATTCCACTGCCAAGCCGACCGAGACGGGGCCGCCAGTCGTAACGGGGCCGCCCTGGGAAAACCGAGTCGAGTCGGCACGCCACTTCATGAAGTTGCACCTCACCTCCGGAACGGGCGACGAGCACTACCAAGAGGCCCAGAGGCGCCTGGCCACCGGCATGGAAGCCATCGCGGACGAGTCGATCAAACGAGCGTCGCACTATGGGCACCATCAGGCGCTGCTGCATCTTGCGGTGATCCACGCCATGGAGAAGGAGTCTGACCGAGCCAGATGGGCATTCGACACGGCTGTCCTTGTAGTGAACCCTGCGGGTACCGAACCCGATGACTTCAGGCCCACGATGGCCGGGATAGCCCTGGTCTGGCTGGAGGCCCGCCCGTGGCGTGCCGAGCAGTGGGAGAAGGCCGTATGTAGGGAACACCCTGGGCTGTCCGGCTCGCAGATACGCGCCAAAGCCATCGAAGCGATCCTCGAAACGATTCCGCCTTTGAAACCGTGACTCGCCGGCATCTTCCTCTGATCCTCCCGGCAGTCCCAGGTACTCACCCGGGACGGGCAGCAGAGCCCGTCCCCGCGGTCGGGGTACCACGGGTGGGGCGGCTGTCATGAGCGTGCTGTCGGCCGCCGCGGTGGAGGTCCCGCACCCAGCAGTTCCCACAACGGGCGCGAGCCGGTCGCCCATTGCGCGAGGACCTGGCGGTCGACGAGGTGAAGGCGCTGTTGGCGGGCGAAGGCGCGGCCGGGCCGGGTGATGCGGCCGTTGGTGACCATGACGACGACGTCCGCTCGGTGGACGGGGCGGCCGGTGCCGTTGAGGACCTGCAGATCGGGTGTGCCGACGGCCGCGCCCCGGTCGCCGTTTCTGCGGTGCTTGCACTGGATGACCCAGCGCCGGCCGTAGGGGTCGGTGGCCTTCACGTCCGCGCCGAGGTCGCCCCGGCCGCCGACCTGAGCGGCGTCCGCGCAGCCGTCGCGGTGCATCAGGTCCCTGATGGCGTGCTCGAACTGGCGGTGGGTGAGCGCGTCCAGCTGCCTGAGCCCGTAACGCAGTGCACGCGTCCGGACCCGCTGCCACTGCGCGCGCTGGGTACGGTGCTGCCACCATCCCAGCCCTCCGAGCAGCAGGACGAGGACGGCGACGACGAGGACCCACCAGTGGGCGATCAGCCAGTTGACCACCATCACCAGCAGGCTGATGGCCGCCAACGCGGCAATCCCCACGGCCGGCAGCCGCATGTCCTCCTGCTGCTGCCGGCGGCTGCGCCCCGGTCGCCGGCGGCGCTGAGGCGGGCGCCGGCTCATCAGTGGCCATCCGGGGTGGAGAAGTCGACCGGGTACGAGACCGTCGGCGTGGGCCGTGGCGCGCTCACGCTCGCCGGTGGCTGACCCGGGCTCTGATCGAAGCGGATCGGATGGTTCCCCACCGGCCCCTCCCCCGGCTTCGAACGGGAACCACCCGGCGCCCACCGAGAGTGCCCGCGCACCGGTGTCCCGTCGGAACGCACATACGACCGTACGTACGGCATCTGGTCCTCCCCCGAGTTCATCACGTCCGAGTGAGGACCATGCTCGAGGCGACCACTGACAAACGATCCAGGTGGGAGCGGTCGGAGTGCCCGTTCAGGACAACGGCTCCCCGTCGTCCGCACCGACTGCTGTCCGACTTCACTCGAACGACAGTTCCGCGCCGGCTCACACCTGCGCACACCTGTCGGCAGACACCACCCGTGGTGACCGACCGCCCCCGTACGCCCGGCCCGTCCACAAGAGCCGGCAGGCCCGCTCTTCGGCCCTCAAGACGAGTTCCCGGCCCCGTTCACGCCCGACCGAGCGCCGTTCCACCCGCCCCGTGAGGAACGTCGTCGTGCTCAGCCGGCGGACTGTAAACGGACAACCAGGACGTGGCCGGACTCAACATACGCACGACACATCCTGCATCCGAGGCCGTGCCCGACTGCGTCATGCCAATCGGCCAGGTGTGGTTCGCTGCTGGGGTGACTCAGGACTTGGAGATCGTCGCATTCGAATCCGCCGAGGCGTTCGAGGCATGGCTCGGTGAGAACCACGCCGTCTCACCGGGCATCTGGCTCAAGCTCCGCAAGAAAGGCCCCGGAATCGTCGCCCTGGACTACGTCCAAGCGCTCGAGGTGGCACTGTGCTACGGCTGGATCGACGGCCAGAAGGGCAAGTTCGACGACCAGTGGTGGCTCCAGCGGTTCACCCCGCGCACACCGCGCAGCAAGTGGTCCAAGGTCAACCGGGGCAAGGCGGCAGCCCTGATCGAACAGGGCCGGATGCGCCCGCCGGGACAGGCCGAGGTCGACCGCGCCAAGGCGGACGGTCGCTGGGAGGCAGCCTACGACGGTGTGAAGACCGCCACGGTGCCGGACGACCTCGCGGCGGCCCTGTCCGCCAACCCCGGCGCGGCGAAGTTCTTCGAGACACTGGACCGGCAGAACCGCTACGCCATCCTGTACCGGATCCAGGACGCCAAGAAGTCCGAGACCCGGGCGCGCCGGATCGAGAAGTACGTGGCAATGCTGGCGAAGGGCGAGAAGCTGCACCCGTAGTGACCACGGCCGTGTGATGCCCCGGCGTCCCGCCGCGCCCGCAGCCCTGGCAGCAGCCACCCCGTGCCCTCACCGAGGGCGACGAAACTCTGAGCAATCATCCCATTTGGCTGAATAGGCTGCTGCCGTGGCGCGGATTGTTAAGCGACTGGTGCCGGATGAGCTGTGGGAGTTGCTCCAGCGAGTGGTTCCGGAGGCACCGTCGCGGCCGCAGGGTGGTGGCCGGCGTCGCCACGGCGACCGTGGGGTCCTGGCCGCGATCGTGTTCGTGGCGACCTCGGGCTGCACATGGCAGCAACTGCCCGCGGCCTCATTTGGGCCGCCCGGCGCGACGGCCCACCGCCGGTTCACCGAGTGGACCAAGGCCCGGGTGTGGGCCGAGCTCCACCGCCTGGTCCTTGACGATCTCGGTGCCCGCGGTGACCTGGACTGGTCGCGGTGCGCGATCGACTCGGTCAACATGCGAGCCCCGAAAAGGGGGACCTGACAGGTCTTAATCCTGTCGACCGGGGCAAGTACGGCTCGAAGATCCACCTGATCACCGAGCGGACCGGTCTGCCCCTGTCCGTCGGCATCTACGGTGCCAATGCCCACGACAGGCAGGCCCTGATCCCGCTCGTGAAGGGCATCCCTCCAATCCGGTCCCGCCGAGGACCGCGCCGACGAAGGCCCGGCAAGCTCCACGCGGACAAGGGCTACGACTACCTTCACCTGCGGCACTGGCTGACACAGAGCGGCATTCGGCACCGCATCGCGCGTAGGGGCATCGAGAACTCACAGCGACTCGGTCGACACCGCTGGACGATCGAACGGACGATGGCCTGGCTTGCCGGCTGCCGCCGACTCCACCGCCGCTACGAACGCAAGGCCGCTCACTTTCTCGCCTTCGCGAGCATTGCCTGCACCATCATCTGCTTCCGCAGACTCGAGTCTGGGAGAAGCCGCGCGAGCGCTCAGGCGTTGGCGGCTCCGTAGTGGAGGGCGCCACCTATCGGCAGCAAGTATCCAACGCCCCGTTCCTGCGGCATCTGCCCTGCCAATGTTCCGGCGTCCGCACAGCCGGAGACCTCGAACCCGACGACCCCCAAGCTGAAGGCGGCTCTGGTGAACGTCTCCCTGCCGATGGCAGCCAGCCAGTCGTCCATCACGTCGGATCTGAAGAAAGGCCGACCGTCCCAGTAGGCGAGGCCGGCGTTGTCCAGCGCGCCGACCGGAACATAGAAGTCCAGCCAGTCGCTGCTGTCATCGCCGCCACGGATGGCCACACAACCACACACGACCAGCTGGTTCGTCGGCAGACGAACCTGACCGCAAAGGTGGCCGTACTCGGTCAGAGAACTGACTGTGCACGGCACCGGGTGCTGCTCCTCAGGCTCGAGATCCCTCCGGCCGAAGCACCCCTGGACGCCTGCCGCAGCCCACAGGGCTGTCAGTACGTCCTGCAATCGGGCATCATCGGTCGCCCCGATCTCGATCGCCAGCTCATAGAAGCCGTCGGACCAGTTGGTCGGGTTCCGGAAGGAAGCAGGAGACGTCATGACGTGATCATGCTTCCATGCCCAGTCCAGAGCCACCGTATTCGGGCTGCGGCCAACCAAGCCCTGAGCAGGCACACGCTCAGCATCGAAGACCCGGAAATCATCCCCGGGCCCGCCGGGAGTGCGGCGGCAGCTGAGCGGAGCGTCGCCCAGCACCGTCGCTGCCTCGCGCACCGGTTCGCCAACCGGACCCGGCCCGGCATGCCGACGTCCACGCACTACTGACGTCGGGACACAGCCGGCGCTCGGTCCAGCGGCAGCTCTCGCAGAATGAGCTCTGGTGCCGTGCGATAGATTGCGGGCGACACGAGAGAAGAGCTCGCATGGACTCCCGCATCCCGCGGTTGCGACGCAAGCTGGCACGCATCCCCTACGCGCCCAACCGAAGCCACTCCTTTGGGGAGGAGCGGCACGAGTTTCGTCTCGGCCCCCGCCTCACCAAAGGGCAGGCAGAAACCTTTCAGACCGAGCATGACGTGGAACTCCCACAGCCCTATCGTGATTTCCTCACCAACATGGGCGGCAGCGGTGCGGCTCCGTACTACGGACTGATCCCGTTGGAGGACTGCACGCTCTTCACGATGAACTCCAGAGACGCCAGCACGGGCTCGAGGGGATTCAGCCGGGCCTACCGCCCCACCCGCCGTGGTGACCTGTTCCTGCGCGTCATCGAACGCGGCTGCAGCGATCTCGTCCTCATAGGCGTAACAGGCCCCCTCACCGGGCGCATGCTCATCGGCAACGCAGACGGTTTCCGGGGCCCGAACGTCTCCTCAGCCCCGGACTTTCTCGCCTGGTACGAACGATGGCTCGACCACATGGCTGCCGGACAGGACAACCGGGCTCTGGAACTCACCTCACCCCAGCTCCGAGCGCAGCCGATTCGGCAGCGGTCCGCTCACTCGCCGTGACCACTCCACAGAACCTGAGCCAGAACCGGAATTCGTGAACAAAGCCACGGCTATGAACCTGCCAAGGCCGGCTGATTCACTGGAAGCCGACTCGGCCAACGGGGCGTCTGGCCCGGGGATAGGGTCGGCGGATGCGCCAGTTCACGGATAGTGAAGCCTTGTCAGGGATCGTGCCTGAGGCACTGGGGGCGGGAGTCCGCGTTGTCCGAGTGGACCGGTTGCGTGGTGGGAGCAAGAAGGGCGTCTACCGGGTTCACACGAGCGGATCACGTGCAGCGAGTGTGATCGTCTACAGCTGGGCCGAGGCCGAGGACTTCTGGCCGGCTGCGGAAGCCGTCGACCCGGCCCACCCCTTCGCTCACGCCTCCGGGCTGGCCCCCTTCCTGGCGGCCCAGCGGAGACTGGACGGCCTTGGAGTCCGGGTTCCAGGGGTGCTTCTCGCTGACGACAGCCGACGCCGCTACCCGGCGGACGTGGCAGTCGTCGAGGACATTGCCGGCGGCACTCTGGAAGCGCTCCTGGAGACGGATCCCGCACGCGCGTCGCATGCCTTGAACGAGCTGGCCGCGACGCTCGACCTGATGCACCAGCAGCACAGTCAGCACTACGGCAGGGTGGACTTGCTCGAACGGGGTGACAAGGCGAGTGGCGATTCATGCGAGCAACTGGTGCTCGAGCGTGCCGTCGAGGACCTCGCCGAGGCGGCCGAACGCGACCCCGGCATCGGATCAGCCGCGGCCCCGTTGCACGTCCGCCTGGAGGAACTGGCCACACGAGTGGCTCCGCGCACGCAGCACGGGCTGATTCACGGAGAACTCGGGCCCGACCATGTCCTGGTCGATGCGTCCGGGCACCCCGTCCTCATCGACATCGAGGGTCTGATGTTCTTCGATGTCGAGTGGGAGCACGTGTTCCTGCGGCTTCGTTTCGGTGACCGGTACCCGGCCTTGTCCCGCCCCGGACTCGATCCGGCACGGCTCGACCTCTACATGCTTGCGATGCGCCTCTCACTGGTGGCCGGCCCTCTTCGCCTGCTCGACGGCGATTTCCCGCACCGCACGGTGATGCGGGAAATCGCCGAGCACAACGCGAAGGCGGCGCTGGCTCTGTTGGTCCACTAGCGTCGAAGAGGAACGATCGCACTGCCGTTGGGCAGTCCTGGCGGCTGCGCCGAGAGAAGTCCGCACACCGGCCTGACCCTCTACCAGGTCCTCGACCTTCCCCAGGACCTGCTGGAAACGAAGCCGCCGCAGACAGCCCAGAACCTGACGAAGCACTACTCCTAAGGGTGGTAGCACTCGCGGGAGGTACCGCCGGCCGGGAGGAAGCAGAGGCGCAGGCCGGTGCGGGGTGCCCCGCCGATCATCGGGGTGAAGCGGTAGACGCGGGTGTCCGCCGGGGTGCGGACGACGACGCTGCGCGGGCGGGCGCCGGGCGCGGTGACCTCGACCGTGTCCCCGGGGCGGGCGTGCCAGACGCGCCCCCACGCGGCGGCGCACACCGTGCTGTACCGGATCTCCACGCGGGCGCCGGTGCCGGTGCGGTGGGGCGGACCGAGCGCGTCGGCCCGGCCGGGCAGTCCGCAGGCCATCCCGTCGGGGTCCCTCCCGTCGCAGCCGTCGCCGTGGCAGCCGGGGGCCGGATCCAGTGCCGGGGAGACCGGGGCCGCCGGGCGCCCGGAGTCCCGGTCGGGCAGTGACACGGCGGCCGCCGCAGCCACCGCCGCCGCCAGGGCGGTCACGGTGCCGAGGGCGAGCCGGCGCCGGTGCCGCCGGGGGCGCGCCACGCCGGTCCCGGCGTCGTGCTCCGGTTCCTTCGGCGGCGGTGCGGCGGAGCGGGCGCGACCGCTCCACTGGGCGTCCGCCAGCTCCCAGAGCGCGAGCAGCCGCCCGGATGGTTCGCCGGCCCTCTCGCAGAGTGCCTCGACGGCCTGCCGGGGCACCGGCAGCCTGCCGTTGAGATAGCGCTCCCAGGACGACTTGCTGTACGGGGTGCGCGCGGCCAGGGCCGCCAGGCTCAGGCCGGTGCGGGCGCGCAGCGCGCGGAGCCGTTCGGCCAGGGCCGCGCACTCGGGGGCGGGGTCGGTCATCCGCGCAGCACCCGCCAGGTGTGCGGGCCCACGATGCCGTCGGCGGGCAGTCCGGCCTCCTTCTGCAGCCGCGTCACGGCCGCGATCGTGCGCTGCCCGTAGATCCCGTCGACGGTGCCCGGGTCGATGCGGTGGTGCTTGAGCAGGCACTGCGCCTCCACCACGTCCCAGCCCGGTCCGGCGAGCACGGCGGTGCGTGTCGTGCTGTATCCCGCGGCCAGGACCCCGCCGCTGCGGCGCACCGGGCAGGGATAGGTCTTCCACGGCTCGAAGACATACCGTCCGGGCCCGTGCCGGGCGGACGTGGCGCTGCCGCCGGAACCCGGCTGGGCGGTCGGGGCGCCTGCCGCGTCGCCCGTCGCCGTGCCGTCGTCGGCACCGCCGCCCGGGGCGGCCGTCAGCCATCCCGCGCACAGTCCGGCGAGCGCGGCGGCCACGACGGCGGCCGCCGCGACGGGCCGGGAGACCCCGGGCCGCGGTCCGTCCCGCTCCTCCGCCCCCTGGCGCGGCCCCGCCGGTACGGGGGTGTCGTCCTCCGTGTCCGCGGCGGGCGCGGTCCGCCGCCGCCAGGCCTCCTCGGCCACCTCGTACAGGACCAGCAGCCGGGTCGGTTCCGTCCCCGTGATCCGGGCCAGCTGCTCCACGGCGTGACGCGGCGGCAGCGCCTTCCCGTTGAGACAGCGCTCCCACGAGGAGCGGCTGTAGTCGGTCCGGGCCGCGAGCGAGGTGAGGCTCAGCCCGCTGCGGTCCTTCAATCTGCGCAGCTGCACGACGAGTTGCCGGACCCGCTGGTCCAGCGAGTCGGGCAGTTCCTTCCAACGCGGCATGGCTCGCTCCGTAGGCGTCGGCGGACTCCGGGGTCCTCCCCCGCTCCATGTTCCGACCACTGGCAGCCCCGGCGCGGGATTCCGGTTCCCGGTCACACCCCTGGCCCATACGTCTTCGGCCACTCCCGGCGACGGCAGGCGTCCCGGCGGCACGGCGTCCCGCGCGGCGTCCGGGCAGGTCGGCGCGTGGGACGTCCCACGGTGTCCCGGCCGGCCCGGCGTCGCTGGCCGTGCCCCGGAATGGCCAGCAATCTCAGTAGGGCCGAGCCGGACGGAGCGGGCCGCTCCACCGCCGCCCGCACCGTCCTCCAGCCACTACCGACAAGGGGAAGTCATGAACGCGTTCACCTCGTTCGCCGCCGCCACGACCGCGGCGGCGGTTCTCGCCATCGGACTCGCCGGCGGCGCCACGGCCGCCGGTCACACGCCCGCCGCGCACGACGGCGTGACCGGGCGGGCCGCCGCCGCCGGAACCGCGCCCGCGTGCATCGAGCGCACGAGCGTCACCAACAAGCCCGAGGGCGGCGTGCGGGTCCACCTGCGCAACTTCTGCGGCAGGACCATGCACGTCAAGGTGGTCGTCAAGAACTGGTCGGACAGCGGGTGCAAGTCCATGCCGAACGGGTCCGGCTGGCTCTTCCAGACCGTCGGCGGCCGGTACGACCGGACCGTGGTCTGCTGAGCGGGGCGGCGGGAGCGGCTGACGCCCCGCCGCCTGCCGTGGCCCCGGGCTGCCGTGAACCGGCTCCCGGGGCCATCAGGGTGGTCACAGGCCGTGTCGGGAGGCCGTCCCCGGTCCGGCTGGCCATCCTGGGTCGGGAGCGGCCCCCTTCCGAGCGACAAGGAGCACGGCATGCCCACGGACCCGGTCGGACGATTCCTCACGGCGCTGGACCCGGAGCACCGGGACGCCGTCAGCGGCAGACCGCGCGCCGAGCAGGAGCAGCTCGCGGCGGCCTGGGAGCGGGAGCTGGAGGCCGACTCCGAACTCGACTCCCTCGACGAGCTGTCCCCGCCCGCGGCGGAGGCCGAGGCGGCCCGCCGCGTCCTCGAACGCGAGAAGGGCTAGCCCGCGTCCGTACCGCGCGTGCTCCCGGTCGCCTCGCGGCCGGGATCAGTGGTGGGCGTGGGCGACGGCATGTCCCTTGCCCCGGCCGATCATCCACTTGTTCACCGGCGTGGTGATCAGGAACGCCACGGCGAAGCCGCCGAGCAGCGCCGACCAGAAGAGGCCGTCCGACAGCTGCGCCTCCATCGCGCCCGGCGTCAGGGCGATGATCGCGTTGTCGACCAGCTCCATCACCGCGATGGAGACCGTGTCGGCGGCCAGTGCCACCTTGACCGCGGCCCGGAGGGACAGGCCGGCGCGCATCACGGCGAAGAGCGTGAAGGAGTAGCCGAAGACGAAGGCCAGGGCGATCGCGAGGATCATGGTCGGCACGTTGCCCCACAGCAGGGCGGTGCCGATGACCATGCCGAGGATCTCGCCGACGGCACACCCGGTGAGGCAGTGCAGCGTCGCCTTCATGGCCGTCGCCCAGGTCGCGTGGCCGTGCCCGGTCGCGGCGTGATGTGTGCTGTGGTCCATCGCCTCGTCCCCAATCGTCGTCCGGTGCGGCCGGTGGCGGCCCGCACCGGACAACATATACCCCCTAGGGGTATATTCCCAGTTGTCTGCGGCGGCGCTCGGCTCAGTTCCCGACGCCGAGGTGGGACATGAACGCGGGCGGGTACCGGTCGCCACGCGCCGCACCCGGCGGGACCGCCTTCTCGATCACGGCGAGGTCGTCCGGGGTGAGGGCCAGATCCAGCGCCGGCAGCGCCTCCGCCAGGCGCGCGCGGGTGCGCGCGCCGACCAGCGGCACGATGTCCTCGCCCTGGGCGGCCACCCAGGCGATGACCAGCTGGGCCACCGTGCACCCCTTCGCCCCGGCGATCCGGCGCAGCGCTTCGACGAGGGCGAGGTTGTGTTCCACGTTGCCGCTCGCGAACCGGGGGCTGACCGCGCGGTGGTCGCCGGGGCCGGCGCTGTGCCCGGCGGTCCAGTGCCCGGAGATCAGGCCGCGGCCGAGGACGCCGTACGCGGTCAGGCCGATGCCGAGTTCCCGCAGCGCGGGCAGCACGTCCGCCTCCACGGAACGGGAGATCAGCGAGTACTCCATCTGCAGGTCGGTCACCGGGTGTACGGCGTGCGCCCGGCGGATCGTCTCCGCGTCGACCTCCGAGAGGCCGAGATGCCGCACGTGTCCGGCCTCGATCAGCTCCTTGATCGCGCCCACCGTCTCCTCGATCGGCACCGCCGGGTCCAGCCGGGCGGGGCGGTAGATGTCGATGTGGTCGGTGCCGAGGCGGGTCAGCGAGTAGGCCAGGAAGCTCCGCACCGCCTCCGGGCGGCCGTCGTAGCCGCCGAAGACCGGACGCGGTCCGCTCAGCATGCCGAACTTGACGCTCAGCCGGTAGCTGTCCCGGTCGCGGCCGCGCAGCGCCTCGGCGAGCAGCAGCTCGTTGTGGCCCATCGCGTAGAAGTCGCCCGTGTCGAACAGCGTGACGCCGGCCTCCAGCGCCGCGTGCACGGTGGCGATGCTCTCCTTGCGGTCGGCCGCTCCGTAGGCACCGGACATGCCCATCGCCCCCAGGCCCAGCGCGGAGACGGCGGGACCCTCGCTGCCCAGCGTGCGTGTGTGCATCGTGTCTCTCCCTCGTGGTCGGTCTGTCACCCACCCTG
This sequence comes from Streptomyces fungicidicus, assembly GCF_003665435.1. Taxonomy (NCBI): domain Bacteria; kingdom Bacillati; phylum Actinomycetota; class Actinomycetes; order Kitasatosporales; family Streptomycetaceae; genus Streptomyces; species Streptomyces fungicidicus. The sequence continues at coordinate 437,560 of NZ_CP023407.1, forward strand.
TGCGGGGCGGCCGGCCGGCGGAAGCGGAGCGTTCATCATGGGAGCGCCGCTCCCTGGATGGGCGCGGCCGCGCAAGGGACCATGAGGTCATGGAACGTGAGGAACTCGCCGACTTCCTGCGCCGCCGCCGCAAGGGCATCCGCCCCGCCGAGGTCGGCATCACCGACGGCCCCCGTCGCCGCACCCCGGGACTGCGCCGGGAAGAGGTCGCGATGCTGGCGGGCATGTCGGTGGACTACGTCGTACGGCTCGAGCAGGGCCGCAGCAGTCAGCCCTCGGCGCAGTTGCTCGTCGCGCTGGCCCGTGCGCTGCGTCTTTCCGACGACGAGCGCGACCACCTGTTCCACCTGGCGGGTCACCGGCCCCCGCCCGCCGACGGGGTGGCCCGGCCGGCCCGGGCGGGTCTGGTGCGCCTGCTCGACCTGCTCGGCGACGCGCCGGCCATGGTGCTGTCCGACCTGGGCGAGGTGCTCGCCCAGAACCGCGCGTCCGTCCTGCTGGCGGGCGACCTCACCGGTTTCACCGGCGACCGGCGCTACGTCGTGTACCGCTGGTTCACCGACCCGGGCACCCGCGCCGTCCATGTGCCCGAGGAGCGGGACCACCACGCTCGCTGGCTCGTGGCCGACCTGCGCGCGGCAGCCGGGCGCAGGTCGGGCGACCCCACGGTCACCGGACTAGTGGACCGGTTGCGGGCAGCGAGCTCCGACTTCCGCGCGCTGTGGGCGGAGCACGAAGTGGCTGTCCGGCGCGCCGACCGCAAGACCTTCCTGCACCCACGGGTGGGCCGCCTGCGGATGGACTGCGAGACCCTGGTGACCCTCGACCAGCGGCAGCAACTGCTGGTACTCACCCCGGCGGACGCCGGGGCCCGCGAACGTCTGGAGCTGCTGCGCGTACTGGGCAGCGAGGAGTTCCCCCTGGGGGCGCCCGGCGCACCCGGGCCGTGAAACCGGCGGCCCCGACGAAGCGGTCGAGGCGGGTTCGGTCACCTGGCAGAGGCCGCCAGCCCGCCCTCGGCTCATCGGCGCCGGTCAGTCCTGCCGGGGCGCGGGCCACCGGGCGCCGTCGCCGAAGTGACGGAGGCACGAGGTGACCACCACGAAGGGCCACACGGACTGGAGGGCCGTCACCACGCGCTCCGCGACGCCGGCCGGGCCGTCGCGGTGCACCTCCACGAGGAACCATGCCGCGCCCGCGACCATCAGGGCGGTCGCCATGGCCGACGGCGCGGGCCGCAGGGCCCAGGGAGCGGTGCCGCCGGCGGCGGCCAGGACCGGCCACAGGGCCAGGAGCGCGAAGCCGACGGCGGCGACAGAGCCATGGCGCAGCGATCCTCCGCTGCTCGGCACCGGGAGCAGCGCCACCACCAGCGCCGCCAGGCCGCCCCCGGCCAGCGCGACGCGTCCCGCCGTCGCCGCCGCGCGCAGCCCCCAGGCGGTGAGCAGATGACACGCGCCCAGGGCGAGGAGCGCCCCGGTCATCACCCAGGATCCCGCGGCGCCGTAGGCGGCCAGCACGCTGATCGTCTGGGTGGCGGGGTCGTAGGCGGGGCCCTCCAGCGAAGCGGCGATCATCCAGCCGCTGATCAGCAGCACGGGCGCGCACCCCGACGACAGCAGGACCCATCTGGGAACAAGCAACATCGAACCACCATAGAACGCACCCGAACGTACTTCAGCGGGCATTCCGGAGATGAGGCGCACAGGGCACGCGCGTAGGGTGATTGCCGTCGGTCAGGTTCACGCGGAGGGATCATCCATGGGCACGATCACCACCCCCGACGGTACGACGATCTTCTACAAGGACTGGGGTCCGCGCGACGGTCAGCCGATCGTCTTCCACCACGGCTGGCCGCTCAGCGCGGACGACTGGGACAACCAGATGCTGTTCTTCCTGTCCCACGGCCATCGCGTGATCGCGCACGACCGGCGCGGTCACGGACGTTCCAGCCAGACCCCGTCCGGCCACGACATGGACACCTACGCCGCCGACGTGGCGGCGCTGGCCGGCGCCCTCGATCTGCGGGACGCCGTGCACGTCGGGCACTCGACCGGCGGCGGCGAGGTCGCGCGCTACGTCGCCCGGGCCGAGCCGGGCCGGGTCGCCAAGGCGGTGCTGGTCGGCGCGGTCCCGCCGGTCATGGTCAAGTCCGAGTCCAATCCCGGCGGTCTGCCGATCGAGGTCTTCGACGGGTTCCGCGCGGCCCTGGCCGCCAACCGCGCGCAGTTCTTCATCGATGTGCCGTCCGGCCCGTTCTACGGGTTCAACCGGCCCGGCGCGGAGGTCTCCCAGGGGCTGATCGACAACTGGTGGCGGCAGGGGATGATGGGCGCGGCCAACGCCCACTACGAGTGCATCAAGGCGTTCTCGGAGACCGACTTCACCGAGGACCTCAGGAAGATCGACGTTCCGGTCCTCGTGGCGCACGGCACCGACGACCAGGTGGTGCCCTACGAGGACTCCGCGCCGTTGACCGCCGAGCTGCTCAAGAACGCGACCCTGAAGTCGTACGAGGGATATCCGCACGGCATGCTGTCGACCCACCCGGACGTCCTCAACGCCGACATCCTCGCCTTCGTGCGGTCGTAGCGGGGCCGTTCTCCGGCCGGTCCGGCGGTCAGGTGGCCGCCGGCACCGGCCGGCGCAGGAGGTAGGCCGCCGCGGCCACGACGAGGGCTCCCATGCAGGCGATGAACACCAGCCCCGCGCCCTCCAGGCCCATCGGGCCGGTCAGCAGGCCCACCCCGATGACCGGCACCGAGATGCCCAGGTACGCCACCACGAACAGCGTCGAGATCACCGCCGCCCGCCGGTCCTCCGGGGACGCCTCGCCCACCGCGGTGAGCGCCCCCCGGAACGCGAGCCCCTGGCCGAACCCTCCGGTGAGGGCGCTCAGCACCACCAGCGCCAGCAGATTCCCGTACAACGCGCCCGCGAGCAGGGCCAGTCCGGCGAGGAGCCCGGCGCAGCCCAGCGGCAGCGAGCGGCGCACCGGGACCCGGCCGGCGGTCAGCTGCCCTCCGATCGACGCGAAGAACGCCAGCGCCACGACCAGCCCGCTCACGGCGTGGTCGGTCACCTGGAGGGACTCCGCGAGGAACGCGGGGCTGACGGAGGTGAACACGCCGAACAGCGCGAATCCGACGAACGACGCGGTGGCCGCGGGCCCGAACACCGGCCGCACCGGAGCGGGCACCCCGGGCCGCTGCGGTCGTACGGTGCTCAGCGGGCGGCGCTCCCGCACGGTCTCCGGGAGCCACAACAGGACAGCGGACGAGCAGGCCACCAGGGCGAGGTGCACGCCGAACGGCAGGTACAGCGGCCAGGGCGCGTACTGGGCGAGCACCCCGGCGAGCAGCGGACCGCAGCCGAGGCCGCCCATGTTGACGGCGGTGGCGACGAACGTGGCCCGCGAGTCACCGGCCCGCGGCGCCGCTTCCATGACGTACGCCGTGGCGGCCCCGGTGAAGAGTCCGGCGGAGAGCCCCGACAGCAGCCGCCCGGCGTACAGCCAGCCCAGGCCGGTGGCCAGCAGGAAGCAGCCGGCGCTCGCGGCCGCGCAGCCCAGTCCCCACTGCAGTACGGGACGCCTGCCCACGGCGTCCGAGGCGTTGCCCGCCAGCAGCAGCACGCCGATGACGGCGAAGGCGTACACGGCGTACACCACGGTGACCGTCAGCTCGGAGAAGCCGAACTTCTGCTGGTACAGGGGGTAGAGCGGGGTCGGCAGCGTGGTGCCGGTCATGCACACCCCGAACACCGCACCGCCGAGCAGACACACCCGCCATCCGCGGCGATCACCGGCCATGGTCCGACGCTAACGCCTCGCCCGGCCGCGGTCCCCCGCGGCACGCCACCGGGGTCACTGACCGCCCAGGCCGGTGGTGGCCACCGACTTCACGATGTGCCGCTGGAAGAAGACGAACACCAGCACGAGAGGCAGCGCGGCCAGCACCGAGGACGCCATCGTCTGGGCGTAGTTGACGCCGTAGGCGTCCTTCACGGCGGTGATGCCGACCGGCAGGGTCATCAGTGCCGGGTCGGACGTCGACACGAACGGCCACATGAAGTTGTTCCAGGCTCCGATGAACACGAAGATCGACACCGCGGCGAGCATGGGGCGGGACAGCGGCATCATCACCGACCAGAAGACCCGCGCGTGGCCGGCGCCGTCGATGCGGGCGGCCTCCTCCAGCTCCCGCGGGATGGTGTCGAAGTGCTTCTTCAGGATGAAGACCATCACCGGCGCGACCGTCTGCGGCAGGATCACCGCCGCGTAGGTGTCCACCAGGTTCAGGGTGAGCATCTGCTGGAACCAGGGGACGATCAGCAGCTGCGGCGGCACCAGGATCGACGCCACGACGACGGTGAACAGCCATCGGCGGCCGCGGAAGAGGGTACGGGAGAAGGCGTAGCCGGCCATCGCCGACACGGTCACGGTGACGACGGTGACGGCCGCGGCGATGAAGAGGCTGTTCAGCATCCACAGCGGCAGGTCGCCGCGCTCGATCACGGTGCGGAAGCCGTGCAGGGTGAAGCCGCCCCGCGGCCAGATCCAGTGCAGCGGATCGCTGGCGTCCTGCTCGGACTTGAACGCCGTGAGCACCGCCCAGGCCATCGGCAGCAGCCAGATCAGCGCCATCACCGCGAGTGCCGCGAGGGCCAGGGTGCGGGAGAGCCGGCTCGCGCCGAGGGTGAGGTTGGGGCCGCGCCGCTCGCCCGGCCTGTCGCGGTGGGCCCGGCGCGCGGCGGGGAGCGGGGAGACCGTGCGGCGCGCGGGCCGTGTCCGGACGTCGGTGAAGGTCATGTCACTTCTCCCTGCGGCGAAGGGCGACGAACTGCACGGCGGAGGCGAGGACGACGAGGGCGAAGAAGACGTAGCTGATGGCGGAGGCGTAGCCGAGCCGGTAGCCGGTGAAGCCCATGTCGTAGAGGTACTCGACGACGGGCCGGGTGGAGCCGTTGGGCCCGCCCTTGGTGAGCAGGTACACCTGGTCGAAGACCTTCAGCGAGGCGAGGATCTGCAGCACCGTGACCACGCCGATGATGCGCCGCAGCTGCGGGAGCGTCACATGCCACAGCCGCCGCCAGGCGCCCGCTCCGTCCAGCGCGGCCGCCTCGTAGAGATGGTCGGGCACGGCTTGCAGCGCGGCCAGGAACAGCAGGAAGTTGAAGCCGACGGTCCACCACACGGTGGCGATCACGATGGCGTACAGGGCGACGGACTCGTCGCTCAGCCAGGCGTAGCCGTCCAGTCCGACCGCCTGCAGGAGGTGGTTGTAGAGGCCGAGGTCCGGCTGGTAGAGCCAGAGCCACAGCAGACCGATCACACCGACCGGCAGCAGGTACGGTGCGAAGAACGCGAGCCGCCACACCCACTGTCCGGGCAGCCCGGTGTACACCAGCAGGGCCATGGTGAGGGCGACAGCCACCAGCGGCACGGTGGAGACGACGGTGAACCACACGGTGTGCCACATGGCGCGCCACATCTCGGCGTCGCCCAGGGCCTCCGTGTAGTTGTCCAGCCCGATGAAGGACGCGTCGCGGGCGGCCAGCGAGGTGTCGGTGAGGCTCATCCAGACGCCGTGCACCAGGGGCCACACCATGAAGAGGGCGAACAGGACGAGGAACGGCAGGGCGAAGAGCAGCCCCGGGGGGAGGGCACGGCGCAGCGCGGCGCCGGGCCCCGTGGCGGTCCGGCCGGACGGCGGCCCGCCGGGGGAAGCGAGTGGAGTGGACATCTGCTGCCTCCTTCGCGGCGGCTCAGGCCGGACTGGGCTGGGACAGGGCGGTGTTGATCCGCTCGACCATGGCGCGGGCCGCCCGGTCGGGCGCCAGGCCGTCGAGCATCGACTGCTGGAGCACCTGCGACATGGAGTTCTGGAAGTCGGATCCGGCTCCGGCGAACCAGACGGCCGGGTCGAGCACCACGTGGCCGGCCGCCGCCGCGTACCGCGCCTGCGGCTCCAGGCGGGCGTAGTCACGGGTGCGGGTCACCGGCTGGTACGCCGGGATGTGGCCGGCCTTCGCCCAGATGTGACCGGCCTTGAGGATCGCGGCCACCGCCTGGTGGGTGCGCCTGCGGTGCGCCTCGTCGGGGTCGGGGCGCCGCGGCAGGACGAAGGAGTGGGAGTCGGCGTAGACCGCCGGAGTGCCGAACACCGTGGGGAAGGGCGCTGCCCCGACCTTCGGATCGGCGGCCCGGAAGGTGCCGAGCTCCCACTCGCCGGAGAGGATCATCGCGCTCTGCCCGTTGGTGAAGTGGGCGAGGGCCGCCGGGTAGTCGAGGCGGCGGGGGTTGGCGCGTCCGTCGACCAGTTTCTGCATGAAGGCGATGACCTCGGTCATCGCGTCGACGTTCGCCGTGACGGTGCCGCCGGCGGGCAGGTCGAAGTCGTTGCCGGTCTGCCGGTAGAGCCCGTAGAACAACCGCCAGCCCTGCGCCGTGTCGTTGACGTAGCCGAAGGCGATGCCCTGCTTGCCTGAGGCCCTGGCCAGTTCCCGGCCGGCCTCGAGGAACCGCTCGGGAGTGGAGAAGGCGTCCTGGTCGAGGCTTCCGTCACCGGTCAGCAGCCCGGCCTCGCGGGCGGGGTCCGGGTGGAAGAAGACGATGAACGGGTGGGTGTCCAGCGGTACGGCGAACGTCCGGCCCCGGTACTGGGTGCGGCCCCAGACCGCCTCGGCGAAGTCCTTCTCGTCGACGCCGAACTCGGCGAGCAGCCCGGTGTCCCAGGGGTCGAGGAGTCCCAGCGGCGCGTATCCCGCGAGGCGGGACATGTGGGAGACGGCGACGTCCGGGCCGCGCCCGCCGGCCGAGGCCATGGCGAGCTTGGTGTAGTAGGGCGTGCCCCATTCCAGCACGGTCCGCTCGACGCGGGTGCCCGGCATGTCCGGCCGCGCGCTCTCGATCAGTTCGTCGAGCAGGGCGCCGTCGGCGCCGCTGAACAGGTCCCACATGCGGACGGTGCGCGGGTCCGGGGAGGCCGCGGCGGAACCGCAGCCGGCGAGGGCCCCGCCGCCGAGGAGTACGGCGGCGGAGGCCAGCGAGGCCCGTAGCAGACCTCGTCGGGATGGGGCGGCTCGGTCACCTCCCGGCCTGGCGGAGGCGGCCCGTGGGCCAGGCAGGTCGACCATGGCACTCCCTTTCTGTGCATCGATGTACGTCACCGGCGGACGCCGCGGGCGACTGCCGTGGGCTCGGTGACCCGGTTCCGGTCGTCCGCCGGCCCGGGCCCGGTGCCGTCAGCCGCCGGACTCGCAGGCGGCCCTGCGCTGCTGGGTGCCGCGCAGTACGGCGGTGTCGAACTTCTCGGCGCGGTCGAAGCCGTAGACGCCGTTGCGCTCCTGGAAGACGTCGGTGAGCTGCGTGTAGCAGTAGCCGAACATGTCAGGGTCGTCGAGCAGGACGTCGATCAGGCCGGTGAAGCGGGTCAGGAACTCCTCGGCGGTGCGCGGCCGTTCGCCGTACCCCCAGGACGTTCCCCGCTCGTCGCCCGCCGCGGTCGCGGCCACGGCGGCGTCCCACCAGATCCCGCCGAACTCACTGCAGAAGTAGGGCTGTCCGCGGTAGGGGACGGACCAGTCACGGCCGTCGGGGGCGGTGTTGACGTACGGGCGGTCCTCGGCGAGTCCGGCCATGGTCCGGGCGAAGACCTCCGGGTCCTGCTCGTAGGAGTGCGAGTCGTAGACGTCGGTCTCGGGCACACGGTGGGCGTAGCCGGAGGCGTCGATCACCGGGCGGCTCGGGTCGGCCTGCTTGGTGGCCAGGAACATCGCCCGGGTCACGTCGTCGAGCGGGGTGATCCGGTCGTGCAGGTTCTGGTACGTCTCGTTCAGCGGGCACCAGCCGATGACCGAGGGGTGCGAGTGGTCGCGTTCCAGGGCTTCCAGCCACTGGGCGACGTAACTGGCGTCGGGGCGCTGGTTGTCGTCGCGGACGCCGGTCTCGCAGCCCCAGTCGCCGAACTCGCCCCACACCAGGTAGCCGAGCCGGTCGGCGTGGTACAGGTAACGCTCCTCGAACACCTTCTGGTGCAGCCGGGCGCCGTTGAAGCCGGCCCGCAGACCCAGTTCGATGTCGCGGGCCAGGTCGGCGTCGGTGGGGGCGGTCATCAGGCCGTCCGGGTAGTACCCCTGGTCGAGGACCAGCCGCTGGAACACCGGCTCGCCGTTGAGCAGGACCCGCTTGCCGTGGATGGCGACCGACCGCAGCCCCGCGTAGGACGTCGCCTCGTCGACCACGCCGCCCGTCACGTCGAGGATCTGCAGCCGCAGTCCGTACAGGTGCGGGTCGGCCGGCGACCAGGTGCGCACCCGGTCCTCGGGCACGGTGAGCACCAGCCGGGGGCACAGGTCGAGGTCGGCCCGGGCGGAGGCGGACACGACCTCGCCGTGTTCGTCGGAGAGGACCGCCCGCACCCGGTGTCCGGGCAGGTTGCCGGTGACCGGGAGGTCGATGTGGAAGGAGTGCGAACCCAGGTCGGGGGTGATCCGCGGGCGCTTGAGGCGGACGGCGGCCGGCACCGGCTCGAGCCACACCGTCTGCCAGATGCCGGTGGTCCGGGTGTAATGGCAGTGCGTGTTGGCGTACCAGGTCGCCTGCTTCCCGCGGGCCTGCGGGCCGTGCCGGGTGTCGCGGGCGCGGACCACGATCACGGCCTCCTCGCCGGGCTCGGCCGCCCCGCGCAGTTCCGCGGTGAAGGGGGTGAAGCCGCCGCGGTGGCGGGCCACCTCGGTGCCGTTGACCCAGACGGTGGCGTCGTGGTCCACCGCGCCGAAGTGCAGCAGCACGTCGTGGCCGGACCACTCGGCGGGGACGGTCACCGTGCGCCGGTACCAGACGGCCTCCAGGAAGTCCGTGTCGCCGATCCCCGACAGCTCGGACTCGGGGCAGAAGGGCACGAGGATCTCGTCCGCGAGGTCGCGGTCGCGCAGTCCGCGCTCCAGTCCACTGTCCCCGCGGTCCGTCTCGAACTGCCAGCGACCGTTCAGGTTCAGCCACGCCTCGCGGACGAACTGGGGCCGGGGGTACTCCGGACGCGGGACGTCTAGGGGCAGGGGCGTGCTCATGCTGCTCCTCATCACTGCTGGTGCGCTGCGTACGGGGTCATGCGACCATACGATTACATCGATGTAAATGGTGGCGGCGAAAAGTTTTCGACGGCATGATTCACGCCGCCCCGGCCGGGTCCGGCGCGGCTGCCGTTACGATCCCGGAGGCAGCGGCAGGGACGAGAAGGGAAGCATGGGCAGGCCCAGGATCAAGGACGTGGCGGAGTACGCCGGCGTCTCACCGAAGACGGTGTCGAACGTCCTCAACGACTACGAGCACGTCTCGGAACAGACCCGGACCGCCGTGCGGGAGGCCATCGACGCGCTGGGCTACCGGGTCAACATCGCCGGACGGCAGCTGCGCAGGGGCCGCACGGGCATGATCGCGCTGGCCGTGCCGGACCTGGACGTCGCCTACTTCGCCGAGCTGGCCCGCAACGTCATGGCGGAGAGCGAACGCCGGGGCTGCACCACGCTCCTGGTCGAGACCGGCGGGCGGCGCGAGAAGGAACTGGCCGCGGTGCGGGGTTTCGACGCCCAGTTCACCGACGGCGTCATCCTGTCGCCGCTCGATCTGCGGCCCCCCGACCTGGCCGACCGCGACACCCGGCTGCCGCTGGTGCTGCTCGGCGAGTGCAACCCGCCCGGCAGCGCCGACCATGTGGCCATCGACAACGTGGCGGCGGCGCGGGAGGCGACCGAGCACCTGCTGTCGCGCGGGCGCCGGCGCATCGCGGTGATCGGCGGCGACCTGAGCGGGGCGCGGGACACCAGCAGGCTGCGCACCCTGGGCCACCAGGAGGCTCTGGCCGCGGCCGGGGTCGCCCTGCGCGACGAACTGATCCTTCCGGTACCCGCGTTCCGGTGGGCCGACGGCGCCGCCGCCGCCCGCGCCCTGCTGCGGCTGCCGGAGCCGCCGGACGCGCTGCTCTGCCTCAACGACCACCTCGCGCTGGGCGCGGTGCGGGCCCTGCACGAGGCCGGCCGGTCGGTTCCCGGGGACCTGGACGTGGTCGGCTTCGACGACATCGAGGCCACCCGGTTCAGCATCCCCACCCTCACCACCGTCGCCCCCGACAAGCGGGGCATCGCCCGGCGGGCGGTGGAGCTGCTGCTGGACCGGATCGCCGCGGACGGGGCCGGCGGTCCGGCGGTCGACGAGACGGCGGGGCACCGGCTGCTCGTGCGGGAGAGCTCGGGAGGATGAGGTCCGCCCGACCCGTCAGGTCCGCCCGGCACCGTCAGGTCCGCCCGGTCACGGCCGGACGGCGCCGCGGCCGTCCGGCCCGGTGAGGGCCGTGGGGGCGTCCACGACGCGTCCACTCCCCCGCCTTGTCAGTGTCACGAGACGGCGTGTATAACGTTGTAAAACTTGAGCCCAGCGGCTCGGCGCACGGCTCATGGTGACGGCACGCATCCGCACCGACCAACCGAGTCGGGCCGCTCACGAAGGGATTGCCGTGCGGGTCAGCCTCAAGGACGTCGCCGCGCACGCGGGGGTCTCCATCAAGACCGTCTCCAACGTGGTGAACAACTACCAGCACGTCACCCCGGCCATGCGCGAGCGTGTCCAGCGGTCCATCGACACGCTCGGCTATGTGCCCAACCTCGCCGCCAGGCATCTGCGGAAGGGGCGCACGGGCATCATCGCGCTCGCCCTGCCCGAGCTCGGCAACCCGTACTTCGCCGAACTGGCCGCCTCCGTCATCGACGCCGCGTCCGAACACGACTACATCGTGCTGCTCGACCACACCGGGGGCATGCGCGAGCAGGAGCTGCTGGTGAGCCAGGGCTTCCGGGCACGGGTCATCGACGGACTCATCCTCAGCCCCATCGAGCTGGAGACCGACGACCTGCGCGACCGCGCGCAGGAGGTGCCGCTGGTCCTGCTCGGCGAGCGGGACTTCGACCTGCCGTACGACCACATCGCCATCGACAACGTCGCCGCCGCCCGGGCCGCGGTCCGGCATCTGATCGCCCTGGGCCGCCGGGAGGTGGCGTTCATCGGAGCGCGGCGCGGACGCAGCGAGCCCGCGCAACTGCGGGTGCGCGGCTGGCGGGAGGAGCTGACCGCGGCCGGACTGCCCGCCGACGAGGGGCTCGTGGCCGCGACCGACGGCTGGGGACACGCCGACGGCGCGCTCGCCATGAACCACATCCTGGACAGCGGACGCCGGCCCGACGCGGTCTTCGCCTACAACGACCCGATGGCGATCGGGGCGATGCGGGTGCTGCACGAACGGGGGCTGAGGGTCCCGGAGGACATCGCCGTCGTCGGCTTCGACGACGTGATCGAGGGCCGCTTCGGGGCGGTGACGCTCACCTCCGTGTCACCGGACAAGGCCGCCATCGGCCGGCTGGCGGTGGAGTCGGTGCTCGCCCGCCTCAACGACCGGGCGCCGGAACCACGCCGGATCTGGGCGGACTACCAACTCGCGGAGCGGGAGAGCACGCTGGGGAGGCCCGGGGCGGGGCGGCCGACGGGCGTCTGACGCGCCCACCGGGTGCGGGGCGGCACCTGGGCAGGTGACCGGGGCCCCGCCGCGTGCTCCCGCGCGCCGACAGCGCCCGTGACACGCCCACGGCACCGCCTCCGGGGTGGCCGACACGCCGCAGCGCCCGGGGCACGGCGCACCCTGACGCGCCGACCACCGGGCGGATACGCCACCGCGGCGATCACCCGGGCGGGGCCGGCCGCGCTCACGGCAGCGGCCGACGGTACCGGACCGCGCGCCGGGGTGGGCCGAGTGCGCCCGGAGGCGTGCGACACGCCCGCGGAACCGGCACGCGCCTTCCGTGCCGACACGCCGGGATGTCCACGAACGAGGGCGTAGGGGCCATGGGTTGAGCGACCGCCCGGGGCCGGCCAGGACCACACCCGGGCGACTACCCCGCGGTCGGCGGGAGCCCGTCACCGCGCGCCCGTGCGTGAAGCTCGTTACGCGTGACGCCACTTGAGCAGCCCAGCGCGTGCGGGGAATGGGCGTGCCCGAACGCGTCGCCCGTCGGCGGGACTTCATCGCGCGCGGCCGAGCCGCACGACAAGCGCTTCCCCTCACGGCCGGCACCCGAGGCGTGCCCGCCACTCCGTCGCTCCGTTCCCTCCTCACCTCGTGCGCGAGGGGTTTACAGCATCCTTCCAACGATGTAAAACCTCCTTGCGGCGCACCGGACGCCGCCTCGCACAGGGGGAGCAGCTCCACATCCGCGCGTCCTTCGGCTCCCCAGTTCCCTTTTTCAGCGTCACCCGGATCGGGGTCACCCATGCAGCGCACCACTCACCGTTCCCTCCTCCTCGCCCGTCCCGTGGTCGTGGCCCTGGCCGCCGCCGTGGCCCTGACCGCGAGCTCCTGCGCCAAGTCGGAGGACGACGCGTCGGACGGCAAGAAGTCCCCGGCGGCCGCCGACGCGGGTCAGAAGGTCGTCACACCGAAGCCGGGCAGCAAGACCTGCACGATCGACGCCTACGGCGGCGAGAAGATCGACCTGAAGGGCGCCACGGTCGGCTTCTCCCAGTCGGAGAAGGAGGCCAACCCCTTCCGCATCGCCGAGACGCAGTCCATCAAGGACGAGGCGGCCAAGAGAGGCGTCAAGCTGCTCACGGCCAACGCCCAGTCGCAGTTCTCCAAGCAGATCAGCGACGTCCAGGACCTGCTCGCCAAGGGCGCCGACCTGCTGGTGATCGCCCCGCTCAACTCCGACGGCTGGGACCCGGTGCTGCAGGCCGCCGCCGCGAAGAAGGTCCCGATCGTCACCATCGACCGCAAGATCAACGCCACGGCGTGCAAGGACTACGTCTCCTTCATCGCCTCGGACTTCGTCGAGCAGGGCCGGCGCGCCGCCGACCAGATGATCGAGGCCACCGGCGGCAAGGGCGAGGTCGCCATCCTGCTGGGCTCGGCCGGGAACAACGTCACCACCGAGCGCACCAAGGGCTTCAAGGAGCGGGTCGCCGAGAAGGCGCCCGGTCTGAAGGTCGTGTTCGAGCAGACCGGTGACTTCACCCGCGAGAAGGGCCAGCAGGTCACCGAGCAGCTCATCCAGTCAAAGCCCGGCATCAAGGGCGTCTACGCGGAGAACGACGAGATGGGCCTGGGAGCGGTCGCCGCGCTGAAGGGCGCCGGCAAGAAGGCCGGCGACATCAAGATCGTCACGGTCGACGGTACGCGCAACGCCGTCCAGGGCGTCGTCGACGGCTGGATCAGCGGCGTCATCGAGTCCAACCCGCGGTTCGGCCCGCTGGCGTTCCAGACGCTGGACACCTTCACCCGGGGCGAGGAAGTCCCCCAGGACATCGTGATCCAGGACAGCGCCTACAACGGCGACAACGCCGAGCAGGACCTCGGCAAGGCCTACTGATCCGCTCTCCGGGGCCCGGCTCCCGGGCCCCCTTCCGTCCGTCACCCCTTTCTTCCTGGAGGCACAGGTGGCTCCCCCCGCCGAAGTCCTCGCCGTCCGCGGACTGAGCAAGACCTTCCCCGGCGTCCGGGCCCTGGACGACGTGGACCTGACCCTGCACCCCGGTGAGGTCCACGCCCTGATCGGCGAGAACGGCGCCGGCAAGTCGACCCTCATCAAGGTCCTCACCGGGGTGTACCGGCCCGACGCCGGTGACATCGTTTTCCAGGGCCGAGCGGTCTCCTTCGCCACCCCGCTGGAGGCCCAGAAGGCCGGGATCTCGACCATCTACCAGGAGGTCAACCTCATCCCGCTGCTGAGCGTGGCCCGCAACCTCTTCCTGGGCCGCGAGCCGCGCAACCGTTTCGGCCTGCTGGACTTCGCCCGATTGAACCGCGAGGCCGAGGAGGCGCTGGGCGCCCACGGCGTCCGGGTGGACGTCCGCAGGCCGCTGCGCACCCTGGGTGTCGGGGCGCAGCAGATGGTCGCGCTGGCCCGCGCGGTGGCGAGCGAGGCGCGGATCGTCATCATGGACGAGCCGACCTCGTCCCTCGAACCGCGGGAGGTCGAGACGCTGTTCTCGGTCATCCGCCGGCTGCGTGACGACGGCATCGCCGTGGTCTACGTCAGTCACCGCCTCGACGAGCTGTACGCCGTGTGCGACACGGTCACCGTGCTGCGCGACGGCCGCCGGGTCCACCACGGCCGCCTCGCGGACCTCGACCGGCTCTCCCTGGTCTCCACCATGCTGGGCCGGGAGCTGGGCGAGGTCCGCAAGGAGGGCCTGACCAAGTTCACCGGCGAGCATCACGCCACCGGCTCCGGGCCGGTGCTGGAGGCCCGCGGGCTGTCGGCGCCGCACAAGCTGCACGACGTGTCGGTGAGCATCCGCCCGGGCGAGGTCGTCGGTCTCGGCGGGCTGCTCGGCTCCGGACGGACCGAGACGGCGAAGGCCATCTCCGGTGCCCTGCGGACGAGTTCCGGCAAGGTCACGGTGGCCGGGGTCCCGCTGCGCGCGGGCTCCACGCCGGCCGCCATCCGGGCGGGCATCAGCCTGCTGCCGGAGGACCGCAAGAGCGAGGGCATCGTGCCCGGTCTGTCGGTCCGCGAGAACATCTCGCTGGCCGTGCTGCCCCGGCTCTCCCGGTTCGGGCTGGTCTCCGAGGCACGCGTCGACAGCATCGTGGACACCTTCATCGAGCGACTGCGCATCAAGGCCTCGTCGCCCCAGCAGAAGGTCGGCGAACTGTCCGGGGGGAACCAGCAGAAGGTGCTGCTCGCCCGCTGGCTGGCGATGAACCCGAAGGTGCTGCTCCTGGACGAGCCCACCCGGGGCATCGACGTCGGCGCCAAGGCCGAGGTGCAGAAACTCGTGGACGAACTGGCCGCGGACGGCCTGGGCGTCCTGCTCATCTCCTCCGACCTGGAGGAACTGATCGAAGGGTCCGACCGCGTGGTCGTACTGAAGGACGGTGCCGTCGTCGGCGAACTGAACGGCGACGAGGTCACCGAGGACAAGCTGATGCGGACCATCGCCGGGCACGCCCCGGAGCGGGACGCGGTCGGGGAGGCGGCCACCGATGGCTGAAGCCGCCCTCCGGACCGTCCCGTTGGACAAGGCCCGCATCCTGCACTGGCTGCAGACGTACGGCGTCTACGCCGGCGTGGCGCTGCTGCTGGTCGTGAACGTCGTCATCACCCCGCACTTCCTGTCCGCGGAGAACTTCCGCACCCAGGCCGTGCAGGTCGCCCCCGTCATCATCGTCGCGCTCGGCATGGCGCTGGTCATCGGCACCGAGGGCGTCGACCTCTCGGTCGGCGCCGTGATGGCCCTCGCGGCCTCCGTGACGGCCCTGTACCTCGGTTACGGTCTCCTGCCCGCACTGCTCGTGGTGGCGCTGTTCGCCGCCGGGGTCGGGCTCGCCAACGGCGCGCTGGTCGCGTTCGTCGGGGTGCAGCCGATCGTGGCGACGCTGGCGCTCATGGTCGGCGGACGGGGCATCGCCCTGGTGCTGCTGCCGCAGCTCGAGGACCTGCGCAACCCCTCACTGGCCTCCCTGGGCTCCGGTGACGTGCTGGGCGTGCCGTACCTGATCCTGATCGCCGCCGGCCTGGCGCTGCTGGTGGCCTTCGTCGTCCGCCGCACCACGTTCGGGCGGCAGCTGCTCGCGATCGGCGACAGCCGCCCCGCCGCGCAGCTCGCCGGGCTGCCGGTGCGCCGCGTGCTGATCGTGGTGTACGTGGTCTGCGCGCTGCTCGCGGCCGTGGCGGGCGTCCTCGCCACGGCGCGGCTCCAGGCCAGCGACCCGACGTCGCTGGGCAACCTGATGGAGCTGTCGGCCATCACCGCGGTCGTGGTCGGCGGGACACCGCTGACCGGCGGCCGGGTGAACATCGCCGGGACGGTGGCGGGCGCCGTCCTCATCCAGCTGCTCACCGCCACCCTCATCAAGCACGATCTGCCGCCCTCGTGGACCCAGATCGCGCAGGCCATAGTGATCGTGTGCGCGGTCTACGCGGCACGGGGACGGGGGAAGCGATGACCGCCACGAAGACGGACGCCCCGGTGGCCCCGGCGGGCCGCGGGAAGCAGCCGGCGGCCGGCGAGCCGGCGGGCCCGGCACGCTCCGAGCAGGTGAGCGCCCTGGTCCAGCAGCACGGTGCGCTCGCGGTGCTGGTGGTGGTCTCCCTGGTGGCGTCGTTCAGCTTCGACTCCTTCGCCACCGGCGACAACGTCGGCAACATGGCGACGAGTTCGGCGTTCCTCGCCATCGTCGCGCTCGGCATGACCTTCGTCATCATCACCGGGGGCATCGACCTGTCGGTCGGCTCGCTGTTCGCGCTGGGCGGGGTGCTCGCGGCCTGGGGTTCGCGGCACGGGACGCTGGTGGCCCTGCTGCTGCCGCTGGTGGTGTGCGGGGCGGTCGGCGTCGTCAACGGGCTGCTGGTGGCCCGTTCCCGGCTGGCCCCGTTCATCGTCACGCTGGCGGCGATGCTCGGTGCGCGCGGTCTGATGCTGGCCCTGACCGACGAGGGGGCGGAGACCTATCTGATCGGCAAGGGCTCGTTCCTGGCCGAACTCGGGCAGGGCACCACGTTCGGGCTCGGCAACCCCGTCTGGATCACGCTGGCGCTGTTCGCCGCCGGGGCCGTCGTGCTGCGCCGCACACGCTTCGGACAGCATGTGTACGCGGTCGGCGGCAACGAGGACGCGGCGGCGCTGATGGGCGCTCCGGTGGCCCGCACCAAGATCCTGGTCTACACGCTGTCCGGGGTGCTGGCCGGGCTGGCCGGCGCGCTCAACGCGGCCTGGCTCGCCTCCGGGGTGACCATCCTGGGCAACGGCATGGAACTGGAGGCCATCTCGGCCGTCGTCATCGGCGGCACGCTGCTCACCGGCGGACTCGGCTATGTCAGCGGCTCACTGGTCGGTGTGCTGCTGCTGAAGGTGATCCAGAACGTCATCAACCAGATCGGC
The DNA here is from genome assembly GCF_003665435.1 of Streptomyces fungicidicus. Taxonomy (NCBI): domain Bacteria; kingdom Bacillati; phylum Actinomycetota; class Actinomycetes; order Kitasatosporales; family Streptomycetaceae; genus Streptomyces; species Streptomyces fungicidicus. Next base: position 454,490 of record NZ_CP023407.1, read on the forward strand.
TCCCTGGACTCCTCCTACCAGCAGGTCGTCAGCGGCGCCTTCCTGGCCGTCGTGGTCGTCGCCCAGACGTGGCTGGGCCGCAGACGGCAGCTGATGTGAAGCTCCGGACGCGGCGGCGGGCCACTCGCACCTCCCGCCGCCGCGTCCGGGCACCAGACGGCCGGTCACGCTCCCCCGCGCGGCCGGCCGTTTCCGTACGCGCACGTCTCCCACCCCCACTGCAGAAGGAGTGACGATGCGTCGATCGACCGCACCACCTCGTCCCGTTCCCCGGCACGGACGGCGCGGGCGGTGGCTCACCACCGTGCTGGCCGTGCTGACGCTCCTGGCAGGCACGGTCCTCACCGTCTCCGCCACCGGCGCCGCGACCGCGGCGCCCCGGGCGTGGACCCCGAAGCCCGCGCCGATGACCACCCCCTGGACCGGCCAGGTCCCGGTCGACAACCCGCTGCCCGAGTACCCCCGCCCGCAGCTCACCCGGCCCGACTGGGCCAATCTCAACGGGATCTGGGACTTCGCCGTCACCTCTGCGGACGCCGGGCGGCCCGCCTCGTTCACCGAGCAGATCCGGGTGCCGTTCGTCGCCGAGTCCGCGCTCTCGGGCGTCCAGCGGCGGATCACCCAGAACGACAAGCTCTGGTACAAGCGCACCTTCACGGTCCCGTCGGACTGGAACGGCCGCCGCGTCCAGCTCCACTTCGGCGCCAGTGACTGGCGCACGACCGTGTGGGTCAACGACCGGCAGGCCGGGGCCGCCCACAGCGGCGGCTTCGACTCCTTCTCCCACGACATCACCGACCTGCTGAACGGCGGCACGAACACCGTCGTCGTCTCCGTGTGGGACCCCACCCAGACCGGTGGCCAGGCGGTCGGGAAACAGCGGATCAACGAGGTGACGCCCCATCCGGGTGGGGGCATCTTCTACACCGCGGCCTCCGGCATCTGGCAGACGGTGTGGCTCGAGCCCACGGCTGCCGCGCACATCACCCGACTCGACATGGTGCCCGACCTGGGCGCCAACCGTCTCAAGGTCACCGTGCGGGGCGCCGGTACCAGCGGTCACCAGGCCCGTGTGACCGTCTCCAGCGGCGGTGCCACGGTCGGCACCGCCACCGGTCCGGTCGGCGGCGAGTTCACCGTCGCGGTCCCGAACGCACGCCGCTGGACGCCCGACGATCCGTTCCTCTACGACGTGAAGGCGGAGCTGCTGTCCGCCGGCACGGCGGTCGACGCCGTCGGCGGCTACACCGGCATGCGCTCCGTCGGCCTCGCCCGCGTCGACGGCGTGCTGCGCCCGGTGCTGAACGGCGAGTTCGTCTTCCAGACGGGCACGCTGGACCAGGGCTACTGGCCGGACGGCATCTACACGGCCCCCACCGACGCCGCTCTCCGGTACGACCTGCAGAAGCACAAGGACCTCGGCTTCAACATGGTGCGCAAGCACATCAAGGTCGAGCCGCAACGCTGGTTCTACTGGGCCGACCGGCTCGGTCTGCTGGTCTGGCAGGACATGCCCGCCATGGATCTGCGCACCCCCGACGCCGCCGCTCGCACCCAGTGGGAAACCGAGTACGACCGCGTCATCGACCAGCACCGCAGTTCGCCGTCCCTGGTGATGTGGGTGAACCAGAACGAGGGCTGGGGCCAGTACGACCAGGCCCGCGTGGCTGACGAGGTCAAGGCGTACGACCCGTCGCGGCTGGTGAACAACATGAGCGGGGTCAACTGCTGCGGAGCGGTGGACGGCGGCAACGGCGACGTGGTGGACCACCATGTCTATGTGGGTCCCGGCACCACGGTGCCCAGCGCCACCCGGGCCGCGGTGCTCGGCGAGTACGGCGGGCTGGGCTTCAAGGTGGCCGGCCACGAGTGGTACCCGGGCGGTGGCTTCAGTTACGAGGACCAGCCCGACACCGCCCATCTGAACAACCGGTTCGTCGGGCTGCTGGACGGCATCCGTGAGGTGCGCCTGCCCCGTGGTCTGTCCGCCGCGGTCTACACCGAGATCACCGACGTGGAGAACGAGGCCAACGGTCTGCTCACCTACGACCGTCAGGTGGTCAAGGTCGACGAGGCCAGGGTCAGGGCCGCGAACCGGGCGCTGATCGACGCCTCCCGTTCACCGGCCGCCCCCGTGACCCTGCCCACCGGTCAGTTCAAGTCCCTGCGCGTGACGACGCCGGGCCTCACCGACCGCTCCGTGCGCCACCGGGACGGTGCGGTGTTCACCGCGGTCGTGGCCGCCGGCAGTGACGCGCTGCTGAGGAACGACGCCACCTGGCGGATCGTGCCCGGTCTGGCCGACGGCACGTGCTACTCCTTCGAGTCGCGGAACTACCCCGGCGAGTACCTGCGCCACCGCGAGTACCGCGTGTACAAGGAGGGGGGAAGCGGCGACCTGTTCCGGGCCGACGCCACCTTCTGCCCGGTCCGGGGCGCGAACGGCGGCGTCAGGCTGTCCGCGTACAACTTCCCCGGGCAGTATCTGCGGCACTTCGACGCCGAGTTGTGGCTGGCCACCCCGGGCGGCACCCACGCCTGGGACAATCCCGCCCTCTTCACCGAGGACACCACCTGGACGGTGGAGGCCCCCTGGGCGCCCTGACGCATGGGAGGAGGGGTGGTGCGGGCGCCGTAGGCGCCCGCACCACCCCTCCTCCGACGGGGCTACCGCTCGACCCCGTCGTAGAGCGCGCTCACCTCCTCGGCGGTGAGCGCCTTGTCGTAGGCGTGGACCTCGTCCACCGCGCCGTCCCAGAAGTCGGTGTTCTCACCGTTGTACTGGGCGCGGCCCACGGCGAGCGGCCCGGTGGCGACGTAGGCGGGGCCGGCGGTGGCGGACGACGCCTGCTTTCCGTCGACGTAGAGGGTGATCCGGTTGGTGGCGTCGTCACGCACGCCGACGAGGTGGTACCAACGGCCGGTCTCCGGCCTGGTCTCCAGCCGGGCGCGCTGCCCGTCGGGCGTGCTGAAGGCGAACGCGCCCTGTCCGTACTGCAGATAGAACGGGCTCGCCTGGCGCCGTCCGTCCTGGCTGACGGCGGTGGCGTAGTTGCCGGGCAGGGCGTCGAGGGTGACCCAGGCGGAGACGGTGTAGCTGCCGGTGGTGTCGATCACCGGGCCGTCGGTCTGGGCGTACTGGTCCCGGCCGTCGAACGCGAGGGCGCTGCCGCTGACTCCGGTGGTCCAGCCGGCGCCCCCGTTGAGGGTGAGCGGCTTGTTGTTCGGGCCGTCGTCCTTCGCGGTGCCGCCGGTGCCCTCGTCGAGTGCCCAGGATCCGCCGCCCTTCAGCGGCTCCCGGTCCCCCGCCGCGGCGCCGGCCGCGATGACCTTGCCGTTGATCTCCCGCACCCGGACCGGATCGACCTTGATCTCCCGGCGGTCGTAGGTGTAGAGGCCGTTGAGTTCGTTCTCCAGGTCGGTGATCTGGGTGTACACCGAGCCGGAGAGTTCGGCGCCGGCCTGGTCGAGGTAGAACTTCTCGGTGTTCTCGACGTACTTGCGGGTCAGTGCCTCCTTGTCGGTGACACCGCTGTAGATCACGGTCGGGGTGCCCGGCCACATGTGGCCCGGGGTCCGCAGCGTGAAGCCGCCGTGCTCACCGTCCATGGCCGCCCGGTGGTCCGGGAAGGGCGCGTCGTCGTTGTTGTAGTCGTGATGGTCGATGATGTCGCCGGCGCCCGAGTCACCCTTGGAGTTGCAGCAGTTGACACCGCTGTGGGCGTTGACGATACGGGACGGGTCGGCGGCCTTCACCGACTGGGCGATACGGCCGGTCTCCTCGCGGTTCCACTCGCCCCAGCCCTCGTTGAAGACGATCCAGCCGATGACGGAGGGCGAGTTGTGGTGCTGGCGCATCATCTCCCGGCCCTGGTCGACGAAGGCCTTCTGTCCGGTCTCGTTGTTGAGGTTGCCGGAGACGAAGTCCTGCCAGACCAGCAGTCCGAGCTTGTCGGCGTGGTAGAACCAGCGCGGCGACTCCACCTTGATGTGCTTGCGGACGGCGTTGAAGCCGAGCTTCTTGTGCGCCTTCAGGTCGAACGCCAGGGCGTCGTCGCTGGGCGCGGTGTAGAGGCCGTCGGGCCAGAAGCCCTGGTCGAGGGTGGCGAGGGAGAACACCGGCTTGCCGTTGAGGACCAGCTTCTTGAAGCCGCCGACCTCTTCGATGCCGATCTCGCGCATGCCGAAGTAGCTGCCGACCTCGTCGGTGGACCTGCCGTCCCTCAGCTTGATGTCGAGGTCGTAGAGGTAGGGGTCGTCCGGGCTCCACAGGTGCTGCTTGGACACGGGCAGCTTCAGCTCGCTGTTGGCCGGTCCGCCGACCCTGCCGACGACCTTTCCGCGGGCGTCGCGGGCGACGGCCTCGACGCGGGCGTGCTTCGAGGCGCTCTCCGACTCGACGGTCACCGCCAGGGTGCCGGTGTCGATGTCGGGTGTCGTGACGACGTTGTCAATGGAGGTGTCTGCGACGGGCTCCATCCAGACGGTCTGCCAGATGCCGGACGACTGGGTGTAGAAGATGCCGCCGGGGTTGGTGGACTGCTTGCCCATCGGCTGGTTGGCGCCGCCGGTGTCGGTGACGGCGACCACGATCTCCTGCTTGCCCCGGCCGGTGAGGGCGTCGGTGATGTCGGCGGTGAAGGCGTTGTAGCCGCCGGTGTGTTCGGTGACCTTCTTGCCGTTGACCCACACGGTGGCCCGGTAGTCCACGGCGCCGAAGTTGAGCTTCAGCCGGTTGGCGTTGCCGCCGCTGCCGACCTTCCAGCTCTTCGGCACCTCCACGAGCTTGCGGTAGAACATGTGGTCCTCGTGCCGCTCGAGCCCGGAGAGCTGCGACTCGACCGGGAACGGCACGGTGATCTTCTCGTCGAGGTCCTTGCCGAAGACCGGCTGCTCGCCGGCCTTCGCGCCGCTGAACTGCCAGGGCCCGTTGAGGTTCTTCCACTGTGAGCGGACCTGCTGCGGGCGGGGGTACTCCGGCAGCGGGTTCTTCGTGTCGACCTTGTCGCCCCACGGCGTGGTGATGCGGTGGGTGGACGTGTTCACGGCGTAGCGGACGATCCGGGGCACGGCCTTGCCGCCGGCCGTGAGGCCGCCGTCGCCGTCGTAGGTGAACCGGACCTGCTGGTTCTTCTGGATCGGCTCGGAGAGCGTGATCAGCAGGGAGTCGGGGTCGCCGGGGTAGGCCGACACCGACTTGACCGGCATGGCGGTCGTGTCGGCTTCGACCTTGAGGTGGCCGGCCACCTCGGCGAGCCCGCCCACCGGGTCCTCGAAACGGGCGCGCAGTCTGCGGCCGTCCTCGGTGACGGTGGGCTCGACCGGGAAGACCTCGAAACCGGCGGGCGGGGTGAACGCCGTTGTCGGCACGAGCTGCTTGGGCATCGTCGGCGTGGACCAGCGCAGGAACATGTTCGCCCCGCCGACGTCCTGGAACATCTCCATGCGGAAGTCGTGCTTCTCACCGGCGGTCAGCTCGACCGCCGCGCTGGTCTGTTCCTTGTCCCAGTCGCCCACCCAGTGGTCGATGACCGGTTCGCCGTCGATGAAGAGCCGGAAACCGTTGTCGCCGATGGCGTGGAAGGTGTATTCGCCGGTCTCCGGTGCCTCGATCTGCCCGGTCCAGCGGGCGGTGGTGTGCTCCGTGCGCCCGGTCAGCTCCTCGAAGGTGCTGGTCAGACCGGAGAAGTTGATCTGCGGTTCCAGCAGGGTGCCGCCGAGTTCGGCGAAGTCCCGGGCGCCCGGCGCCGACATGCTGAAGTACTCGCCCTTCAGGCCGTGCACCACGACATCGGCGTCGGCGGCGCTCGCGCTCGCGGAGACGCCGGCGAGCGGCACCGCGGCCGACGCGGCCGGTGCCAGCGCGCCCGTGGACAGCGCCAGGGCCGTCACGGTCAGGAGGGTCCACCATCGGGATCTCGGGCGGGTGAGTTGTCTTGTCATCGAACCTTTCCTCGCGCAGAGGGCTTGGGGCCGGCACGAAGCAGGGGGCGGCATCGGCTCGGCCCCGGATTCCTTCCAACGTTGGAAATCCGGTGTGCAGCGGAATGACAACACGGCGGCCGGGCGCTGTCCAGGGATCGCGCACAGCTGACGTGCCGTCAGAAGCGCGCAGGGGCACGGGCGGGCGGCCGGCGGGCGGATTCCCGGGGCGTGCACCCGTATTGACATGCCCGGCCCCATCCCACAACCCTGGGAGGGCGCACCTTTCATCGATGTAAATCTCCGTCAACGGAGGTGAAACGGGACGATGGGACTCTCTCACCGTCTGGCGGGCGCAGTCGGCTTCGTGCTGTCCGGTGTCCTCGCCGCCGCCCTGCCCCTGACGTCCGCGGAGCCCGCCCGGGCGGACCAAACCGGGCTGCGCGCCGCGGACCCGAGCGTGATCCGGGTGGGCGGCACCTACATCTCCGTGCAGTCGGCGGGCGGCGGCATCGCCGTACGGCAGGCTCCGTCGACGGACGCGCTGGACTCGGCGGCCCCCCGGCAGGTCTGGTCGGACACCCGCGACCGCGGTGAGGTCTGGGCTCCGGAGATCGTGCGGGACGGCGGCCGCTACTACATCTACTTCTCCGCGGGGCGCGGTGCGGCCCACCGGATGTACGTGATCAGCTCGGCGAGCCCCGACAGCGGCTACTCCGCCGAGACGAAGCTCGCCCTGCCGGACGACAAGTGGGCCATCGACGGAACCCTGTTCACCTTCGACGGGCAGCGCTGGTTCGTCTGGTCCGGCTGGGCCGGCGACACCAACGTCGAGCAGAACCTGTACATCGCCCGGATGAGCGGCCCGACCACGCCGACCGGCGCCCGGCACATCATCTCCCAGCCCAGGGAGAGCTGGGAGCGGGTGGTGGGCAACCCGTTCATCAACGAGGGGCCGGAGCCGGTCAGGGACCCCAGCGGGCAGCTGCACATCGTGTACTCCGCCAACGGCAGCTGGAGCGACCAGTACTGCCTGGCCGACCTGCGGCTGCGGGCGGGCGGCGACCCGACGTACGTGTGGGACTGGTACAAGTCCAACGGCTGCCTGTTCGGCTCCCACCGGGCCACCATGATGGCCGGCTGGGACCCGACGCTGTACGTCAACGGTCCCGGCCACCACAGCTTCGTCCTGCTGAACGGCGACATCGGCACCAGCCCGCCCGCCGGCCCCCGGTTCCCGCTGATGTTCCACGCGGTGCCGAAGGGCACGCCGTACGCCTGGGAGAACCGGTACTGGTACACGGGCACGTTCTGCTGGTGGGGCGACACCACCTACAGCCGCGCCAACGTGCCCGGGCCGAACAGGGACACCGGCTGGAGCCTGAAGTTCTTCGAGTAGGTCAGCCCTCGCCGTCCGCGAACGGCCCGCCGGCCGCGAAGGCGTGGGCGGCGAAGCGTTCGCCGATGCGGCGGTGGGCGGCCGCGTCGGGGTGCAGCCGGTCGGGCAGCGGCAGTTCGCGGTGGTCCGCCTCGCCGTAGAGGTCCCGGCCGTCGAGGTGGTACAGGTTCGGGTCGTCCGCCGCGCGCTGTGCCACGACGCGCCTCAGCTCGTCGCGGATGACGTTGAGTGTCAGCTTGCCCGCGTCCCGTTCCGCGGGGTCACCGGTGGCGGTGAACAGGAGCCGGCCCTCGCCGAGACGGCTGAAGTCGTAGGCGGTGGGTCCGGGTGTGTCCTCGTGGAGGGGACACAGGATCGGCGAGACGACCAGCAGCGGCGTGGCGGGGTGGCCGTCGCGGATGGTGTCGAGGAAACCGTGGACCGCCGGGGTGAAGGCGCGCAGCCGCATCAGGTCGGCGTTGACCAGGTTGATGCCGATCTTGACGCTGATCAGGTCGGCGGGCGTGTCGCGCATGGTCCGGGCGATGAAGGGGTCCAGCAGGGCGCTGCCGCCGAAGCCCAGGTTGACCAGTTCCACTCCGCCCCGGGCCGCGGCGAGCGCGGGCCAGGTGGTGGTGGGGCTCGCGGCGTCCGAGCCGTGGCTGATGGAGCTGCCGTGGTGCAGCCACGTCCTGCGGCCGTCGGCGGGCGCCGGCGCTACGGGGGCGTCGGTGCGCAGGGCGAGAAGTTCGGTGGTCTCGTTGTGCGGCAGCCAGATCTCGACGGTCTTGTCGTCTGCGGACAGGCCGGTGAAGCGGAGGGTGGAGGCGGGGCCGGCGGCGTGCTCGGCGGTTCCCGTGGCCATGTCGATGGTCAGGGTGTTGCCGCCGGACGCCGTCGCCCGGCCCACCGGGCGTCCGTCCACGAGCAGGTCGTACACGCCGTCGGGGCGGGGCGGGACGCCGGTGTAGACCCGTTTGGTGGGCAGCGTGTCGAGTTCGACGGCGGTCGCCCGGGTGCGGAAGACCAGCCGTATGCCGGAGGGCTGGGACTCGGCCATGGCGAGCTGTCCGTCGGCGTGCCGGGCTCGGATGCGGGCGGGCAGGCGGTGGGGCAGGATCCCGGCGCCGGTGTGCTCCAGGTCGAGGGCGCCGCGCACGATGTCCGCGGTGATGGGTGTGGTGGTCCAGGCGGGCGGGGTGGAGGTCATCGGTTCGTTCCATCGGTAGGGGCGGCTGGGTGGTTCGGGGTGGCGGTCAGGGCGCGGGCCAGTTCCGCAGCAGGGCGTCCAGCGCGTCGAGGACGCGTGTCCAGGTCTCCTGCGTGTCGGGGGCGCTGTGGCTGAACCCGCCGCCCATCTCGATGCTGACGTAGCCGTGGAACACGCTGCCCAGCAGCCGGACGGCGTGGGTCTGCTCCGGTTCCGCCAGGTCGTAGCCGCGCAGCAGGGCGCGGGTCATCCGGGCGTGCCGGACCCCCGCGCTGCCGGCGGCCGCTTCCGGGCTGAGCCGGTACTGGGCCGCCGCGTAGCGGCCGGGGTGCTCGCGCGCGTAGTCGCGGTAGACGTCGGCCAGCGCGGTCAGGGCGTCCTTGCCCGCCCGCCCGGCCAGGGCGTCGGCGGCACGGTCGGCCATCTCCTCCAGGGCGAGCAGCGCGATCCGTGTCCTGAGGTCCTCGGAGTTCCTCAGGTGGGAGTACAGGCTCGCCACCTTGACGTCGGAACGCCGGGCGAGCTCGGAGACGGTCACCCGGTCGAAGCCGACCTCGTCGGCGAGTTCCGCTCCCGCCCTGGTCAGTCGCTCGGCGGTCAGCCCTGCGCGCGCTGCCATAACCATCCTCTCCCTCGGCTAGAGCAAGTATGCATTTGCCTAAACGGTTTAGGCAAATGGCCGAGTGGCGCACCCGCCGGTGGACGCCGTTGTCAGTGGTGGGCGGCAGGATGCGACGCATGACAACACCTGCAGCAGTGATCGTGGACGCCGCCGCCTACGCCCAGGCCGTCGAGGACGCGGTGCGCGCGGCGGCCGCCTACTACGGCGGCGGCACCTCGGCGCTGGACGACGACGCGTACGACCGGCTGGTGCGCGGGATCGCCGACTGGGAGGCGGAGCATCCCGACGCGATACTGCCGGGCTCCCCCACCGGGAAGGTCGCCGGCGGAGCGGTGGAGGGCGACGTACCGCACACGGTGCCGATGCTCAGTCTCGACAACGTGTTCTCCGCGGAGGAGTTCACCGCCTGGACTGCCTCCCTGGCCCGCCGCATCGGCCACGACGCGGCACGCTTCAGTGTGGGTCCGAAGCTGGACGGGCTGGCCGTCGCCGCCCGGTACAGCGACGGCCGGCTCACCCGGCTGATCACCCGCGGGGACGGGACGGCCGGGGAGGACGTCTCGCACGCGATCGGCACCGTCGAGGGGCTGCCGGAGAAGCTGGAGGAGCCGGTCACCGTCGAGGTGCGCGGTGAAGTCCTCATGACGACCGCCCAGTTCGAGCACGCCAACGAGGTGCGCACCGCTCACGGCGGACAGCCGTTCGCCAACCCGCGCAACGCGGCCGCGGGCACGCTGCGGGCCAGGGATCGGGTCTACACCGTGCCGATGACGTTCTTCGGCTACGGCCTGCTGCCCCTGCCCGGCACCGACCCCGCCCTCGCCGGGCGGCTGGACGATCTCCCGCACAGCGAGCTGATGGCACTGGCCGGCGATCTCGGGGTGCACACCAGTGCCCGGACCGCGGTCCCCGACGTCGTCGCCGGGACCGTCGAGGAGGTGCTGGCCCGGGTGAAGGAGATCGCCGCGGCGCGCGCCGAACTGCCCTTCGGCATCGACGGGATCGTCATCAAGGCCGACCTCGCCGAGGAGCAGCGGGCCGCCGGGTCCGGCTCCCGCGCCCCGCGCTGGGCGATCGCCTACAAGCTGCCCGCCGTCGAGAAGATCACCCGGCTGCTGGAGGTGGAGTGGAACGTCGGACGCACCGGGATCATCGCGCCCCGGGGCGTCCTCGAGCCGGTGGTCATCGACGGCTCCACCATCACCTACGCCACCCTGCACAACCCGGCCGACATCACCCGCCGCGACCTGCGTCTCGGCGACCACGTCATGGTCCACCGCGCGGGTGACGTCATCCCCCGCATCGAGGCCCCGGTGGCCCATCTGCGCACGGGCGAGGAGCAGCCGATCGTGTTCCCCGCGCAGTGTCCGCGCTGCGGTTCGGACATCGACACCGGCGAGGAGCGCTGGCGGTGCGCCCAGGGCCGCAACTGCCACCTGGTCGCCTCCCTCGCCTACGCCGCGGGCCGCGACCAGCTCGACATCGAGGGCCTGGGCGCCACCCGCGTGGTGCAGCTCGTCGACGCGGGACTGGTGGCCGACCTCGCCGACCTGTTCGCCCTGCGGCGCGAGCAACTGCTCGCGCTGGAGCGCATGGGGGAGACCAGCACCGACAACCTGCTCGCCGCGCTCGCCAAGGCCAAGGAGCAGCCGCTGTCGAGGGTGCTGTGCGCACTGGGCGTGCGGGGAACCGGACGGTCGATGTCCCGGCGCATCGCCCGGTACTTCGCCACCATGGACGGCATCCGCGCGGCCGACGCCGACGCCATGCAGCGGGTCGACGGCATCGGCGCGGAGAAAGCCCCGTCGATCGTCGCGGAGCTGGCCGAACTCGCCCCGCTCATCGACAGACTGGCCGCCGCCGGCGTCAACATGACCGAGCCCGGCGCCACCCCGCCGCCGGCCGCCGACGCGGCCCCCGCGGGCGACGCCCCGGCGGACGGCGGCCCTCTGGCCGGCATGACGGTGGTGGTCACCGGCGCGATGACCGGCAGCCTGGAGAAGCTCTCCCGCAACGAGATGAACGAACTGGTCGAACGGGCCGGAGGGCGTTCCTCCTCCAGCGTCTCCCGCAAGACCTCCCTCGTGGTCGCGGGCGAGGGGGCCGGTTCCAAGAGGGCGAAGGCCGAGCAGCTCGGCGTCCGGCTGGCCACGCCCGACGAGTTCGCCGCCCTGGTCGCCGGCTTCCTCGGCTGACCCGGCCGGGGCCTGCGCCCGCTCCGGGCGCAGGCAGGGGGGCGCCTCAGGCGCCGGCGGTGAACGCGCCGGCGTGTTCCGCGGCCCACTGGGCGAAGGTGCGGGCCGGGCGGCCGGTGACCTTCTCGACCGTGTCGAGGACCGTGCGGCCCACTTCCGGGGTGTTGCCGTACGCCTCGAGCAGGAAGCCGATGACGTCCTCCGGGTGCCCGGCCGCCCGCCACTGGGCGACGGCTTGCTCCCGCGTCAGCTCGACCAGGGTGATGTCCCGGCCGCGGGCGGCGGCGATCGCCGTCACCTTGTCGCCGACGGTCAGCAGCTCGGGGCCGGTGATCAGGTACTCCTGGCCGGCGTGTCCGTCCTCGGTGAGCGCCACGGCGGCGACGGCGCCGATGTCGCCCTCGTGGACCATGGCGCTGAGCCGGCCGACGAACGGTTCGCGCACCTCGTCCGACGCGGCGACGCCGTCCGCCCACTCCAGGGCGTTCCCCATGAACTCGACCGGCATCAGCACGGTCCAGTCGACGCCGTCGTCGGCGCGCACGGCGTCCTCCAGCAGGGACGGCCCGCCGCCGTGCAGCACGGTGACCCGGCGCACACCGGCCGCGCGGGCCAGCTCCAGGATCCGCGGGCCGGTCTCCAGCGGGGCGAAGCGGGCTCCGCCGAAGGTGATCAGGTGAAGTCCGGTGACGCCCTCCAGGGCCGGGATCAGGCTCTCGGGCTCGGTCAGATCGCCCTGGAAGACCTCGACGCCGGCCGGGAACACGGCCGCGGCGGCGTCCCTGGTGAACGCGCGCACCGCGTGCCCCCGGGCGAGCAGTTCGGCGACGACCTGGCGTCCGACGGTACCGGTGGCGCCCGTGACGAGAATCGTGTGGCTTTCAGTCATGGGACGACCGTAGGAAGCCTCGCGGTCAGGTTCCGTCCGCGATCGACTCCGTCGGCGGCCCGGCCTCGACACCCGGCCCGCGAGATCTTCGGCGGCGCCGAGCTCTCCGGCGGCCAGTGGCAGCGGCCGGCCTGCTCCCGCGCCCCTGTACCGGCGCCCGCCGCTGCTGATCCTCGACGAGCCCACCTCCCGGGCAGACCTGCTGCCGCTGTCGCAGGAGCGCTGACGCCGGGCAGACACCGCCCGCTGTGGCATCCGCGGCGGGAGGTGAGAGCCGGGCCGAAGGCGGTTACCCGGTAGCGGTGGCCGAGGAAGGGAGCGAGCCGTGCGATTCCGAAGCCGTGAGTTCGCCGGTCAGGAGCTGGCCGTCAGGATGCTGGAGTGGGCGAGCAGTGGCGATCTCGCGAACGTGACCGTGCTGGCCTTGCCGCGCGGCGGTGTCCCGGTCGGTGCGGAGATCGCCCGGGCGATGCAGGTTCCCCTGGACGTCGTGGTCGTCCGCAGGGTCGGGGTCCCCTGGTCCTCCGAGGTGGGTGTCGGGGCGATCGCCGGGGACGACCCGCCGGTGTTCGACCGTACGGGGCTCAGGGCCATGAACCTCACGGTGGACAGGCTCGGCCCGGAGGTGGCCCGGGCGCGGGTCGAACTGCGTCACCGGGAGCGGGTCTACCGCGGGGGACGGCCCGCCCCGGACATCGCCGGGCACAGCGTCGTGGTCGTGGACGACGGGCTGGCCACCGGGATCACGGCCCTCGCCGCCCTGCGGCACCTGCGGCGCGGCGGCCCGCTGCGGCTGACGCTGGCGGTGCCGGTGTGCGGTCGCGAGACGGCGGCGGCGCTCCGGGAGGAGGCCGACGACGTGGTCTCCCTGTACCTGCCGGAACGGGTGCGGTCCGTCGGCGACTGGTACGACGACTACCACCCGGTCTCCGACCAGGAGGTACTGGACGCCCTGCGGGAGCTGCATCCGGCCCCCTGAGGCTCTCGCTCGCGGCGGTCCACGGGGTGACGGCGGGAGCGGCGCCGGGCGCTCCCGCCGGCCCGGGCTCAGCCCTGCGCCGGGGTGAGCACCACGAAGTCCGCGCCGGCCGGGTCCAGACAGACGGCCAGGCGGCCGACGCCCTCCGCGTCGTCCGGTCCCATCTGCACGCTGCCGCCGTTCGCGGTGACCTCGGCGACCGCGGCGTCACAGTCGGTGACATGGAAGACCGGGTGCCAGTAGGGCCGCCCGCCGGCCGGGGCGAGGTCCTCCTTGCGAACCTCCATGAGGCCGCCGTGCATGCGCTCCTGGGGCTGCCCGGCGGGGGTGATCAGGGTGTACGTGCCCTCACCCCCCGGCATCTGCATCTCGCTGTACTGCCAGCCGAGGACACCGCCGTAGAACTCCTTCGCGGCCGCCGCGTCGCTCGTGTACAGCTCGGTCCAGGACAGCGAGCCCGGCTGGTCCACCAGGTCGACGCCCTTGGTCTCCCCCGGCTGCCAGACGGCGAACTGGCCGCCCAGCGGGTCGCTGTACTGGGCCATCCGCCCCCACTGTTCGAGGTCCATCGGCGCGACCCGCACGGTGCCGCCCGCGCGTTCCACCGCCCGGGTCGTGGCGTCCGCGTCGGCGACGCTGTAGTAGATCATCCAGGCGGGACGCGCGCCCTCCTCGGTGAGCTTGCCGAGCCCGGCGACGATCTTGCCGTCCTTGCGGAACATGCCCCCTTCCATCTCCTCCCCGTCACCCATCGGCTCGTAGTCCCAGCCGAGGACCGCGCCGTAGAACGCGGCGGCGGCCGGGACGTCGGGCGCGCCGAGGTCGAGCATGCAGGGCGAGCCGGGGGCGAAGTCAGTGGTGATCACCGCGGTGTCCTTTCGCTGGTTCCCTTTGGGCTCAGCGTGCCACCGGGCACTGACACCCGCCCTCCGGCTTGGCCGTCCGGGCGTTCCCCGGCTACTCCCCGTCGGCCGCCGCGCGCTTCGTGAACGGCAGCAGGAGCCGTGAGGGGTGGGCGGCGTCACGGTAGATCTTGTGGGTGACGGGCCGGCCGACCGGCAGATGGAAGGCGTCCGGCGGCAGCAGCGCGTTGTGCGCGTCGGCCGGCGGCTCGTTGTTGGAGAGTTCCACGACCAGCCTGTGGCCCGGCAGGAACGTCGCCGCGAACGGGTAGACGCGCAGTACGTACTCCTCGATCTTCCCCGGCTCGACCGGCACCGCGCGGGTGTGCGGGTGGTAGGGGTCGCCGTCGGTGGTGCGCTGCTCGTCGAGCTCTCGGTGCGACGCCTTGAGGTAGGCGGTGGTGACTAGCTGCCGCTTGCCGCCCGGGGCCTCGTCCCACATGCGCAGGATGAAGTTGGTGTCGGGCTGGTCGATCTCGGCGAAGAGGTGCGCCGCCCCCTGGCCGATCATCTCGGTGGGCTCGGTGAACGGCTCGGTGCTCCAGCTGAGCGTCTCCACCTTGTCGGTGACCGTGAGCGGCGCCTGGTAGAAGCCGTCGGGCACGGCGTGCTCGGCGCCCATCGGCTCCGGCTCGAAGGAGAGCCTGTGGCGCGGGCGGAGGTAGAGCGGCCGGTGCTCCACGTCCTTCGGGGGCCACTGGGCGCCGGTGACGTACTCGCGGGAGCCCTCGACGTGGACCGTGACGGCCGGCTCGTCCATCACCCCGTTGTCGATGCCCTTGATCCAGTGGTCGTACCACCGGAACATCTTGTCGTGCTCCTCGACGAAGGGGCGCGACTGCATGGGCGGGTAGGGGCCGATGTCCAGCTTCTTGGGGCCCTTGAGGCGGTTGAAGACCTCGATGGTGCCGTCCAGCGTCCAGCCGCGGCCCTGGTCGATCTGGAGCCAGACCGGGATGTCGATCCCGGGTGCGAGGGTGACCGGGTTGCGCTCCTCGTACCAGTCGCCGTCGACCTCGTTCATCACGATGTCGAACCAGGCCTCGTGGTTCTTCGGGTAGTTCAGCACATGCACCAGGTTGGGCCAGGCGGCCACGTCCGGGTCCCGCAGGCGCTCGGCGACACGCTTCCTGATCTCCTCGGGCGAGTGGGTCTCCAGCATGCGGGACTTCACGCCGTCGGTGAAGGCCCAGCCCGAGTCGCCGCCGCGGCCCTCACGGGCGGCGCGCGGCATGAACCACATGACGCCGCCGTGGTAGGTGGTCTCGTAGAAGTCGTAGTGGCCGCCGCTGACGAAGATCGCCTTGAGGCTCGGCGGGCGCTCGGCCGCGGCGAGCACCTGCATGGAGCCGAAGTAGGAGATGCCGATCATGCCGACGTTGCCGTCGCACCACGGCTGCGCGGCCACCCACTCGATGAAGTCGTACGCGTCCTGGCCGAGGGAGACGCCGCCGGCGTTGTAGTTGCCGATGTGCTCGCCCCCGGACGCGCCGGAGCCGCGCAGGTCGCCGATGACGTGGACGTAGCCCTCCTTGACGACGCGCGCGATGTCACCGGCCTCGATGCAGCCGTCCCACATGGGGCTCGGGCGGCGCTGCGGCGGGGTGGTCAGCGCCAGCGCCTGGAGCTCCTTGCCGTACGGGCTGAGGGCCACCAGCGCGGGCCGGGGGGTGTCGTCCACGCCGGTGTAGGCGTCGGCCGCCAGCGTGACGCCGTCGCGCATCGGCACCTGGAGGTCCTTGCGGACGGCGATCGGCTGCTCGCCCGCGCGGATCGTGTGAAGGTCGGTCATGGTGAGGAAGCTCCTGTACTACATGTTCTGTTCGAGGTGCGTGCGGTAGCCGGCCATCGAGGTGAAGAACGGCGACGGCTCGAGGGTGGGGTCGCCGGTGTAGCCGAGTTCCTCGGCGACGCGGGCGAACGGGGAGTACGGCGAGTCCGTGTCCCGCAGGCCCTCCTCCAGGCATCCGCAGGCGGCCGCGGCGACGCGGCTCTCGATGTCGAGGCTCTGGGTGAGGGCCTCCCGGGCCTGGTCCGCGTCGAGCTCGACGCCGTACGGCGTGCCGTCGGCGCGGCGGTAGGGGTGCCCCAGGTAGAGGTGGCGGGGACGGATCCCGTCACGCAGGTACTCCAGGCCGGCGCGGTAGGCGCCGGGGTCGGTGTAGCCGGGGAAGCCGTTGGCGGCTCCGTGGACCTGGACGGCGTCGCCGGTGAACACCGACCGCTGTCCGTCGACGACGTAGGCGACCGATCCGGGCGTGTGGCCCGGCACGGCGTGCACCGACACGGTGACGCCGCCGCCGAGGGAGAGCGTCTCGCCGCCCCTGACCAGCAGGGTCGGCTCCATCTCCCCGGAGATGACGGCCCGGGTGGCGGCCGTCACCTTCGCCTCGCCGCCGGGGTCGTCGAGGTACCGGCCCCGGCCGGTGAGGTACTCCTCCACATGGGCCCGGCGCGAGCGGAGCATCGGCGCGTCGGCCTCGTGGATGACCACCTCGGCGCGCCGTCCGGTGAGTTCCCACAGGGCGTGCGCCCCGCCGACGTGGTCGATGTGACCGTGGGTCAGCAGGATCCACCGCACGTCCTCGATGCGGCGCCCGATCGCCTCGAGCGCGGGAGCCATCCCCTCGGCGGGCGAGGAGGCGATGCCGGTGTCGACGATCGCCGGCTCGGGCGCGTCGATGTAGAAGCTGTACAGACCGAACCGGCCCCACGGCGACACCAGGGGGTGGACGTCGACTGCCTGCGTCATGGTCCTCTTTCCGAACTCGTACCGGGCCGGCCGGGTCAGCGGCGGCCGAGGAAGTCGCGCGTCTCCTCGAAGACCTTGTGGTACTCCGGGATCCACGAGAAGTGCTGGACGAAGCCGTGGCCCGCGCCCTCGTAGCGGCTGACCGTCGCCTCCACGCCGGCCGCGCGCAGCCGCTCGCCGTACAGCTCGCCCTCGTCGCGCATCGGGTCGTACTGGCCGGTGACGACGAGGGCCGGCGGCAGTCCGGTGAGGTCCGCCCGCTTGACCGGCGAGACGAGCGGGTCGGCGGGATCGGCGCCGCTGTCGAGGTAGAAGGCGTTGAAGGGCTTCAGCCCGGCCGTCTCCAGGCCGTAGCCCACGGCGTTCTCCCGCAGCGAGGCATGACGGTCGGCGTCGAAGTCCAGGTCGAGCGAGGGGTAGTAGAGGATCTGGTGCGTGATCCGGTCGAAGCCGTCGTCGTGCGCCTTCGCCGCGACCGCGGCGGCGAAGTTGCCCCCGGAGCTGTCTCCGGCGACGGCGAGGGTCGTGCCGTCCCAGGCCAGACCCGCTCTCTCGCCGGCGGCCCAGCGCACGACCGCGTGGCAGTCGTCGAGGCCGGCGGGGAAGGCGGCCTCGGGTGCGAGTCGGTAGCCGACGGAGACGACCTTCAGTCCGGTCTCCTTCGCCAGCGAGCGCGCGACGTGGTCGTGCGTCTCCAGGCTGCCGAGGAAGAACGCGCCGCCGTGGAAGTAGACCAGCAGGCCGTACGCGTCGGCCTCGGCGGGCGTGTAGATCCGGACCGGGACCTCGCCCGACGCGGTCCGCACGGTCGTGTCCTCCACCGCGTGCAGCGGCAGGCGCTCCTCCGGGGGAGCGACCTGCGCCTCGTCCGCGGCGCGCAGGGCGACGGGGTCGAGCGGACCGGGGGGCGGGGCCGGCATGGCGGCGAGGATCCTGGCGATCTCGGGATGCAGTGGCATGGGGGTCACTCCTGCGATGCGGTGGCGGCGGGCTTCTGGCCCGGGAACACGTCGTTGATCTCGTCCTCGGTCCAGCCCTGGCGCGAGATGCGCTGCAGTTCGTCGGTCACCGGCTTGCGGGTGGCCTGGTACCTGGCCAGTCCCTCCTTCAGCGAGCCGGCCTCGCGCAGGGCGTCGGCGAGCGCGCCGCCGTCCTCGATGGCCGAGTTCGCGCCCTGGCCCTGGTGGTGCAGCATCGAGTGGGCGGCGTCGCCGACGAGGACGACGGAGTCGGAGTGCCAGGTGTCGACCGGGTCGATGTCGTAGACGGCGCGGATGTTCACGGTGCTCATGTCGAGGTCGCGCGTGATGCTGACGAGACGCTCGTCGAAGCCCTCCACCGTCTTCAGGAGATCGTCCCTGGTGACCTCCGGGTTCCAGGTGCCGTCCGGGCAGAGGGCGGTGATGTCGAACGACACCTGGTTGCGGTGGCGCAGCGGCAGGAGGTAGACCTTGGTGCCCCGGCCGATGTACATCCGGAGGTTGTCGTCGGTGACCATCCCGTGGGCGGCGTCGGCGGAGATGACCGCGCGGTAGGCGTGCTCGCCGGAGAACACCGGGCCCCGGTCGCTGAACAGCTGGTGGCGCACCACCGACTTGATGCCGTCGGCGCCGACGACCAGGTCGGCCTCGACGGTCCGGCCGTTCGCGAAGGTGAGGACGGCGCCGTCGCCCTTGTCCCGGACCGTCTCGAGCTTGTGGCCGAGGTGCACCATGCCCTCGGGGAGGACGCCCATGAGGGCCTCGATGAAGTCGCCGCGGTGGATCAGATGGGTGTGGGTCTGCTCGCCGTCGGCAGGCCACGTCTCTTTCATGATCGGCTCGCCGGTGGCCGTGAGGATCTCGAAGTACTCGCTCGGCGACGTCACCTTCGCGATGGCGTCGAAGACGCCCCACTGGCGGAACCGGTTCATGGTCGCGGGGCGCAGTCCGATGCCGGCGCCCACCTCCCGGATCCGGCCTGCCTGCTCGTAGACGCTGACGTCGGCGCCGAGCAGGCTCAGGGCCTTGGCGGCCGCCGCTCCGCCGTATCCCGCTCCGACGACGGCGATCTTCAGGTTCTTCAGCTCTGAGGACTGCATGGTGGTTCTCTCTCTACTTCTGCAGGGTCAGGAAGTCGGCGGGGTTGTCGACGAAGATCGTCTTGATGGCGGCCTCGTCGAGGCCGGCGGCGCGCAGGTCCGGGATTAGGTCCTCGAAGATGTAGTTGACGGTGTGGCCCTTGACGCCGGGCCAGCCCAGCGGGCTGCAGTTGGCGTCGGCGGAGGCGAGGACCTGCTTCAGCCGGCGGCCTCCGTCGACGAAGCGCAGGAAGTGGTCGAGGCGCTCCTTGCGGGGGCGGGCCCAGAACGGCGGGTCCGGCAGCTCGGTCTCGTAGCCGAAGGTGTCGAAGCCGATGCGGCCGCCCTTCTCCGCGATCCACACGTCGCGCGTCCTGTCGGCGTTGACGCCGTCGTCGACGTGCCCGAACAGGACGCGGTCCAGGGGAAGTCCCTCTTCGTCGAAGATCGTGATCGCGTTCTCGGCGTCGATCGCGAGGTGGGTCAGCACGGGTGCGCCCGTGGCGAGCGCGGCGCGGGCGGCGGCGCGGTAGATGCGCTTGTCCAGGTCGGTCATGCGGCCGCCGCGGCTGACGCCGACCTTGATGACGCCGGCGCGGCTGCCGGTGCCGCCGATGCCGACGGTGATCTCGTGGACGAACTGCCGCGTCAGGTAGTCCACGCCGGCGTTCGCGAAGTGCGGCAGCGCGGTGTCGCCGCCGACGAAGCCGGTGCAGGCGACGATGTGCACGCCGGTCTTCGCGGACAGCGACTTGTAGTAGTCGACGTCGCGGCCGTTGCAGATGCCGGTCGCGTCGACGAAGGTGCCGCCGCCGTACTCGTGGAACGCGCGGAGCTTCGGGACGGTCTCCTCGTACCGCTGCTCGGGGGCCTTCCACCACTTCGTGTCCAGCTCGGAGCCGGGCATGCCGTAGCCGATGTGCTCGTGGACGGCCACGAGACCCAGCTCCTCGGTCGGGACCGGCCCCAGGACGGTATTCACTCGCGACACAGAATTCACCTTCGGGAAATGGAACGTGATGGGCGTGGGCGTGCTCAGCGCACCGACAGCAGGGCGCGCGGGTTCTCCTCGAGAATCCGCCGCACGTCCCCGTCGCCGAGGCCCCGTGCCGTCAGGAGCGGGACGAAGGTTGTCAGGACATGGCTGTACGGCAGGTCGTTGCCGGTGTGGCCCTTCGCCACGCCGGTGGCGCCGGCGGACAGCAGGATCCGGTCGCCGAAGCCGGCCCGCACCAGTTCGGCGACCAGGGCGGCACGCTCGGCGTCCGTGATGTGTTCCCCGCCCTCCGTGCCGACGTGGTCGAGCGCCGCGTAGGCGCCGCGGCGGACGGTCTCCAGGGGCGCGCCGGCGGAGACGGCGTCCGCGCGGTCGAGTCCGCCGACGACGACGCGGCCGGCCGGCAGCTTCTCGTCCAGGACGACGTCGAGGTCGTGGACGGCGTCGCTCCCGTACCGGAGGGAGACCGCGACGCCGGTGGCCAGGGCGGTCCGGGCGGCGCCGCGGAAGAGGCTCTCGTCGGTCGCGGTCATGCCGGTGCGGGTCGCGGTGGTGGCCACCAGGCCGGCGGCGCCGCGCCGCTCCACCCGGGGCACGACCATGCCCTCGGTGACCTCCTTGGTGAAGAGGTCGGCGAACTTGCCGGCCGGCCACGGGGTCGGCGGGTTGGTCTGCGGCGTCAGGAAGTAGCCGCCGAGCAGCTCCTCCGGGCCCTGGCCCGTCGAGGCGACGATGTGCACGCCGGTCGCGCGGGAGAGGGCCTCGTACAGCCGGACGTCCCGGCCGTGGAACATGCCGGTGCTGTCCACGATCGTGCCGCCGCCGTGGGCGCGGAAGTCCCTGAGCTTCGCGGCGAGGGTCTCGAAGATCTCGGCGCGGTCGATGGTGACGTCGAAGGCGTACTCCGCGCCCGGGACCACCGACAGCAGCGCCTCGTGGACCGAGACGACGCCCAGTTCCTCGGCCGGCACCGGGCCGAGGACGGTGTTCACGGTGTTGCTCATGCCGCTCATGCCTGCCTCACGTCTGCGGGATGGGGTGCTCGGCACCCTGTGGCTGCGGTCACGTTAACCATTCGATTTACACGCCGTCAATGAAACGAACACCACGAAAAAACAATCTGCGCAGGGTTGCGCGAACGCCTCCGACCAGCACCCCACGGGTGCCGCCAGGAGCCATACATGAACGCCACGCATGATGGGGTATGCAAAGCATTCACTTGCTGGATGCAGGACCGGCCACTTCACTGAGGGCATGACCAAGCCGCCCACCTCCGACGTCGACCTCTTCGCCGACGACGTCCTGCTGGACCCCTTTCAGGCCTACGCCGAGCTGCGGGAGCAGGGCCCCGTAGTCCATCTCCGGAAGAACGACGTCTACGCACTGACCCGGTACGACGTCATCCGGGGCGCGCTCGCCGACTGGGAGTCGTTCTCGTCGGCCTCGATAGCCTTCAATCCGACGGCCAACGAGGCCCTCACCGGGACCTCGCTCGCCTCCGACCCTCCGGCGCACACCCAGCTGCGGGCAGCCCTCACCGAGAACCTGTCCCCGCGTGCGCTGCGCGGTCTCAAGGGCCGGATCGAGAAGAAGGCGGACACCCTCGTCGCCGAACTCGTCGAGCGGGGCTCCTTCGAGGCCGTCGACGCCCTCGCCCGCGCCTTCCCCCTGGAGGTCGTCGCGGACCTCATCGGCTTCACCGGCCACGTGCGCGACAACATGCTGCGCTGGGGACAGGCCGCTATGCAGGTGCTCGGCCCGATGAACCAGCGCACGGCCGAGAACTTCCCCGTCGCCGGCGAGCTGTACGCCTGGTGCTCCGCGGTCCGGGCCGACGACCTGGCCGAGGGCTCCGTCGGCCGGGGCATCTTCGAGGCCGAGGCACGCGGCGCCATCCCCCCGGACACGGCCGGGCACATCATCCACCAGTACCTCGGGGCCGGCGTCGACAGCACCATCGCGGCGATCGGCAACATCGTCGCCCTCTTCGCCAGACACCCCGACCAGCTCGCCCTGGTCCGCGCGGACCCCTCGCTGGTGCCGGCGGCGTTCAACGAGGTGCTGCGCTTCTGGCCGCCCATCAACGCCTGGGGGCGGCTCGCCACCAGGGACGTCGACATCGACGGGACCGTCGTCCCGGCGGGCGCCCAGGTCGCGGTGCTGCTCGGATCCGGCAACCGCGACCCCCGGCACTACGACGACCCGGACGCCTTCCTCGTCACCCGCAACCCGGTCGACCACCTGGCGTTCGGCTACGGGCCGCACGGCTGCGCCGGCCAGGGACTCGCCCGTCTGGAGGCGCACGCCGTGATCGAGGCGCTGTCCCGGCGCGTCGGCCGTCTCGTCGCCGGACCGGAGGTCCGCGTTCCCAGCAACACCACCCGGAGCGTCGAAGAGCTCCCCGTCCTGGAGGTGATCCCCGCGTGAGGATCGTTCTCGACCGCCCCCGCTGCGAGGGCCACGGCCTGTGCGAGGAGGCCGCGCCGCAGCTCATGCACCTCGACGACGAGGGCGAACTCGTGCTGGACCGCGAGGAGGTCGACGGTGCGGACGCCGCGCTGGCGAACGCCGCCGCCCGCGTCTGCCCGGTCGCCGCGCTGAGGGTCGCATGACCACCCGCGCACCGGCCCGTGTGGTCGTCGTCGGCAACGGGATCGCCGGGCTCACCGCCGCCGACACGCTCCGCGAGGCCGGCTTCGACGGCGAGCTGACCGTCGTCGGCGACGAACCGCACCCGGCGTACAGCCGCCCGGCACTGTCGAAGGCGCTGCTGCTCGACGGCGACGACCTGACCTCGCACGAACTGCCGCCGGCCGGCCACGGGGCGACGGAGCTGCTCGGGGTGCGGGCGACCGGGCTGGACGTCGACCGCCGGCGCGTCACGCTCGACGACGGCACGCAACTGCCGTACGACCGCCTCGTGCTGGCGACCGGATCGCGCGCCAGACGGTTGTCCGGGCTGCCCGGGGAACTCACCCTGCGCGGGCTCGACGACGCCCTGTCCCTGCGCGGCCGGCTGGCGGCCGCGCCGTCGGTCGTCGTGGTGGGCGGGGGCCCGCTCGGCATGGAGATCGCGTCGGGCTGCCGGGCCGCGGGCTGCGAGGTCACCCTCGTCTCCCAGGGCGTCCCGCTGGTCCTCCAGCTCGGCCCGTACCTCGCCGGTGTGTTCACCGGGGCGGCGCGGGAGCACGGGCTGACCGTCCTCGAGACCGCGGCCGCGCGGATCGAGGGGCACGGCGCGAACGCCCGGGTCGTCCTCGACGAGGGCACGGTCCTGGAGGCGGACGTGGTCCTGACCGCCGCCGGCGACATTCCCAACACGGAGTGGCTCGCGGGCTCGGGGCTCACCGCGAAGGGTGCCGTACCGGTCGACAGCCGGGGGCTCGTCCGCCCCGATGTGGCCGCCGTCGGCGACCTCGCGGCGTTCCCCACCGCGCACGGCGTGCGCCGCGTCCCCCTGTGGAGCAGCGCGATCGAGCAGGCCAAGGTCGCCGCGAGGGCCCTGCTCCGCGGCGACGAGGCGCCGCCGCTCGACTTCCAGCCGTACTTCTGGACCGAGCAGTTCGGGCTGAGCCTGAAGGCGGTGGGTCATCTGCCGGCGGAGGGCGAACCGGAGTATGTCGACGGGGCTCCCGGGGGCGGACCGGCGCTGATGCGCTGGCCGCACCAGGACGGCACCGCCGACGCCGTGGCGCTCAACTACCGGATAGCCATCCCCCGGCTGCGCCGGATGACCCGGGCCGCCGCGTAGGGTTCCCCGCATGAGCGAAGGGGACGAGGGCACCACGGGTTCGGAGCTGGACCGTCTGGCGTCGGTCAACCTCAACCTGCTGGTGCCCCTCCTCGCCCTGCTCGAGGAGCGTTCGGTGACCCGGGCCGCGGAGCGGGTCGGTCTGTCCCAGCCGGCGATGAGCCACGCGCTCACCAGGATGCGGCGTCTGCTCGGCGACGAACTCGTCGTGCGGCAGGGGACGGGCGTCACTCTGACCCCGCGGGCGCTGCAGCTGATCGCGCCGCTGCGCAGCGCCCTGCGACAGACGGCACGCGTCGTGGACCTGCCCCGCTTCGACCCCGCGACGGACCAGCGGGTCGTCACGGTCGCCATGACGACCAGCACGGCGTTCGTCGTCGGCGCGCGGCTGTCGCGGCTCGTCGCCGAGCGCGCCCCGCACGCCACGCTGCGGCTGCGGACGATCACGGTCCCGGCCGACGCCACCTTCACCGACCAGGGCGTCGACGTGGTGCTGATCTCCGAGGGGCACTCCTCGCCCTATCCGCGCGAGCGGCTGTACAACGACCGCGTGGTGGTCGTGGCCTCTCCGGACACGCCGCCGGAAGCGAGCGCGCTCGACCTCCTGACCACCCAGCGGCACGTCGTCGTGGACACCGACCGGAGGGTCTTCCCCTACTCCGTGCTGGAGGAGAAGGGCATCCCCTACAGCGTCGGCAGGCTGAGCTCCGACTTCCTGCTGGTGCCCTTCCTGGTCGCCCGCGCGGGCGGGGTCGCGCTGATCCGCCACCGGGTCGCCGTCGCCATGCGGTCCCTCGCCGACCTGCGGATCGAGGAGTTCCCGTTCCCCCTTCCGGGGCTCGGGATCGACATGGTCTTCAACCCCCGGCTGAGCGACCAGTACTTCGTCGAATGGCTCCGGGCGCTGCTGTTCGACGTCGCCGCCCACCTCTGACGTCTCAGGCCGGCCGGCGGGAGTTGAGCCGGGCGGCCTGACGCGTGAGGTGGTCGCGCTCGGCGAGGTCGGACGCCTTGTGGGCCGCCTCGGCGTACAGCCGCGCCGCCGTCACCGGGTCTCCGTCGCGCTCGTGGAGGTACGCGGCCACCGCGGTGTGGCGGGGCAGTGAGGCGTCCAGCTCCGCGAGGGCCGCCAGCCCGGCGCGCGGTCCGTCGGCCTCGCCGACGGCGACCGCGCGGTTGAGCCGGACGACCGGACTGTCGGTCAGGCGCGTGAGTTCGTCGTACCACTCGACGATCTGCACCCAGTCGGTCTCCTCGGCGGTGGGCGCGTCGGCGTGCAGGGCGGCGACGGCGGCCTGGGCCTGGAACTCGCCCAGCCGGTCGCGGGCGAGCGCCGTCTGCAGGATGCCGATGCCCTCGGCGATCGCCCCGGTGTCCCAGCGTCCGCGGTCCTGTTCGGCGAGCGGCACCAGGCTGCCGTCGGGCGCGGTGCGGGCGGCGCGCCGGGCGTGGTGCAGCAGCATGAGGGCGAGCAGCCCCGCCACCTCGGGGTGGTCGACGGCGGCCGCGAGCTGCCGGGTGAGCCGGATGGCCTCGGCCGCGAGGTCGACGTCACCGGAGTAGCCCTCGTTGAAGACCAGGTAGAGGACGCGCAGCACGGTGGCGACGTCGCCGGGCCGGTCGAACCGCGCGCCGGCGACGGTGCGCTTGGCCCGGCTGATCCGCTGTGCCATCGTCGCCTCGGGCACCAGGTAGGCCCGGGCGATCTGGCGGGTGGTGAGCCCGCCGACGGCGCGCAGTGTCAGCGCGACCGCGGAGGACGGCGTCAGTGACGGGTGGGCGCACAGGAAGTACAGCTGGAGCGTGTCGTCCGCGTCGGACGCGGGCCCGGGCGGCGGCTCCTCCTCGACGAGGTCCTCACGCCGGCGGCGGGCCGCGTCCGCCCGCGTGGCGTCGAGGAACTTGCGCCAGGCCACGGTGACCAGCCAGCCCTTGGCGTCCCTCGGCGGGTCGGCGGGCCAGACGCGGATCGCCTCGACCAGCGCGTCCTGTACGGCGTCCTCGGCCGCCGCGAAGTCGGCTCCGCGGCGGACGAGGACGCCGAGCACGCCCGGCGTGAGGCTTCTCAGCAGGGCCTCGTCCATCGCCGGCGTCAGTCCGTGATGGTGGGCGGCGCGGTCAGGAACGGGCGCAGCTCGAGCCACTCGTGGATCGGCCTGCCGCCCGCCCCGGGGGCGGCCGACAGCTCCCCGGCGAGTTCGACGGCGCGCTCGTAGCCGTCGACGTCGATCACCATCCAGCCGGCGATGAGGTCCTTGGTCTCGGCGAACGGGCCGTCGGTGACCGGCGGGCGCCCCTCGCCGTCGTACCGGACGAACGTCCCCTCGGGGGCGAGCGCCTGGCCGTCGACGAACTCGCCGGTCTTCTCGAGCCGGTCCGCGAAGTCCTGCATGTACTGGACGTGGGCCGAGATCTCCTCGGGCGTCCACTGGTCCATGGGGATGTCGTTGACGGCGGCGGGGGCGCCCCGGTAGTGCTTCAGCAGCAGGTACTTGGCCATGGTGTGCTCCTCGGTGCGGTGCGGACCATTGTGGTCGCGCTCACCCCGGGGACGGAGCCGGACGCGGGTTCTCGACATCCGCGCCGCACATTTTTCCCGCGGATCTCCCGTGCCGGGCATCCCGTCAGGTCAGCAGCCGCACCCAGCTCGCGCCGAGCTCGTCGAGCATCTGCTCACGGGTGAGCTTCCAGTCGGCGCGGTGCCAGTGCTGGGCGACGTAGTCGAGCTGGGCCATGGCGAGCACTCCCCGGAAGTGACGCTGGTGGGGTTCGAGGCGCCCGGCCGCCGTGAGTCCGTCCTCGATGTCGCTGATGGCCTCCTCCAGCCAGCGTTCGACCAGGTCGGGGAGGTCCGGATCGATCACCGCGGCATCACGGCCGATGCGGATGATCGGACGGATGGCCGGCCAGCTCTCGGCGGTGCGCCGCAGCCACGCCATGATCGCTTCCGGGGTCCCCTCGGCGACGGTGGCGACCAGGTCCCTGGCCGTCGAACCGTGTTCGGGGGAACGGACGCGCTGGAGCACCTCGTTGAGCTGTTCGTCGATCAGCGCCTTCATCAGTTCGCTGCGCGAGGGGAAGTAGGCGTAGAAGGTCACCCGTGTGGTGCCCGCCGCGGTGGCGATGTCGTCGACCGTGGTGGCGGCGTACCCCTTCGTCTTGAACAGCTCGAGTCCCGACTCCAGCAGCAGACGGCGCGTCATCCGCTTCTGTGCCTCACGAAGGTTCGCCATGCCGGAGATCCTAACGCCGTCCGTGCACGGCGAACGCACACACCGGCTCCTAGCTTTGCGTGACATAAGTGATCTTTACCATGCGTACGGCTTCTCAGATGCGCAGCTCGACGGAGAGCCGCTCCCCCAGTTCCGCCGCCGTGACGCCGTACGTCTCCAGGACCCTGGCCCCGTCCGGACCGGTGGCGAAGACGCCGTGGTCGGTGTAGACGCGGTGGACGCAGGCGGCCCCGGTGAGCGGGTAGGTGCACGCGGGGACGAGCTTGGGCGTGCCGTCCCGGGTGAACAGCTTCATCATCACCAGCACCTGCCGCGCTCCGACGGCGAGGTCCATCGCGCCGCCGACGGCGGGGACGGCGTCCGGGTCACCGGTGTGCCAGTTGGCCAGGTCGCCGTGGTGGGAGACCTGGAACGCCCCGAGGACGCACACGTCCAGGTGACCGCCGCGCATCATCGCGAAGGAGTCGGCGTGGTGGAAGTACGCCGCTCCGGGCAGCTCGGTGACCGGGACCTTGCCGGCGTTGGTGAGATCGGGGTCGATCTCGTCGCCGGTGGCGGCCGGGCCCATGCCGAGCATGCCGTTCTCGGTGTGCAGCACGATCCCGGAGTCCGCCGACAGGTGCTCGGCGATCCGGGTCGGCTGTCCGATGCCGAGGTTGACGTAGGAACCGGCCGGGATGTCGCGGGCGATGCGGGCGGCGAGTTCCTCGGTGGTGAGCGGGCCCCGGCCGGTGTGTTCCACCACGGTGGCTGCGGTCGTCATCAGCGGGCTCCTTGCACGGTGAGCCGGCGGGCCTCGGCCCGTACCAGGCGGTCGACGTAGATGCCCGGGGTGACCACGGTCTCCGGGTCGATCTCCCCTGCGGGCACGATCCCGGCGACCTGGGCGACGACCGTGCCGGCGGCGGTGGCCATCACGGGGCCGAAGTTCCGGGCGGTCCTGCGGTAGACGAGGTTGCCCACGGTGTCCGCCCGGTGGGCGGATATCAGGGCCACGTCACCCTTGATCGGGTGCTCCAGGACGTGGACGCGGCCGTCGATCTCCCGCGTCTCCTTGCCGTCCGCCAGCGGGGTGCCGGCGCCGACGGGGCTGTAGAAGGCGCCGATACCCGCCCCGGCGGCCCGCATCCGCTCGGCGAGGGTGCCCTGCGGTACGACCTCCAGGCCGACGCGTCCGGCCCGGTACAGCTCGTCGAAGACGTACGAGTCGCTCTGCCGGGGGAAGGAGCAGATCACCTTGCGCACCCGGCCGGCCGCGAGGAGGGCGGCCAGGCCGACGTCGCCGTTGCCCGCGTTGTTGGAGACGACGGTCAGGTCGCCGGCGCCCTGCCGGATCAGCGCGTCGATCAGGTCGAACGGCATGCCCGCCAGCCCGAATCCGCCCACCAGGACGGTCGAGCCGTCCTCGATGCCCGCCACGGCCTCGTCGGCCGTCTCCGCGATGGTCGTGGTCATCCTTGGCCCACCTCGTCGCTCACGTTCTCCAGGACCACGGCGAGGGCCTGGCCCACGCCGATGCAGATCGCCGCGACGCCCCAGCGCTCGCGCCGCTCACGCAGCACCTTCGCCAGCGTGCCCAGCAGCCGGCCGCCCGAGGCGCCCAGCGGGTGCCCGAGGGCGATGGCGCCGCCACGGGTGTTGACGATCTCCGGGTCGACGCCCCAGGCGTCCACGCAGGCGAGCGACTGCACGGCGAACGCCTCGTTCAGCTCCACCGCGCCGACGTCGCCCCAGCCGATCCCGGCCCGGCGCAGCGCCCGCTCGGCGGCCTCCACGGGGGCGAAGCCGAACCGCTGCGGCTCGACGGCGTGCACGCCGCGCCCGGCGATCCGGGCGACCGGGGCCAGCCCGATCCGTCCGGCCGCCTCGCCGGTGCCGAGGAGCACGGCGGACGCGCCGTCGCTCAGCGGGGAGGCGTTGCCCGCGGTGATCGTCCCGTCCGGGCGGAACGACGGCTTCAGGGCCGCCAGCCTCCCGGGGTCGGTGCCGGGGCGGATGCCCTCGTCGCGGGCGAGGTCCTCCACGGGCAGGACCAGGTCGTCGTAGAAGCCCTCGTCCCAGGCCGCGGCGGCCAGCCGGTGCGAGCGCGCCGCGAAGGCGTCCTGCCGCTCGCGGGAGATCGAGAACTCCTCCTGGAGCTGTTCGTTGCACTCGCCCAGCGAGACCGTCCATTCCTTCGGCATCGCGGGGTTCACCAGCCGCCAGCCGAGGGTGGTGGACACGGCCGTGACGTCACGGGCGGGGAAGGCGCGGTCCGGCTTGGGCAGCACCCACGGCGCGCGGCTCATGGACTCCACCCCGCCGGCGACGACGACGTCCGCGTCGCCGGACTCCAGGGTGCGGGAGGCGACGACCGCCGCGTCCAGGCTGGATCCGCAGAGCCGGTTGACGGTGGTGGCGGGCACGCTCACCGGCAGTCCGGCCAGCAGCACCGCCATCCGGCCGACGTTGCGGTTGTCCTCGCCCGCGCCGTTGGCGTTGCCCCACACCACGTCGCCGATCGCGGCGGGGTCGAGGCCGGGCGCCTTGGCCAGCACGCCCGTCAGCGCGGCGGCGGCGAGGTCGTCGGGGCGCACCCCGGCGAGGGCCCCGCCGAAGCGGCCGAACGGGGTGCGGGCCGCCGCGTAGAGGTAGGCGTCGCTCATGCCGCGCCGCCGGCCGGCACGGGTTCGCCGGTGACCGCCGAGTCCAGCGGTATCGCCGTGAACATCGGCGGCTCCTCGTCCGGGGTCAGCGCGGTCGGGCCGTACAGCCAGTCGGTGAACGCGTAGTCGTAGGTGTCGCGGGCGCGCAGCAGCACGTTGCGCTGCTCGCGGGCGAGACCGTCGAGGTGCCACAGCTCGCCCCACTTGCGGGACGTGGTCAGGACGCGTCGGCAGTGCTCCGGGCGGACGGCCTCGTAGGCGGCGAGCGCGGCGGTCCAGTCCACCGTGCCGTCCTCGGCGCGGTTGCGGGCGACGTGCTCGCCGAGCACCCAGCCGTCCTCGATGGCCATGATCGCGCCCTGCGCGATGTACTGCAGCGGCGGGTGCGCAGAGTCGCCGAGCAGCGCGATCCGGCCGTGCACCCACGTCATGATCGGGTCGCGGTCGAACATCCGCCACCACTTGTCCCGCCACATGAAGGGCAGGCCGTCCTGGACGAACCCGCAGGTCCCGGCGAAGGCGGCGTCGAGTTCGTCCGGCGTGCCCCAGTCGTCCCGTCCGGCGAGCGCCTTGGGCGACTCGAAGACGGCGACCTGGTTGAGCATCTCGCCGCCGCGCAGTCCGTAGTGGACGAAGTGGCACCGGGGGCCGATGTACACCACGACCTCGCTGAGGTCGACGGACTCCACCCGGGGCTGCGCGGCCGGGACGGTGCCGCGGTAGGCGACGTACGCCGAGGAGACGGGCCGGTCGTCGACGAACAGCTTGCGGGCGGGCGAGTGCAGGCCGTCGGCCGCGATGACCATGCCCGCCTCGTGGGTCTCGCCGGAGGCGAGGGTCACCCGGGCGCCGCCGTCGGTGTTCTCGTACGAGGTCACCCGGGCGTCGTTGACCAGTTCGACGCCGGCCCGCTCGCAGGCGCGCAGCAGCAGGCCGTGCAGGTCGCTGCGGTGGATGACCAGGTACGGGTAGCCGTAGCGCCGCTCCAGGTCGCGCAGGTCGAGCCGGGTCAGCTCGTCGCCGTCGACGGCGTCGCGCATGACCATGGCGTCCGGGACGACGCCGAGGCTCTTGGCCTCGTCCAGGAGGCCGTAGTCGTCGAGGATGCGGGTGCAGTTGGGGGCGAGCTGGATGCCCGCGCCGACCTCGCCGAAGGCGGGGGCGCTCTCCAGCAGGCGGACGCTCTGGCCCTGGCGGGTCAGGGAGCAGGCCACGCCGAGGCCGCCGATGCCGCCTCCGACCACGATCACATCAGGGTGGGACATGGGAATCACTTCTCTACAGCCACGGGCCGAGCTCGGGAGCGTCGGCGAGCGAGTGGGGACGGCCGGCCAGCCAGGCCGCGACCTCCGGCAGCGGACCGTCGGGGAGCTCGGTCAGCCCGCGTCTGGCGCGGATCTCTCCGGCCAGGGCGGTCAGGAAGCCCTTCGGGAGGTCGGCGAAGGTGACGACGCCGGTGCCGAGGTCGACGGCGTGGACGCACACCTCGCGGGCGCGCATCCACGGCAGCTCGGTCGCGGGGACGGTGCGGCCCTGGGCGGTGACCACCTCGTGCTGCCACTGTTCGCCGGTGAGCGCGTCCAGTCCCTCCCCGAGCCGTCGCGCGGAGCCGGTGAGCCAGGAGCGGAGTTCGCCGGCCGACAGGGTGGGGCCCTTGGCGATGCCGGCGGCGCGCTCCTCGGCGGAGGCGTACATCGGCGTCTTCTCGCCGGTGGCCGCCCAGTGCACCAGGTTGCACAGGGCGTCGGCGTTGGCGGCGACATGCGCCACCAGGTGCTTGCGGGTCCACTCCGGCAGCGCGCTGGGGGCACGGAAGCCGGCCTCGTCGAGGCCCGCGACGGCGTCGAGCATCAGCTCGGTGCCGGTACGCGCCCAGGCGCGGGCGTCGGCGAAGGTGCGCGCGGCCCCGGTCACTCCCCGACCACCTTGTTGGTGCAGGCGCCCAGGCCGGCGATCTCGGTGCTCACGGTCTGGCCGGGGAGCAGGAAGACCTTGGGGTCGCGGGCGTTGCCCACGCCGGCCGGAGTGCCGGTGGCGATGATGTCGCCCGGGCGCAGGGTGATGACGGTGGAGATGTACTGGACCAGGAAGACCGGGTCGAACAGCAGCGTGCCGGTGTCGTCCTGCTGCGTGACCTGGCCGTCGACGACCGTCCTGACCTCGAGCGCGGGGCGGACGCCGCCGACCTCGTCGGGGGTGACGACGTAGGGGCCGACCGGGGTGGACGCCTCCCAGATCTTGCCCTGGGTCCACTCGATGGTGCGGAACTGCCAGTCGCGCACCGAGATGTCGTTCATGACGGTGAAGCCGGCGATGGCGTCGGCGGCCTGCTGCTCGTCGGCGCGGCGCACCTGGGCGCCGATCACGACGGCCAGTTCGACCTCCCAGTCGAGCGCCTCGGTCTCGGCCGGCTTGACGATGTCGTCGTTCGCGCCCAGCAGGGTGTCGGCGAACTTCGGGAAGAGGGTCGGGTGACTCGGCAGTTCCCGGCCCATCTCCTTGATGTGGTTGGTGTAGTTGTGGCCGACGCAGACGACCTTGGAGGGGTTCGGGACGACCGGCGCGAAGTCGGCGCCCTCGACCGGGTAGGTGGTGCCGGACGCGGCGGCGGCCTTCGCCCGCCAGTCGGCCCGGGCGAACAGCTCGCCCAGGTCGGCGTGTCCGAGGTCGACGAGGACCTCGCCGTCGAGGCGGACCGCGCGGGTCCCGTCGGCGGTGCGGAGGGTGGCGAGCTTCATGTCAGGCGTCCTTCTGGGTGCGGTCGAGCTTGAGCGCCTCGAAGACGGGCGCGTCGGAGAAGCGGAACAGGTCGAGGGCGCCCTCGTCGGAGTCGGAGGCGCCGGCCTCGGAGCGGGCGGAGAACGGCTCCCAGGACGGGACGACGAACAGGTCGCCGCGGGTCACGGTCCAGGACCTGTCCCCGACGGTCACCACGCCGGAGCCGTCGAAGACCTGGTGGACGGACGATCCGGTCTCGCGCACCGGCGCGGTCTCGGCGCCCCGGGCGACGCGGTGGAACTCGGCGCGCAGGGTCGGCAGCACGTCGGAGCCGTCGTGCGGGTTGGAGTAGCGCACCGCGGCGTGGCCGGGCTCGACGGTGCCGCCGAAGCCCTCCTTCTCCAGCAGCAGCTGGTCGCGCAGGGCGGCGTTGGTGTATTCCCACTTGTACGACAGCAGCGGGCTGCCCGGCGCGGCGGGGACGGCCGACAGGGGGCGCAGGCCCGGGTGTCCCCACAGGCGCT
This sequence comes from Streptomyces fungicidicus, assembly GCF_003665435.1. Lineage (NCBI taxonomy): Bacteria > Bacillati > Actinomycetota > Actinomycetes > Kitasatosporales > Streptomycetaceae > Streptomyces > Streptomyces fungicidicus. The sequence continues at coordinate 487,266 of NZ_CP023407.1, forward strand.
CGGAGCGCGACCGCTCGGGCGTGGTCCGCTCGGCGTCGCCGATCTCGTCGCGGCCGAACTCGAAGAACTGTGCCTCGGTGACGTACTGGAAGGGGATGTCCAGGCCGTCGATCCAGGCCATCGGCTCGGAGGTCGCGTTGTGGTGGGCGTGCCAGTTCCAGCCGGCCTGCGGGAGGAAGTCACCGCGGTTCATCGGCACCGGGTCGCCGCCGACGACCGTCCACACGCCCGAGCCCTCGACGACGAAGCGGAAGGCGTGCTGGGTGTGACGGTGCTCGGGTGCGTCCTCGCCCGGCATGAGGTACTGGATGGCCGCCCACAGGGTCGGTGTGGCGAAGGGCCGGCCGCCGAGGGAGGGGTTGGCCAGCGCGATGGCCCGGCGCTCGCCGCCGCGCCCGACGGGGACCAGGCCGCCGGCCCGGTCCGCGAGTTCCCGCAGCCGCTGCCAGCGCCACAGGTGGGGCACGGCGCGCGAGCGCGGGTGGGCCGGCATCAGGTCGCCGATCTCGGTCCACAGCGGGACGAGCAGCTCCTGTTCGAAGCCCCGGTACAGCTCTTCGAGCGCCGGGGTGACCTCGGGTTGCCCCTCCGCGGCGACGGCCTGGAGCCGGACCGGGGAACCCGTTGCGGTGTCATGGGCGAGGGAGGAGTGAGTCACGCTCCACAGACTGCGCCGTGTCTTCAGAGAGAACATGTAGATTCTGGAGAGCAGAATCTTTGAGGAAGTGCCATGGACAAGCCGCTCAAGACTCCCCCGCCGTACCCCGTCGCCAGCGTGGACCACGCGCTGCGGGCCGCGACGATCCTGCAGATGGAGGGCGGTGCGACCGTGTCGCAGATCGCCGAGCGGCTCGGCGTGGCCAGGTCGACCGCGCACCGGCTGCTGGCGATGCTGGTCTACCGGGACTTCGCCGTGCAGGACGAGGACCGCGTCTACCGTGCGGGTCCGGTGCTGGAACTCGCCGCGCACTCCCAGTCGCTGGTGTCGCGGCTGCGCGCGGCGGCCCTGCCGCATCTGCGGCGCGTCGTCGACCTGGTGGACGAGACCACGAACCTGATCGTGCGCACCGGGGACACGGCCCGGTTCATCGCCAGCGTGGAGTGCCGGCAGGCGCTGCGGGTCGGTTCCCGGGAGGGCATGGTGTTCGCGGCCCACCGCACGACGGCGGGGCTGCTGCTCCTCGCCGACCTGTCCGACGCGGAACTGGACGAGGTGTACGCCCCGGAGCGCTACCGGGACCGTCCCGGCGACCGGCCCGACCTCGCCCGGCTGCGGACGGAGCTGGCGCGGCTGCGCCGCAACGGTTTCGCCGTCAACAAGGAGCGCTCCGAGCGCGGTCTCGTGGCCGTCGGGGTGCCGGTGCGCGACCGGGACGGCACCGCGCTGGCCGGTCTGTCGGTCTCCATGCCCGGCGTGCGCTACGACCCGCACCGGCTCCAGCCCCTGGTGGCCACCCTGGACGCGTCGGCGCGCGCCCTGGAGGCCGACCTGGCGGAGGTCCGCTGAGTCCGCGGTCCCGGGGGCGAATTTGTCTTACATCTAGATCGCTCATCTTAAGTTGTGCATTTTTCATTGACGCGACGTAAAGCGAAGTGTCATTCTCCCGGCACCACGCCGGACTCGCGACGTGCCCTCTCCCCCACCTCGTACGCAGAGCCGAGCGCCTTGACGCTCCCGGGCTCCCGTCTTCTCGGGCCGCCCGCTTTCCCAGCCAGGGAGAACCAGCAATGACGCTCAACGACGGGACGACGACGTCCCACGGCCCCACCGCGGGGGCCGCCCGGACACCGGGCTACGCGGGAACACTGGCTGCCGCCTGCGGCGCGGTCTTCGTGGCCCAGGTCGCGAACGCGCTGCCCGCCTCGCTGAACGGACTCCTCCAGCAGGACCTGAACACCCACGGCTCCCAGCTCACCTGGATCACCGCCGCGTTCATGATCGCCGTGGTCTGCTTCGAGTTCACCTTCGGTGTCCTCGGTGACCTCTTCGGACGGCGCAGGCTCGTGGTGGCCGGCACGGCCCTCGTCGCCGCGGGAAGCGCCGTGGCCGCGATGGCGCCCAGCGTCCAGGTGCTGTGGATCGGCGCCGCCCTCAACGGCCTGGGCGCGGGCGCCATGTTCCCCGGTTCGCTCACCGCGATCAGCGCGGTCACCCGCGGAATGCGGGAACGGGCGCACGCGGTGGCGGTCTGGAGCGGCTTCCTGTCAGCCGGCGCCGCGGTCTCCCCCCTGCTGGGCGGCATGTTCGCCAAGGTCGGCTCGTGGCGTGGCTCCTTCTGGGTGCTCCTCGGACTCGCCCTGGCCAGCATGGTGCTCACCCTGGTCCTGGCCACGGAGTCGAAGGCCCCGGAGGGCCGCAGGCTCGACGTCCCCGGTCAGATCACCTTCGCCATCGGCCTCATCCTGGTCCTGTACGGGGCCGTCGAGGGCCCCGAGTCCGGCTGGACCACCCTTCCGGTGATGCTGGCCTTCGGTGTCGGCGCGTGCTTCCTCGCCGCGTTCGTGCTGGTGGAGCTGGGCGCCGAGTCCCCGATCTTCGACCTGAGGCTGTTCCGCAACCGCGCCTTCACCGTGTCGTCCGTCGTCGCGGTCATCGGCATGCTCGCCTTCCTGGGCGCCTGCTTCGCCACGAGCATGTGGCTGGGTCCCGTGCAGCACCAGGACCCGATCCGCGTCGCGGTCCCCTTCCTGCTCCTGCAGGGCCCCGCCTTCCTGCTCATCCCGGTCGTCTCGCGCCTCCTGCACCGGGTCGCCGCGACATGGCTGCTGACCTCGGGGTTTGTCCTGATGGCGATCGGGTGCCTCCTCTTCGCCGGGATGGACGTCACCGACACCGGGCTCGGCGGCTTCGTCGCGCCGTCCCTGCTGATCGGCGTCGGCTTCGCGCTGACCGTCAGCTCCGTGACGGCCGTGGCGCTGAACAGCGTGCCCCGGCATCTGGCCGGCATGGCCAGCGCCACCACCAACATGCTGCGCGACCTCGGCTTCGCCCTCGGCCCCGTGGTCGTCACCGCGGTCGCCCTCAGCGGCGCCGGGTCGGCGTTCACCGCGAAGCTGGCCGGCGCGGACCTGACCGCCGGCCAGCTGGCGGCGGCACGCGAGATCGCCTCCGCCGGCGGCCCCATCGCCGTGAACAGCCTGCCGCCCGGCGCCCCGGGCTCCGCCGCCCACGGCGTCGCCCTGGAGGCCCTGGGCAGCGGGTTCGGCACCGCGTATCTGGTGTGCGCCGTGGCGGCCGTCGTCGCCGCCGCCCTGACCGCCTTCGGCATGATCGGCCTCGGCCGCTCGCACGCCGGGGACGAGGAGTCCGGCGCAGCGCCGTCCGCCGCGGACGGCAGGGCGCCGGACCCGGCCGCCGCCCGCTAACCCAGCGGCTCGATACGGATGTTGCGGTAGCGCACCGCGTTCCCGTGGTCCTGCAGCCGGATCGCTCCGGCCGCGGGACCTTCGGGCGCTCCACCGCCCGTCGGACCGTCGATCGCGACGTCGTCGTGGACCTTCCTGCCGTTCCACACCACGGTGACCCGCGCGTCGGCCGTCTTGTTCCCCTCGGCGTCGTAGCGCGCCGCGCGGAAGACGATGTCGTACGACTGCCAGGTCTCGGGCGCCTTGGCCGCGTTGACGTCGGGCGCCTTCTTCAGATAGATCGCTCCCGCCTCATCGGTGTCCGGGGTGGTGTCGCCGTAGGAGTCCAGGATCTGGATCTCGTAGCGGTCCTGGAGGTAGACGCCGCTGTTGGCGCGGTCCTGGCCCGTCACGTCCGGGGGCAGCTTCGGCAGCCGGTACTCCAGGTGGAGCCTGAAGTCGTCGAAGCCGTTCTTGGTGCGGATGTCCCCGCAGCAGACCTCCATCGCCCCGCCGCTGACCGGCCACTGCGCCGGACGTCCGTCGGTGTGCTGCCACTGGCCGAGGCCGTCGCCGTCGAACAGCGTGACCGGGCTGCCGTGCGGGAGCACGGTGAGCAGGTCCAGGTTGACGTGACCGGTGTCGCCCTCGTCGTACCGGTAGGCGACGGTGTTGTGCCCGGCGCGGAGCCTCAGGGACTCGGTCTGTGTCGACCAGGTGTCCCAGTCGCCGGTGTCACGGAATGTGGTCCGTCCCGCCTTCTTCCCGTTGACGTACAGGGAGAGGGTCTTGGTGCCCCGGAAGGGGTTCGGGCCGTTGGAGTAGCGCATGCCCAGGTCGTACGTGCCGGTCCGGTCCACCCGGACGTCGAAGGTGGTCGTGGCGCCCTGGGTGCCGTACCGGTCGACGAAGCCGCTGCCGGAGTAGCCCCGGTGGTCGGTGTTGACGCCGGCCGCGCCGGTGAGGGCCGCCTCCTCGGCCTCGTACAGCGGGCCGTGTTCCGGCTGTACGCCGGGCATGGCGTTGAGCGTGTACCAGGCCTCCGTGCTCCACAGGGTCTCGCCCGACTCCGAGCCGAACGGGCGCGGCGAGCGGACGTGCACCACGCGGCCCGGCTTCAGGCCCTCGACCGCCAGGGTCACCTTCCTGCGGTCGCGGGACAGCTCCGCCGAGGTCACCTTCAGGGTCTCCTCGGCGATCTTGGGGCCGCCGTAGTCGCGCGTCGGGGTGTAGCGCCACTGCTCGGCCTCGTAGTGGCTCACCAGGTCGTCCGCGGTCTCCCGGGAGAGCGGCTGGGTGTACTCCAGCTCGAAGCCGCCCTTCTTCACCCGCATGGCCTGGATGTCGAAGGTGTTGCCGCCGTTGGGGGACAGCTTCTGCAGCCCGTACTTGAGCTTGCCCTCCTGGCCCCAGTTGCCGTCGGCGCCCAGACCGCCCGCGTAGATCGCTCCGTCGGGGCCCATGGTGATCCGGTTGACGCCGGCCTCGAGGCCCTGGGTGAAGCGGAAGACGGCGCCCTGGTACTGGCCCTTGACCTTCTCCAGGTAGGCGCGCTGGAGACCGCCGTAGGTGACGTCACCGAAGAGCATCTGCCCCTTGAACCTGCCCTTGGTCAGGTAGAGGGGTGTGCTGGGCGAGTTGGCGATCTCGTTCTGCGGGAGCCAGAGCACCGGCTGGGTGACCGGCTTCGCGTCGAAGGGGCCGGCGGGGTTGGTGTAGTGGTTGAAGAAGCGGTCCTGCTTGATGTGGACCAGCTTCGACGAGGGCAGCCAGCCGCCCTGGTTGTCCGTCGCGAAGATGTCGCCGCCGGGGCCCCAGCCGATGCCGTTCGGGGTGCGCAGGCCGCCGGCGAGGTAACTGACCTCGCCGGTCTTCCGGTTGACCTTGACGGTCGTGCCGCGGCAGGCCGCGGGCTGCGGATCCGTGGTGGCTCCGCCGTAGTTGATGGCGACGGACAGGTTCAGGTAGAAGTAGCCGTCGCGGTACAGGAGTCCGAAGGCGAACTCGTGGAAGTTCCCGCCGTACGGCCAGGTCGCGAGGGTCCTGTACTCGTCCGTCACGCCGTCGCCATCGCTGTCGCGCAGTTCCGTCAGTTCGTGCTTCTGGGAGACGAAGACGGTGCCGTCGACGACCTTGAGGCCCATCGGCTCCTTGAGACCCTCGGCGATCCTCGTGGCCTTCACCTTCTCGGGGCCGGTGCTGCCGGTGACCTCGTCGAGGACGTATACCTCGCCGGCGGTGTTGTCGGTGCCGCCCCAGGTGCTCACGGCCAGGCGGCCGTCGGGCAGCCAGTCCATCCCGGTGATCTGCGGTTCGAAGCCGTCGGGGCGCAGGTCGGTGAGGGTGTGGTCGGGGCGCACCGAGTTGAGCGGGAGGCCGTCGCCGGGCGAGTCGGTGATGCCCTCGCACTCCTTGCGGCCCGGGGCGGTGACCCGGACCACGCCGGCGTCGGTGCTCAGGGCAGCGTTCGGCACGGTCTCGAATCCGTCGGCGCCCGGCGGCCGCCAGGCGAGGCTGAGCACCTGGTCGCCGCCGCGTTCGAAGTGGTCGACACGCAACGCGTGCATGCCCTCGGTGAGTTCGACGGCTCCGTCCTTGGGCTCGGCGCCGTGCAGCCCGTCGTGGTCGATGACCAGCCGGTCGTCGATCAGCAGCCGCGAGCCGTCGTCGCTGGACAGCCGGAAGGTGTACGAACCGTCGGCCGGCACATGGATGTTGCCGGTGACCTGGGTGACGAAGTTGTCGCCGAACCCGCCGAAGTCGTCGGTCGAACTCCAGTCGATCGTCGGCATCAGCTTGTCGACGTTGGGGGTCTGTCCGGGCTTGAGCGTGCAGATCGTGTCGAGCGGGACCTGGACGTCGAAGACGCGCAGGGTGACACCGGGCTCCTGGGGCGGCACATCGGCCCGCGGCGCGGAGTCCGGCCGGGCCGATGCCACGGGGGATCCCCAGAGTCCGCCCGCGACGAACGCGCCGACGAGCAGCACTGTCAGGCGTCTTCGGGCACGCCGGTACAGCCGTGCGTCCATGCTTCCTCCTGCTGAGTCGACCGGAGGGCCGGATGACTCCGGTGCCGAACGGGAAACGCCAACGGTTGCGGCGCACACGCTAGGAGACTTCTGCTCAGCACGTCCATACTTTGTCATCGATGAGTTCAAAGTCCTGCCGGCGGGCGGCATGCATCGATGCGAGGGATGCGCGCGGGCTCGGGTGCGCGGCGGCGGTCTGCTGCGCAACAGGCCCTAGGAGTCGGACGGGAGCCGGTAGACGGACACATGGGAGGGCGAGTCCGCGGTGAACTCGGCGCCGTCCCAGTCGGCGTGCCGGGACTCCAGCTCGAAGCCGGCCAGCCGGGCCATCAGGTCGAGCTCGGCCGGCCAGATGTAGCGGTGCGGGCTGCGGAACAGTTCCGCCCGCTCGGTGCCGTCGTCGAAGCGGAAGTGGTGCGACACGACGTGCTGACGCAGGATGTCGTACGTGTCCAGGCCGATGTAACCGGGCTCGGTCCGCCACACCGTGGCGGTCTGCCCCGGTGGGAGCTTGCGCAGTTCGGGAACCCACAGTTCGACGACGAAGCGGCCGCCGGGCCCGAGGTGGCGGGCGGCGTTGCGGAAGCACTCGACCTGGTCGGCCTGGTCGAGCAGGTTGGAGATGGTGTTGTACACGAGGTAGACGAGGCCGTACTCACCGGGGACGACGGTGGTCGCCATGTCCCCGATGACCACCGGGATCGTCGATTCGTCGGCCTTTGTGCGCAGTTGCTCCACCATCGGCCGGGACAGCTCGATCCCGGTCACCCGTACTCCGCGCCCGGCGAGCGGAACGGCCACCCGGCCCGTGCCGATGGCGAACTCGAGGGCCGCTCCCCCTCCCGCGAGCCGGGCCAGCCGCTCCACCGTCGGTCCCAGCACCCCGGGCGCGAACATGCCCGTTCCGGGCGTGTCATAGCGCCGGGCGACGTCCGCGTTCCAGAGCTCCTTCTGTCGCATTGCGCCAACGCTCCTCTGCGGAGCGGGCGTTGTCCAACGAATTACGTCAGGGCTTGCGGGCCAGGCCGCCGTGCTCGGCGATCGTCTCCGGCGCGGGCGAGGTGGTGTCGGGACGCCACAGCTGTACCGAGACGACGCCGGGGTCGACGAGTTCCAGCCCGTCGAAGAACGCCGTGATCTCCTCGACGGTCCGCAGGTTGTAGGGGACGGCGCCGCTCTCGTTGTAGCCGTCCTGGGCCCGCTCGAAGACCGGGTCGATGCCGCGCGAGCCGTCGTTGACGGAGAGGTAGCTGCCGGACGGCAGGGCGGCCATCAGCGTGCTGACGATGGAGCGCGCCCGGTCGTAGTCCGCGACGTGGCCCAGGATGTTGCTGAGGATGAGGGCGGTGGGGCGCTCGAGGTCCAGCGTCTCCCGCGCGGCTTCCAGGATGCGCTCCGGCTCCAGGACGTTCGCGTCGACGTACGCCGTCGCCCCCTCCGGGGTGGAGTAGAGCAGCGCGCGGGCATGGGCCAGGACCATCGGGTCGTTGTCGACGTAGACGATCCGGGAGTCCGGGGCGATCCGCTGGGCGACCTGGTGGGTGTTGTCGGCCGTGGGCAGGCCGGTCCCGATGTCCAGGAACTGGCGTATGCCCTGCTCACCCGCGAGATAGCCGATGTTGCGCCGCAGGAAGGCCCGGCTGCTGCGGGCGATGGTGACGATGCCGGGGAAGACGCCGGTGTAGGCGTCGCCTGCCTCCTCGTCGACCGGGTAGTTGTCCTTCCCTCCCAGCCAGTAGTTCCAGATGCGGGCCGAGTGCGGCACCGAGGTGTCGATCTTCTGTTGCGCTGATCCGGGCGCCGCGGCAGGGTCGGTCATGAGTACCGTCCGTAGTCGTTCGAGGGCTGTTCTGGCCAACGCACAATCTACGTTCCCACAGCTGCCCCGCGGGGGCTTCTCCGCCGGGTCCGCCCCGCGGGGCGGACCCGGCTCGTGGGGCGGACCCGGCTCGTGGGCCGGCCCGCCGCGCTCAGCCGAGTTCGGCGAGCAGGTCGCCGCCCTCCACCTGCTGGATCCGGTTGATCGCCAGCCGGGTGACCGTGCCGGACTTCGGGGCGGTGATCGAGGCCTCCATCTTCATCGCCTCGATGGTGGCCACCGTGGCGCCGGCCTCCACCTCGTCGCCCTCGGCGACGGCCAGCGTCACCACACCGGCGAACGGCGCCGCGACATGGCCGGGGTTGGCCCGGTCGGCCTTCTCGGTCACCGGGACGTCGGAGGCCGCGGCCCGGTCGCGGACCTGGATGGGCCGCAACTGCCCGTTCAGCGTGGCCATCACGGTCCGCATGCCCCGCTCGTCGGCGTCGCCCACGGCCTGCAGTTCGATCAGCAGCCGGACACCGGGGTCGAGGTCGACGCTGTACTCCTTGCCCGGGCGCAGCCCGTAGAAGAAGTTCTTGCTGTCCAGCACGCCGGTGTCGCCGAAGGACTGCCGGTGCGTCTCGAACTCCCGCGTGGGGCCGGGGAAGAGAAGCCGGTTGAGGGTCGGCCGGCGGTCCTTCGCCAGGCCCGCGCGGTCGTCGGCGGTCAGCTCCTGGACGGGCTTGGGCTCGGCGCGGCCCCGCAGGGCCCTGCTGCGGAACGGCTCGGGCCAGCCGCCGGGCGGGGTGCCCAGCTCGCCGCGGAGGAAGCCGATGACGGAGTCCGGGATGTCGAACCGGTTGGGCTCCTCCTCGAAGTCCCGCGGGGAGACACCCGCGCCCACCAGGTGCAGGGCCAGGTCGCCGACCACCTTCGACGACGGGGTGACCTTCACCAGGCGGCCGAGCATCCGGTCGGCGGCGGCGTACATCGCCTCGATGTCCTCGAAGCGGTCGCCGAGCCCGAGGGCGATCGCCTGGGTGCGCAGGTTGGACAGCTGACCGCCGGGGATCTCGTGGTGGTACACACGGCCGGTCGGCGAGGCCAGGCCCGCCTCGAAGGGCGCGTAGACCTTGCGGACGCTCTCCCAGTAGGGCTCCAGGTCGCCTACGGCCTGGAGGTCGAGGCCGGTGGAGCGCTCCGAGTGGTCGGTCGCGGCGACGAGCGCCGACAGCGACGGCTGGGAGGTGGTGCCCGCCATGGACGCCACGGCCCCGTCGACCGCGTCCGCGCCCGCCTGGACCGCGGCGAGATAGGTGGCGAGCTGACCGCCGGCGGTGTCGTGGGTGTGCAGGTGGACCGGCAGGCCGAACTCCCGGCGCAGGGCCGACACCAGCGTCGCCGCCGCGGGCGCCCGCAGCAGCCCGGCCATGTCCTTGACGGCCAGCACATGGGCGCCGGCCTCGACGATCCGCTCGGCGAGCCGCAGGTAGTAGTCGAGGGTGTAGAGCCGCTCGGACGGGTCGGACAGGTCGGCGGTGTAGCACAGGGCCACCTCGGCGACGGCCGTGCCGGTCTCGCGTACCGCCTCGATGGCCGGCCGCATCTGGGAGACGTCGTTGAGCGCGTCGAAGATGCGGAAGATGTCGATTCCGGTCGCCGCGGCCTCCTGGACGAAGGCGTCCGTCACCTCGGTCGGGTACGGGGTGTAGCCGACGGTGTTGCGGCCGCGCAGCAGCATCTGGAGGCAGATGTTGGGCACGGCCTCCCGCAGGGCGGCCAGCCGCTCCCACGGGTCCTCGGCGAGGAAGCGCAGGGCGACGTCGTAGGTGGCGCCGCCCCAGCACTCCAGGGAGAGCAGCCCGGGCAGGGTGCGCGCCACCACGGGGGCGACGGCGAGCAGGTCCTTGGTGCGGACGCGGGTGGCGAGCAGCGACTGGTGGGCGTCGCGGAAGGTGGTGTCCGTGACACCGACGGCCGGCGAGGCGCGCAGCCATCGGGCGAACCCCTCGGGGCCGAGTTCGGCGAGCCGCTGCCGGGAGCCGGCCGGGGGCTCGCCGTCGGGCAGCGGCGGCAGCTTGGTCAACGGGTCGATCAGCTGGGGCCGTTCGCCGTGCGGCTTGTTCACGGTGACGTCGGCGAGGTAGGTGAGCAGTTTGGTGCCGCGGTCGGCGGAGTGGCGCGAGGTGAGAAGCTGCGGACGCTGCTCGATGAACGACGTGGTGACCTGTCCGGCCTGGAAGTCCGGGTCGTCCAGGACCGCCTGCAGGAAGGGGATGTTGGTGGCGACGCCGCGGATGCGGAACTCGGCCACCGCGCGCCGGGCGCGGCCCACCGCGGTGCTGAAGTCCCGGCCACGGCAGGTCAGTTTGACCAGCATCGAGTCGAAGTGGGCGCTGATCTCGGTCCCGGCGTGGGTGGTGCCGCCGTCCAGGCGGATGCCGGAGCCGCCGGGTGAGCGGTAGGCGCTGATCCGGCCGGTGTCCGGGCGGAAGCCGTTGGCCGGGTCCTCGGTCGTGATCCGGCACTGCAGCGCGGCGCCCCGCAGGGTGACGGTGTCCTGCGAGAGACCGAGGCCGGCGAGCGTCTCGCCCGCCGCGATGCGCAGCTGCGCCTGCACCAGGTCGACGTCGGTGACCTCCTCGGTGACCGTGTGCTCGACCTGGATGCGCGGGTTCATCTCGATGAAGACGTGGTTGCCGTCCCGGTCGAGGAGGAACTCCACCGTGCCGGCGTTGTGGTAGCCGATCTGCCGGGCGAAGTTCACGGCGTCGGCGCAGATGCGGTCGCGCAGCTCCGGGTCGAGGTTGGGCGCGGGCGCGAGTTCGATCACCTTCTGGTGGCGGCGCTGCACCGAACAGTCCCGCTCGAACAGGTGAATGACGTCGCCCTGGCCGTCGGCGAGGATCTGCACCTCGATGTGCCGGGGTTCGACGACGGCCTTCTCCAGGAACACCGTGGGGTCGCCGAACGCGGACGCCGCCTCCCGCGAGGCCGCCTCGATGGCCTCCCTCAGCTGTGCGGGATCCTCGACGCGGCGCATGCCGCGCCCGCCGCCGCCCGCGACCGCCTTGACGAACACGGGGAAGCCGACGTCGTCCGCAGCGCGGACGAGTTCGTCGACGTCGGTGGAGGGGGCCGAGGAGCCGAGCACCGGCACGCCGGCCTCCCGGGCGGCGGCCACGGCGCGCGCCTTGTTGCCGGTCAGTTCGAGGATCTCCGGGCCGGGTCCCACGAAGGTGATGCCGGCCTCCTCGCACGCCCTGGCCAGCTCGGGGTTCTCGGACAGGAATCCGTAGCCCGGGTAGACGGCGTCGGCGCCGGCGCGGCGGGCGGCCCGGACGATCTCCTCGACGGAGAGGTAGGCCCGCACCGGATGTCCCGGCTCGCCGATCTCGTACGCCTCGTCGGCCTTCAGCCGGTGCAGCGAGTTGCGGTCCTCGTGCGGGAAGACGGCGACGGTTCGGGCGCCCAGTTCGTAGCCCGCGCGGAACGCCCGAATCGCGATCTCGCCGCGGTTGGCGACCAGCACCTTGCGGAACATTCTCGATCCCTTCAGCCTGCCGGTGACGAAGACCATCGTGTCGGTGGCAGGTCCGGTACGCCATGTGAACCAGGCCACTCACCCCCGGTCCGACGGCGCGGCGAGGGGCCACAGAGGAACGTTTCCCCACTGTGGCCCCCCAGGCATGCCGACGGAGGGCTACTCCGTGACCCTCAGCAGCTTGTTCGGGGTGCCGCTGCCGGGGTTGCCGATCTTGTCGGCGGTGGCCGCGCCGGTCAGCGCCGACGCCACGGCCGCCGGGCCGGCGTCGGGGTGGCCGGCCAGGTACACGGCGGCCGCGCCCGCCACGTGGGGGGAGGCCATCGAGGTGCCGGATATCGTCTTGGTGCCCTCGTCGCTGTCGTTCCAGGCCGAGGTGATGTCGGAGCCGGGCGCGTACAGGTCGACGACCGAGCCGTAGTTGGAGAAGTCGGACTGGGCGTCGTCCTCGGTGCTGGAGGCGACGGTGAGGGCCTCCGGTACGCGTGCGGGCGAGCCCCCTCCGGCGTCGGCGGACTCGTTGCCGGCCGCGACGGCGAAGGTGACCCCGGAGGCGACGGCCTTGGCGACCGCCGCGTCGAGCGCGGGGTCGGCGGCGCCGCCCAGGCTCATGTTGGCCACGGAGGGGCCCTCGTGGTTCTCGGTGACCCAGTCGATGCCGGCGACGACCTGCTCGGTGGTGCCGGAGCCGTTGTCGTCCAGGACTCTGACGGCCACGACGTTCGCCTTCTTGGCGACTCCGTGCGCGGCGCCGGCGATGGTGGCGGCGACGTGCGTGCCGTGGCCGTTGCCGTCGTCCGCGGTGTCGTCGTCGTCCACGGCGTCGTAGCCGTGGCTCGCCCGTCCCTCGAAGTCCTTGTGCGTGACGCGTACGCCGGTGTCGATGACGTAGGCGGTGACGCCCTCGCCCCCCTTGTCGGGGTAGGTGTACTTGCCGTCGCCGGCGGTGTCCTCCTGGTCGACGCGGTCGAGGCCCCAGGAGGGCGGGTCGTCCTGGGTGGCGGTGGTGTGCAGGGTGCGGTTGGCGACGACGGCGCCGACGGCCGGGTCGGCGGCCAGGCGCCGGGCCTCGGTGGCGGACAGTCCGTCGGCGGCGAAGCCGTCGAGGGCCGAGCCGTAGGACCGGCTGAGCTCGCCGCCGTACTCCCGGGCCAGGTCCTTCTTGCCGGCGGAGGTCGTCTTCTCGTCGAGCACGACGATGTAGCTGCCCGCGACGGCGTCCGCGGCGTTCAGGCCGTACACGGTTCCCTGCGCGGGCTCGGCGGCATGGGCGGACGCCGCCCCGAGCAGGGCCGCCGTGGCCGCGGCCGACACGGCGCAGGCGGCGGCGGTGACCTTCAGCGCGACGGTTCGCATCTGATGCGTCATGAAGAGGGATCTCCTCGTCAGGTGTGGGGGGTTGACCTCCGCCGCGGTGTCGCGGGGAGGCTGACGAGAAGACTGGTCACTTGTCGCGAGCAGATCAATGGCATGATCCGGCGGTCGTCGCGACGCGACCGCGGATCTCCACAACGTCCGCCCAAGTCGGAGCCAACCGACGGGCAAAAGCCGAGCTGAGGGCGTTGTTTGAAGCGCCAACCAGCGACTGCGCGAGATTGGTGACCATCCCGTCACCCAACCCTCACCGCGCCGGCGTTTGGCCTAGCCGCGCCCGCCGGGACACGGCCTCGGGGCGTGCGGTACCGGACGGCGGTCCTGCCGGCGCGGACCCGTCCGGCCGTCGTGCGACGGTCAGGCCTGGCCCGTCTCGAAGCGGGAGATGCGGCCGTCGTCGTCGACGGTGAAGGACCAGCGGGTGCGCATCTCGCCCCAGGTGTCGTTGCTGTAGCGGGCGAGGAGACGGCGGCCGCCGCCGGACTCGTTGTCGACCTCCAGGTGACCGTGGGAGGAGAAGATCTCCCGGTCGATCCACTCGTCCAGGTCACGGTCGGAACCGTCGTCCGCCATGGTGGCGCCGGGCGCCAGCAGCGCCAGGAACGCCGCGCGGTCGTGGGCGTTGACGGCCGTGACGAAGGCGCGGACGGCGGGATCGCTGAGGCGGGTGGTCTGAATCGTCATGTGTGCCAGCGTCGTGCCGGCCGGCGGTGCCCGCCACCCACGTCACCCGAACGGCAACCGGCGGCGCGCCGGTCCGGTGTCCGGGATGCGACGGTGGTCGGGCCAAGCCACTGCTCCGGGAGACGACGTGACCTGTGACGACCGACGTGATCTGGGACTGCTGCTGCTCCGGCTGGGAACGGGAGGGGTGCTCGCGGCGCACGGCGCGCAGAAGCTGTTCGGCTGGTTCGGCGGTGGCGGCATCGAGGGCACCGGCCAGTTCATGGAATCCATCGGCTACACGCCCGGCAGGACCAGCGCCACGGCGGCGGGCCTCGCCGAGGCCGGCGGGGGCCTGCTGCTCGCCCTCGGCCTCGCCACCCCGGCGGCGGGCGCCGCGGCGGCCGGCGCGATGGCGGGCGCGTCCGCCGTGCACGCGCCCAACGGCTTCTTCAACCAGGAGGGCGGCTTCGAGTACGCCGCGTCCCTGGGCCTGACGGCCGCCGGGCTCGCCGTCACGGGTCCCGGACGGCTCTCCCTTGACCACGCGCTCGGCCACGCGGTCAACCGCGGCTGGATGATCCCGGTGGCGTTCGCGGCGACCGCGGCGGCCACGGTGGTGACCGTGGGGGCGCGCAGCCGCCGGCTGCGCAGGGCCAGGGAGGGCCGGCAGGAGGCGCTGTTCGAGGAGTGAACCGGTCGGGGCCCCGCGCGCGGCCGTGTCAGGCCCGGCGCCGGGCGTCCTCCAGGTAGTGCGGCACGGCCGCGACCCGGCGGTCCGAGCGGTCGACCGACGCCAGGTCGAGCTTGGCGAAGATGCTGCGGATGTACTTGTGCACGGCGCCGTCGGTGACGACCGTACGCACCGGGTCCGGCGCCGCCGGCCATCTCGCCACGGCCACGGTGCGCCGGCTCGTCCCGGACGGTCGTACCCCGCACGAGGGGACCGGCGGCCTGGAGGCCGGCGACCTGGCCCGCTCCGTGTGGGGCGGCACCGCGGTCTGACGTTCAACGCGACCGCCGACTCCCTGCCTCCCGCGACCACCGCCACGGCGCACGGCCCGGAGCCCCCGCCCCCGGTTAACTCTCCGAGCGCGCGGGCGTCCTGGCGGACCGGACGGAGGACGCGGCCGTGAGCGAGCCGGCGCGGGCGATCCGCGCGCCGGAGCGGCTGGAGTGGTCCCGGGCCTTTGACTCAGCCTTACGCGCGGGTAAGTTGACTCTCGAGTAAGTAAGCACGGCAGCACCAGCACGAGAGAATCAGCCGCGACCGGGAGCCGTCATGGGCGTACGCAGGGATCTGAAACGGGCGAAACGACGCACGGACCTGGCGGGCCGAGCCGGGGTCGAGACCGTCAGGGACGCGCGGGGCGTCGTGCGTGAGGCGCGCACGACGGCTCTCGCACCGCGGCTGACCGCCGGCAGCACCGCCGACATCCCGTTCGCCAACGCGGCCGAGGCGCCCGGTGCGGTCGTCCTGCGGCGCGAGGAGCGGGGCGCCTGGCACCCGGTCACGGCGGCGGCCTTCGCCCGCGAGGTCACCGCCGTGGCCAAGGGTCTGATCGCCGCCGGGCTGGAACCGGGCGGCCGGGTCGCCGTGATGTCCCGCACCCGCTACGAGTGGACGGTCCTGGACTTCGCGATCTGGTCGGCGGGCGGAGAGAGCGTTCCGGTCTACGCCACCTCCTCCGCGGAACAGGTGGAGTGGATCGTCCGCGACTCCGGCGCCCGGTACGCCGTCACGGAGACCGCGGAGAACACCGCCACCGTCGCCGCCGCCACCGCCGCCCATCCGCGAGCCCCGCGCGTGTGGGAGCTGGACGCGGACGCCCTCGCCGAGCTCACCGCGCTCGGCCGGGACGTCCCCGACGAGGCGGTCGCGAAACGCCGTACGACCCTCACCCCGGACACCGTCGCGACCGTCTGCTACACCTCCGGCACCACCGGCCGACCCAAGGGCTGCGTCCTCACCCACGCCAACCTGTACGCCGAGGCCGCCCAGACCGTCGAACTGCTGCACCCCCTCTTCAAGGAGGTCACCGGGCAGCTCGCCTCCACCCTGCTCTTCCTCCCGCTCGCCCACATCCTCGGCCGCACCATCCAGATCGCCTGTCTGCTCGCCCGCATCGAGATCGGCCACTTCCCGAGCATCAGGCCCGACGAACTCCGGCCCGCGCTCAAGACGTTCCGCCCCACGTTCCTGGTGGGCGTGCCCTATCTCTTCGAGAAGATCCACGACACCGGCCGGGCCACCGCCGAGAGGATCGGCCGCGGCGCCTCCTTCGCACGCGCCCACCGGGTCGCCGTACGCTTCGGCGAAGCCCATCTGAACCGGTTCCTGGGCCGCGGCAAGGGCCCAGGCATCGGCCTGTACGCCGCGTGGGCGCTCTACGACCTGCTGGTCTACCGCAGGGTGCGCAAGGAACTCGGCGGCCGGATGCGGTACGCCATCAGCGGCGGTTCCCCGCTGGAGCGCGACCTCAACCTCTTCTTCTACGCGGCCGGGATCATGGTCTACGAGGGCTACGGGCTCACCGAGACCACCGCCGCCGCGACCATCGTCCCGCCCCTGAGCCCCCGGCCCGGCACGGTGGGCCTGCCGGTCCCCGGCACCGCGGTCCGGATCGCCGACGACGGCGAGGTGCGGATCAAGGGCGGCATCGTCTTCGGCTCCTACTGGAACAACCCGGCCGCCACGTACGAGGTGCTCCACGACGGCTGGTTCACCACCGGGGACCTCGGCTCCCTGGACGAGGACGGCTATCTGACCATCACCGGCCGCAAGAAGGACATCCTCGTCACCTCCGGCGGCAAGAACGTCTCCCCCGCCGTCCTGGAGGACCGGCTGCGCAGCCGGCCGCCCGTCGGCCAGTGCCTCGTGGTCGGCGACAACCGCCCCTTCGTGGGCGCGCTGATCACCCTCGACGCCGAGACGGTCGCCCACTGGCTGTCGGTGCGCGGGATGCCCGCCGGCACCCCGATGTCCGAGGTCGTCCGCGACCCCCGGATGCGCGCCGACGTGCAGCGGGCCGTCGACTACGCGAACGAGGCCGTCTCCCGCGCGGAGTCCATCCGCTCCTTCACCCTGATCGAGGGCGAGTTCACCGAGGAGAACGGTCTGCTGACACCGTCACTCAAGGTCAAGAGGCAGGCGGCGCAGCAGGCCTACGCGAAGGAAATCGAGGCGCTTTACGCCTGATGCCCGGTATTAACGAAAGCTTGATGCCCTCGGACCCCTGAATCACAGGCCACTTCATCACTCTCTGCTTACGCTGATCGTGTCATCCGCGGGACGTTCCCACGTCCCGCGCGGTCAGCCTGTCAGAAGAGAGCGCGCCGATGGCAACCGTCACTCACCCCCCGGCCGGGCGCCTGCGCGCCTGGATGCTCGAGGGTCTGTCCGACATGGGCGGGAAGGACGGGAGGGACGACGGCCAGGACCCGCCGCTCCCACCCGGGGCTCCGCGCGAGGAGGGCCGGCCCTGGTACCGGGTGATGTGCCTGACCGGCGTGGACTATTTCTCCACCCTGGGCTACCAGCCCGGGATCGCGGCGCTGGCGGCGGGGCTGCTCTCGCCGGTGGCGACGATCGTGCTGGTGGTCGTCACCCTGGCGGGCGCCCTGCCGGTGTACCGGCGGGTGGCGGAGGAGAGCCCGCACGGTGAGGGTTCGATCGCCATGCTGGAGCGGCTGCTGACGTTCTGGAAGGGCAAGCTGTTCGTCCTCACGCTGCTCGGCTTCGCCGCCACGGACTTCCTGATCACCATCACCCTGTCGGCGGCCGACGCCTCCACCCACCTGGTGGAGAACCCGCATCTGGCCGGCGCCCTGCACGACAAGCAGCTGCTGATCACCATGGTGCTCATCGCGCTGCTCGGCGCGGTCTTCCTCAAGGGGTTCCTCGAGGCGATCGGGGTAGCCGTCGCCCTGGTGGGCACGTATCTCGCGCTCAACCTCGTGGTCGTCGTCACCGGGCTGTGGCACGTGCTCACCGCGGGACACGTCGTCACCGACTGGTCCAGCGCGCTGACGGCCGAGCACGGCAACGTCCTCGTCATGATCGGCGTGGCCCTCGTCGTCTTCCCCAAACTGGCCCTCGGCCTGTCGGGCTTCGAGACCGGCGTGGCCGTCATGCCGCACGTGCGGGGCGACGCCACGGACACCGAGGAGCGGCCGGCCGGACGGATCCGCGACACCAAGAAGCTGCTCACCACCGCCGCCCTGATCATGAGCGGGTTCCTGATCACCACGAGCTTCCTCACCACCCTGCTCATTCCCGAGCGGGAGTTCCAGCCCGGCGGCGAGGCCAACGGCCGCGCGCTCGCCTATCTCGCCCACGCCTACCTGGGCAGCGCCTTCGGCACGGTGTACGACGTGTCGACGATCCTCATCCTGTGGTTCGCCGGCGCCTCCGCGATGGCGGGCCTGCTCAACCTGATGCCGCGCTATCTGCCCCGCTACGGCATGGCACCGC
This sequence comes from Streptomyces fungicidicus, assembly GCF_003665435.1. Lineage (NCBI taxonomy): Bacteria > Bacillati > Actinomycetota > Actinomycetes > Kitasatosporales > Streptomycetaceae > Streptomyces > Streptomyces fungicidicus. The sequence goes on from NZ_CP023407.1 coordinate 505,496, forward strand.
ACTGGGCGCGGGCGGTGCGCCCGATGGTCATCGTCTTCACCCTGGTCGCCTTCCTGGTCACCTGGGTCTTCGACGCCAGCGTGGACGCCCAGGGAGGCGCGTACGCCACGGGGGTGCTGGTGCTGATCAGTTCGGCCGCGGTCGCGGTCACCATCTCCGCGCGAAGGGCCGGCCGGCGCGCCTCGTCCATCGCCTTCGCGGTCGTCTCCGCGGTGTTCCTTTACACGACCGTGGTGAACGTCCTCGAGCGCCCGGACGGCGTGAAGATCGGCGCCTGCTTCATCGCCGCGATCATCCTCGTCTCGCTGCTGTCGCGGCTGTCCCGCGCCTTCGAGCCGCGGGTGACCCATGTGGCTCTCGACCCCCTGGCGGAACGGTTCGTCAGGGACACGGCGCACCGCACGATCCGCTTCATCGCCAACAAGCCCGGTGACCGGGGCCTCGCCGAGTACCGCGACAAGGCCGAGAAGATCCGCGCCGTCAACGAGGTCCCGTCACTGGAGGACTTCGTCTTCGTCGAGGTGACCGTCACCGACCCCTCCGAGTTCGAGGGGGCGCTGACCGTGCGCGGCGAGGTGCTGCACGGGCGGTACCGCGTGCTGACCCTGGAGAGCTCCTCGGTCTCCAACGCGCTGGCCGCCTTCCTGCTCCATGTCCGCGACACCACCGGCCGGATCCCGCACATGTACTTCGAGTGGACGGAGGGGAATCCGTTCGCCAACTTCCTGCGCTTCCTCCTCTTCGGCCAGGGCGAGGTGGCGCCCGTCGCCCGCGAGGTCCTGCGCGAGGCCGAGCCCGACAGCTCCCGCCGCCCGCGGGTCCACGTCGGCTGAACGGCCGGGCTCCCGTGGCGAGGCACCGGCACACGCTCGCCGAGGGCGACTTGCCACCGCGGGGCCCGGCCGTCACACCGTTCACTCCAGGAAGTCCGCCAGGCCCGTCAGGAGGCGGTCGACGTCCTCACCGCTGGTGTAGGGGGCGAGTCCGACGCGCAGGCCGCCGGTGTCGCCGAGGCCGAGATGGCGGGAGGCCTCCAGCGCGTAGAAGTGGCCGGAGGGCGCGTGGACGCCGCGTTCGGCCAGGAAGCGGTAGGCGTCGGCGGTCTCGCGGCCGTCGAGGGTGACGAGCAGGGTCGGGGTGCGGCGGGCGGCCCGGGAGTGGACGGTGACCCGCGGCAGGGCGGCCAGTCCCTTCTCCAGCCGGTCGCGCAGGGCGCCCTCGTGTTCCTCGATCCGCGCGAAGGCCGACGCGAGCCGCTCGCGGCGGGTGCCGCCCGGTGCGCCCAGTCCGGCCAGGAAGTCAACCGCCGCAGCGGTGCCCGCGAGGAACTCGTAGGGCAGCGTGCCCAGTTCGAAACGCTCGGGCACCACGTCCGTGGAGGGCAGCAGTTTGTCCGGGCGCAGCGTCTCCAGAAGCGCGGGACGGGCCGCCAGGACACCGAGGTGAGGGCCGAGGAACTTGTAAGGGGAGCAGACGAGGAAGTCGGCGCCGAGCGCCTCGATGTCGGCCAGGGCGTGCGCGGCGTAGTGCACGCCGTCCACGTACAGCAGGGCGCCGGCCTCGTGCACCAGCCGTGCGATCTCCGCGATCGGGGGGACCGTGCCGAGCAGGTTGGATGCCGCGGTGACGGCGACCAGCCGGGTGCGGCCGGAGAGCACGGCGCGGATGTGGTCGGCGGTCAGTTCGCCGGTAGCCGGGTCGAAGTCCGCCCGGCGGACCGTGCAGCCGGCCCGCTCGGCCGCCTGCACCCAGGGGCGGATGTTGGCGTCGTGGTCGAGCCGGGTGACGACCACCTCGTCGCCGGGTGACCAGGTCGCGGCGAGCGTGCGGGAGAAGTCGTAGGTGAGCTGGGTGGCGCTGCGGCCGAAGACGACGCCCGCCGGGTCGGCCCCCAGGAGGTCGGCCATGGCGCGGCGGGCCCCGGCGACGATCGTCCCGGCGTTGCGCTCGCCCGGCAGGGCGTCGCCCCGGTTGGACAGCGGCCGGGACAGCGCGGCGGCGATCGCCTCGATGACGGGCTGCGGCGTCTGGGTGCCGCCGGGGCCGTCGAAGTGGGCGGTGCCGGCGGCCAGCGCGGGCACCCGGGCCCGCAGGGCGGTGAGGTCGTACGTCACGTGAGGCTTTCCTTCCGGAGGACGGGGGCCGGTGTGCCGGTCAGGTCTGCGCGCCGTCGGCCCGCGGTTCCCGCGGCGGGTCGGCGAGCTGTTCGCGCAGATAGTTCCAGACGACCGCGAGCAGCGCGGCGACGGGTACGGCGAGCAGGCTGCCGACGATGCCGGCCACGCTGCCGCCCAGTGTCACCGCCAGCAGCACGACCACCGCGTGCAGCCCTAGTCCGCGACTCTGGATCATGGGCTGGAACACATTGCCCTCGAGCTGCTGCACCACCACGATGACGGCCAGCACGAGCAGCGCGTTCATCAGCCCGTTGGACACCAGCGCGATCAGCACCGCGACGAAGCCGGCGAACAGGGCGCCCACGATGGGCACGAACGCCGACACGAAGGTCAGCACCGACAGCGGCAGCACGAGCGGGACGTTCAGGAGCCACAGGCCCAGTCCGATGAACACCGCGTCGAGCAGGCCGACGAGCGCCTGCGACCGCACGAAGGCGCCGAGGGTGTCCCAGCAGCGCGCGGCCACGGCCGGGACGTCGGTGGCCAGCCGGCCGGGGAGCTGCCGGGCGAGCCACGGCAGGAAGCGCGGGCCGTCCTTGAGGAAGAAGAACATCAGGAAGAGCGCCAGGACGGCCGTGACCACACCGCTGAAGACGGTGCTCACGCCCGTGACGGCGGTGGTGGCGATGGCCCCGGCGCTGTCCTGGATGCGGGCGGTCGCGGTGTCGAAGGCACCGGCGATCTGGGCCTCGCCGATGTTCAGCGGCGGCCCCGCGGCCCATTCGCGCAAGTGCTGGACGCCCTCGACGACACCGTCGGCGAGCTTGCCGGACTCGGACGTCACGGGCACCGCGATCAGTGCCGCGGTGCCCGCGGCCACCAGCAGGAACAGCACGGTCACCAGGGACGCGGCGAGCGCCGGCGCCATGCCTCTGCGGCGCAGGAAGCGGGTCGGGGGCCAGGTGAGCGTGGTGAGGAGCAGCCCGACTATCAGGGGCCAGACCACCGACCACATCCGGCCGAGCGCCCACACGGCCACCGCGGCCGCCACCAGGACCAGCAGCAGCTCGCCGGAGATACGCGCCGAGGTGCGCAGCGCGGCGCGGGTCTTCCCCGCGTTCAACGTCGCAGACATGGAGGCACCCTATGGGGCGGCGGGTCGCCGGGATCACCGGGGACCGGTCCGGGGGACGTCCGGCGGGCCCGTGTCCGCAGCGAAAGGCCGGGGCCGGTGAGGCACACTGAGGTGATGGGCGACCTCAATGCCCGCGGGACACCGTCGCGCCGGTTCCCTCAGGCGCCGGAGAGTGTGGCGCAGGCCCGGCGGTTCGTCGGGGCCGCGCTCGCCGGTGCCGCGCCGGACCTGGTGGCCACCGCCCAGCTGCTGGTCAGCGAACTGGTCACCAACGTGGTGCTGCACGCCCGCACGGAGGCCGAGGTGACGGCCCGGTCCGAGGGCGGCACGGTCCGGGTGCGGGTCGGCGACCGCCGTCCGGACCGCGCACTGGTGCCGCACGGGTGGCCGCCGTACGCGGGTACGGGGCAGGGTCTGCCGCTGGTGGCCCGGCTGGCGTCCCGGCGGGGCGTCGAGACGGGTGACCGGGGCAAGACCGTGTGGTTCGAGCTGGGGCCCGAGGGGCCGCCCCGGCGCCCGGACGACTGGGAGCCTCCCGCGGCGCCCGCGGGCGGGGAGGCGACGGTGACGCTGCTGGACGTGCCGACGGCGCTCTGCGCGGCGGCCGAGCAGCACCGGCACACCCTGCTGCGGGAGGTCACGCTGGCCGTGGCCGCCGGGCAGGACGTCGGAGTGACCCCGCGGGACGCCGCCGTGGCGCAGGACACGAGCCAGCTGATCACCGCGTCCGTGACGGCCGCGCTGCGGCCGCATCCCGCCGAGCGGGGACTCCGCTCGCTGCCCCTGTCGCTGCCGCCGGACGCCGGGCCGTCGGTGCGGACCCTGCGCGCGGTCCTCGACCTCGCCGAGGAAGCCGCCCGCGAGGAACACCTGCTGACGCTCCCCGCGCTGCCGCGGCAGCGGCTGTTCCACCAATGGCTGTTCGACCAGATCGTCGGTCAGCTGGCCGGGGGGCACCCCACGGCATGGACGGTGGTGCCCGGCGTTCCCGGCGCCGGCCCGTCGGAGCTGGTGGCGTGGGACGCCGGGCATGTGCAGGCCAGCAGGGTTCCCACGATCGCCGCCGACGAGCGGAACCGGATCATCGCGGTGAACGGGCCCGCGGCGGACCTGCTCGGCTGGAACGCGGGCGACCTGGTCGGGCGGCCGCTCACCACCCTCGTCCCGGAGCACCTCCGGGCACGGCACGTCACGGCGTTCACGTCCCTGCTGCTCAGCGGGCAGCCCCGGATCCTGGGCCGCTCGGTGCCGCTGCCCGCGCTGCACCACGACGGCCGGCTGGTTCCCGTGCGGCTGTTCATCCAGCCGCAGGAGACGGCCGACGGCCGGACCGTCTTCGTCGCCCAGCTCACCCCGCGGGGCGCCGTGCCCAGCCCTTCCACGCATCCGCCGGGCAGGATCCGTCCGCCCATGGGACAGCGGCAGCCGGACCGGTCGTCGCCGATGGCCGCCGAGGACACCGGGCGGTCGGCGGACCGTTCCGCGCTGGTGCGGCTCTCGCTGCTGGCCGACACCGCGGCCGCGCTGAGCAACGCCCCGTACCTGGACGAGGGTCTGGAGCGGGTGGGCCGGATCCTCACCGACCGGCTGGCCGACTGGTGCGCGGTGGACCTGTTCACCGAGGACGCCCGGGTGGAGCGGGCCCGCGTCGTCCACCGCTCGTCGGGCGATGCCTGGCCCGAGGATTACCAGGGGCGGCTGCCGCCGCTGTCCGACGCCGCCCGGGGGCCGCTGGCGCGTGCGCTGCGCGGGGCAGGCCCGCTGCTGCTCACCGGTCCCCCGTCGCCCAGCCAGGTCGCGAGTCCCCTGGACGCGCACTACCTGGGACTGTTCCGGACCATGGGCGCGGACAGCGCCGTCGTCGCCCCGCTGCGGGTCCGCAGACAGATCATCGGCGCGCTCACGGTGGCCCGCCACGCACGGGACGCGCCGTTCACCGAGGAGGACCTGCCGCTGGTCCACGATCTGGTGCGCAGTCTCGCCCTGGGAGTGGACAACCTCCGTCTCCACCAGGAGACGCGCAACATCGCCGAACGCCTCCAGCGCTCGCTGCTGCCGAAACTGCGGGACGCCGGGAACGTGCAGCTCGCCGCACGCTACGCCGCGTCCTCCGCCACCGCCCAGGTCGGCGGCGACTGGTACGACAGTTTCCTCCTGCCCGACGGGGACACGGCGCTGGTCATCGGCGACGTCACCGGGCACAACCTGGACGCGGCGATCACCATGAGCCAGCTGCGCAGCATGCTGCGTGGCATCGCCGTGGACCGTCAGGAGCCGCCGTCGACCGTGCTGCGCCGTCTCGACCTGGCGAACCACAGTCTCTACCGCGAGTCCACCGCCACCTGCATCTACGGCCTGGTCAAGGGCCCCGAGGAGGGGCCCTGGCAGCTGGTGCACTCCTCCGCGGGGCATCTGCCGCCGTTGCTCGTTCGCCCGGACGGCCGCACACGGTTCCTGGAGGGGGGCTCGGGGCTGCTGCTGGGGGTGGATCCCCGGATTCGACGCCCCGAGGCACGGGACGCGATCCCGGCGCACGCGACGGTACTGCTGTACACCGACGGGCTGATCGAACGCCGGGGGGAACACCTGGACGACGCCATGGAGCGGCTGCGCGTGCACGCCGCCGCGCTGGCCCGGGAGCCGCTCGAGGCGTTCTGCGACGAGTTGCTCATCGGTCTGGGCGCCGACGGTGACGACGACATCGCCGTCCTGGCCGTGCGGCCCGTGCCACCGCCCTGAGCGCTCCCCGGCGGCGGTCCGGTGGCGGCACCCGCTGTGCGCGCCGCCACCGGCTCGGTGTCCGCGGTACAGGAGCGGTCAGTTGAAGGGGTCGAGGGTGAGCAGGGCCTGGCTCGGGTTGCCGTCGTGGACGAGCGACTCGTGGTTGCCCACGTCGTCGAAGGCGAAGGCGTACGCCTTCCCGTCGGCCATCTGCGCGTGGATGGCGCGGGCGTAGTGGTTGGTGACGCCGTCCCGGTAGAAGTCACCGGAGCCGGAGTCGGGCTGGCTGGGGTTGGTGAGGAGCGTGGAGCGGTTGAAGCCCGCGCAGAGGGTGCGCGAAATGGGGCCGCGCACCTGGTCGTTGGGGGCGTCGAGCTTCCCGTGGCAGCCGAAGACGGAGGAGGCGTCCGGCTTCTGGAAGCTGGTGACGACGGCGCCCGCGCTGTTGGTGAAGTTCATGACGCCGCCCGAGACCCGGCCGTAGTACTTGACGCCCGGCTGGTCGGTGAAGGGCGTGACCGTCAGCGTGGAGCCGGCGTACTTCTGCCAGACCCGGTTGATGTAGTCGTCCATGACCGACGCCGGAAGGGCGCCCGTCTCCAGCCCGTACAGCGGGGACAGGGCCCGCAGCACGGTGCCGTCGGAGCGGGTCTGGATCAGGTTGGCCCAGCCTCCGGACTGTCCCCTGAGGGTGTTGAGCACCGCGTTGTAGCCGCCGGACTTGAGCTTGCCGGTGCTCGTCGTGCCGCCGTCGGCGCGGCGCACCCCCACCGAGTAGGGCGCGGAGAACATGTCGACCTGGGTGCTGTTGAGCCACAGGCCCGCGTCGTTGAGCGTGTACTCCGACCAGTTGAACAGGATGTCGCGGTTGGGGTCCGTCGGGTTCTGCACGGCGGGCTGGACCAGACCGCCGGTGGTCAGCTTGAACACGAGCTTCTGGCCGTAGGAGAAGTAGATGCGGCCGGAGAACTTCGGGAGGCGGACGGTCGTGGACCGTCCCGCCGCCGGGCCCGTGATCGAGGCGTCGGGCGCGGGGGTGGGCGGGTTGCCGCCCGCGGGCCAGGGGTGGAAGGTGCCGCTCGCGTCGGCCCAGCCCTGTCTGCCGGTCGACAGCTGGGTGCCGAGGTTGTAGACGTACAGCTGCTCGCCGCGGCCCGAGTTGTTGGTGATCTGCAGGGGGATGGTGTCCGGGACCGCGGCGTGGGCCGGGGACGGGACGCCGGTGGCGAGCAGTGAGCCGCCCAGCACCGTGGCGATGCTCAACCCGATCGCCGTGGCCCGGCGTTTGAGTGTGCGCAGCATGCTCCTTCTCCGTTCAGCTGTGGGGGGAGTCGTTCTGAGAGCGCTCTCAGCGTCCCGCCCTGGTATGGACCTGTCAACGGTTGGGAGCATGCGATTCCGCGGGGCGCCGTCGAGCGGCCCCCGGCGCCTCAGCCGGACGGGGCGTCCGGGCGGTGCCTTCCACGACCGCGGAGGCACCGCCCGGACCGACGGCCCCGCCCCTCAGGGACGCTGGGCGGCGATCAGGCGCCGGTACCAGTGGTAGCTGTCCTTCGGGACGCGCCGCTGGGTGTCGTAGTCGACCCGGACGATGCCGAAGCGCTTGTCGTAGCCGAAGGCCCATTCGAAGTTGTCGAGCAGGGACCACACGTAGTAGCCGCGCACGTCCACGCCCGCGTCGACGGCGGCCCGCAGCGCGGCGAGGTGATCGCGCAGGTACGCCACCCGGCCGGTGTCGTGCACGGCGCCGTCCGCGCTCACCTCGTCGTCCTCGGCGGAGCCGTTCTCGGTGATGTACACCGGCGGCAGGGCGTCGCCGTACTGCTCCTTGAGGTCCACCAGGAGGTCGGTGAAGGTCTCCGGGGCGACCGGCCAGCCCATCGCGGTGCGCCGGACACCGGGCATCGCCGTCTCGGCGTAGCGGTTGTCGGTCGCCACCCGCAGCGCGGGGTCGCTCTCGCGGTGCGGGGCGCCGGCGACGACGATCGGGCGGTAGTAGTTGATGCCGAGGAAGTCCAGGGGCTGGGAGATCACCTCGAGGTCGCCGTCGCGGCGGAAGTCCTCCCCGGTGATCAGCTCCCCCCAGGTGTCCTCCTCGGTGTCCGGGTAGCGCCCGGCGAGGATCGGCTCCGTCCACACCAGGTTGTGCAGGGTGTCGGCGCGCACCACGGCCTCCCGGTCGGCGGCGGAGCCGGTGGCGGGCAGGTGGTGGTCGAGGTTGAGGGTGATGCCGGCCTCCCGGACCCCGGCGGACCGGAGCGCCTGGACGGCCAGTCCGTGGCCCACCAGCAGGTGGTGGGCGGCGGCCAGCGCGCCCCGGCCCTCGCGGGCGCCCGGGGCGTGACGGCCGACGGAGTAGCCGAGGAAGGCGCTGCACCAGGGCTCGTTGAGGGTGATCCAGCGCGGCACCCGGTCGCCCAGGTGCCCGGCGACGACGGCCGCGTACTCGGCGAACCGCTCGGCGGTCTCCCGCACCCGCCAGCCGCCGCGGTCCTCCAGGGCCTGCGGGAGGTCCCAGTGGTAGAGGGTGACGGCGGGTTCGATGCCGGCGGCGAGGAGTTCGTCGACCAGACGGGAGTAGAAGTCCAGGCCCTTGGGGTTCACCGGGCCGGTGCCGTCGGGCACGACGCGCGGCCAGGCGACGGAGAAGCGGTACGAGCCGACGCCGAGGTCGCGCAGCAGGGCCACGTCCTCGGGGTAGCGGTGGTAGTGGTCGCAGGCCACGTCACCGGTGTCGCCGTTCACGACCAGGCCGGGGGTGTGGCTGTAGGTGTCCCAGATCGACGGGCCGCGGCCGTCCTCGTAGGCCGCGCCCTCGATCTGGTACGAGGCGGTCGCCGCGCCGAAGACGAAGCCGGGCGGGAAACCGGGGAACTCACTCATGCGTATCGGTCCATCTCGAGACGTGCGGTGTTCACTTGACGGAGCCGCCGGCGATGCCGGCGGCGATGTACTTCTGGGCGAGGACGAGCAGGATCGCCGCCGGGACGGCGGAGAGCACGGACGCGGCCATGACCGAGCCCCAGTCGCCGACGTGGGCGCCGATGTACTGGTAGATGCCCAGCGTGACCGGCTTGACGTCGTCGGTGGTGTTCAGGGTGAGCGCGAACATGAAGTCGCTCCACGCGAACAGGAACGCGAACAGTCCGGAGGTGATCAGCGAGTTGCGGCTCATCGGGAGCACCACCCGCAGGAAGACCCGCACCGGCCCCGCGCCGTCGATCTCGGCGGCCTCGAGGACCTCGCCCGGGATGGACACCATGAAGGAGCGCATCAGGACGATGGAGAACGGGATGCCGAGCGAGGCGTCCGCGAGCATCAGGCCGAAGTAGGAGTTCACCAGGCCCAGGTCGACGTACGAGTTGTAGAGGGCGTTGGCGATCACGATGCCGGGCACCATCTGGGTGATCAGGGTCCCGAAGACCATGGTGCGCGAGCCGCGCAGACCGAACCGGGCCAGTCCGTACGCCGCCGGGGCCGAGACGGCCAGGCAGATGGCGACGGCGCCGAACGAGACCAGCAGCGAGGTCAGCAGGTGACCGCCCTGGTCGCTGAGGGCCTTGGAGAACCCGGACAGGTCGAGTCCGCCGGGCACCGGGTCGACCTGGAGCAGGCCGGACTCGGGCTGGAGTGCCGTGTTGAGCATCCAGTACAGCGGGAACAGCATCACGCCCAGGACGAGCACACCGGCGACGGTGGAGCCCCAGCGGCGCCGGGACGCGGTGGGAGTGTCGGCGGCCATGTCGGTCACTTCCCCTCGGTGCGGTTGGCCCGCAGGTAGAACACCGCGAACACCGCGGAGATGACGATGAGTACGTTGCCGACGACCGCGCCGGCGCCGAAGTCCAGCTCCACGAAGGAGTTCTGGTAGGTGAGCGTGCCCAGGGTCTGGGTGGCGTCGGCGGGGCCGCCGTCGGTGAGCGCGAGGATCAGGTCGAGGATCTTGACCGTCGACATGAAGCCCAGCACCAGGACGACCGTGATCACCGGCTTGAGCAGCGGCAGGGTGACGGAGCGGAAGGTCCGCCAGGCCGAGGCGCCGTCCAGGGCGGACGCCTCGTACAGCTCCTTGGGGATCTCCTGGAGGCCGCCGTAGAGGATGACCATGTTGAACGGGATGCCGATCCAGATGTTGACCAGGATCACCGACAGCAGCGCCATGTCGGGGCTGGTCAGCCACGGGGTCTGACCGCCCAGGCCCACGGTGTCGAGGAAGGTGTTCAGTACGCCGGTGTCCTGGTCCAGAATGCGGCGCCACACGATGCCGGACACCACCATGGGCACCAGCCAGGGCAGCAGGATCAGCGACCGCAGGACACCGTTCAGGGGGAACCTGCGGTTGAAGAAGACGGCGAGGGCGAGGCCGATGCAGAACTGGCCGAGCAGGGAGCCGGCGGTGAAGACGAGGGTGTGCCACAGGGCCTTGCCGAACAGGACGTCCTGGAAGACGGACGACCAGTTGTCGGCGCCGTTGAACGGGGCCTCGCCGGTGAAGAACGTCTTCGGCGTGTAGTGCTGGAAGCTCATCACGATGTTGCGGACGAGCGGGTAGCCGAAGAACAGCAGCATGAAGACGACGGCGGGGGCGACGAAGCCCCACTGGGCGAGCCGGCGGCGCAGGCGCCGGCGGGCCGGGTCCGGCGCGGCGGCCTTCCGGGCGGTCTTCGCGGACGCCGGAGCGGTGACGGTGGACGTGGTCATGGGCGCGTACCTCAGTTCCCGCTCGTGGCCCGCTGCTGGGCGCGCTTCAGGGCGGCCTCGCTGGACTGGCCGGTCAGGGCGGACTGGAAGGCGCTCTGCAGGGCGAGCGAGACACCGGACCAGCCGGCGCCGAGCTTGGCGGTGCGGGACCGGGCGGCGGCGACCTGGTCGGCCAGCGCGTCCAGTTCGGGCACCTCCGCGCGCCACTTCGCGGCGGCCTTCTCGTTGGCGGGGACCATCCAGCTGTTCAGGGCGTAGGTGAGCTGCTCCTTCTCGCCCGCCAGGCAGCCGACGATCCGGCCGGCGGTCTTCTCGCGCTCGGCGTCCCCGGTGTTGGGCACGGTGAGCACGGCGCCGCCGAGCGGTCCCACCGACTCGGCGCCGGTCTCGGGCACGGGGATCTGAGCGATCTCCCAGTGCAGCGACTTCTTGGTGTTGAGGGTCTCGACCTGCCACGGGCCGTTGATCATCATGGCCGCGTTGCCCGCCATGAACTGGTCGTTCACATCGGCCTGTGTCCAGTTGACCGTGGACTTGGACAGCGAGCCGTCCTGGAGCAGCGCCTTCCAGTAGTCGAGCGCGCCGACGACCTGGGGGCTGTCGAGGTCCGTCTCGTCGCCGCCGTTGGACCACATGAAGGGCGTGAACTGGAAGACGCCGTCCTCGGCGCCGCCGGCGCTCAGCGCCAGGCCGTACCGCTTGCCCTGGGTGAGCTTCTTCGCCGTCTCCCGCAGCTCGTCCCAGGTGGTGGGCACCTGCACGCCCGCCTCGTCGAGGACGTCCTTGTTGTAGAAGAGCGCGAGGGTGTTCACGGAGCGGGCCGCGCCGTAGTAGGTGCCCTTGTAGGAGCCGAAGCCGACGATGCCCTCGGGGACGTCCTCGGTGGTCAGTCCCAGGGTGCGCAGGTCGACGAGCCCGCCGGCGTCGGCGAAGGTCGGCATCTCGGAGGCGTCGAACTGCACGATGTCCGGCAGCGACTTCGACGAGGCCATGCGCAGCGCCTTCGTCATCACCTGCGCCGCGGGGACGCTCTGCTGCTCGATGGTGACGCCCAGCCGCTTGCCGCAGCGGGCCATCGCCTCGGCGTCCCAGCGGTGGTAGGTCTCGTCGGTCGAGGAGTTCATCACGGTGTACACGTCGCTGTCTCGCTGTTCCGCACAGCCGGTCAGCGCCGCTCCGGAGACGAGGACGGAGACGGCGGCGAACGACGTGACGGCTCTGCGCGAGCGTCCGCGCGGACGAGGTGCGGCAACCGGAGGATGTGCTGTCACGGTGGGTGCCCTTGCGTGGGGACCGGCCCAGCCTGCGCTGAGCTGGTGACTCTTTCGGGAGGCAGGTGAAGCGCTTCGACTTGTGGCGGCTCTTGCCAAGGTGTTGCCTGACGCTGCACCGGGTGTAATTTGTTTTGCCTGATTACTAATACGCCAGCGGAACCGGGTCGCGCTAGACCCCGAGCGATACGATCTGCTCGCACCAGGGCGTGACAGGCTTCGCGTCTCCTGTCATAGTTCCTGGTCAGAGCCTCCCCCTCACCTCCCCGCCGCCCTCCCCCTCCGAGGAAGATCATGAAATTCACTGACGGGTTCTGGCGCATCCGCGACGGTGTCCAGATCGCGTACGCCACCGAAGTGCGTGATGTGCGTCCGGAATCGAAGCGCTTCACCGGGTATGCCGCCGTGAAGAAAGTGACACGCAGGGGCGACACCCTCAACGCTCCGCTGATCACGGTCGAGTGCTTCTCCCCCGCCGAGGGCGTCGTCGGCGTCCGGGTCACCCACCACGCCGGCAAGTACCGGCCGGGCCCCGACTTCGCCCTCACCGGCGACGCGGACGGCGCCGGGTCGGTGCGCCGGGACGGCACCGTCACCGAGCTGACCAGCGGTCCCCTGACCGTCCGGCTGGACGGGTCGGGCCCCTTCGGTCTCGGCTTCCACGACGCGGACGGACGCGAGCTGACCCGCGCCGGCGTCAAGAGCACCGCCTTCGCCACCACCGGCGAGGGGGCCCACCACGTGCTGAGCCGGCTGTCGCTCGGCGTCGGCGAGCAGATCTACGGCCTGGGCGAGCGGTTCACGCCGTTCGTGAAGAACGGCCAGACCGTCGACGTGTGGCAGGCCGACGGCGGCACCAGCAGCGAGCAGGCGTACAAGAACGTCCCGTTCTACCTGTCCTCCCGCGGCTACGGCGTCTTCGTCAACCACCCCGGCGCCGTCTCCTTTGAGGTCGGCTCCGAGTCCGTCGGACAGGTGCAGTTCAGCGTCGAGGACCAGGCGCTGGAGTACTACGTCATCGCCGGGCCCACCCCCAAGGAGGTGCTGGGCCGCTACACGGCACTGACCGGACGCCCGGCCCTGCCGCCGGCCTGGTCCTTCGGCCTGTGGCTCAGCACCTCGTTCACCACCTCGTACGACGAGGGGACGGTGACGTCGTTCGTCGACGGCATGGCCGAACGCGGCATTCCGCTGTCGGTGTTCCACTTCGACTGCTTCTGGATGCGCGAGTACCAGTGGTGCGACTTCCAGTGGGACCCGGAGGTCTTCCCGGACCCGGAGGGCATGCTGGCCCGGCTCAAGGAGAAGGGCCTGCGGATCAGCGCCTGGATCAATCCGTACATCGCGCAGAAGTCCCCGCTCTTCGACGAGGCCGCCGCGCTCGGGCACCTGGTGCGCCGGGCGAACGGCGACGTGTGGCAGTGGGACCTGTGGCAGGCCGGCATGGGCCTGGTCGACTTCACCAGCCCCGACGCGCGCGCCTGGTTCCAGTCGAAGCTCAAGGCGCTGCTCGACCAGGGGGTGGACTCGTTCAAGACGGACTTCGGCGAGCGCATCCCCACCGATGTCGTCTGGCACGACGGCTCCGACCCCGAGCGGATGCACAACTACTACACGCACCTGTACAACCGGACCGTGTTCGAGCTCCTGGAGAAGGAGCGCGGACAGGGCGAGGCGGTGGTCTTCGCCCGGTCCGCGACCGCGGGCGGCCAGCAGTACCCGGTGCACTGGGGCGGCGACTGCTGGTCGTCCTTCGAGGCGATGGCCGAGTCGCTCCGGGGCGGTCTGTCCCTGTCGCTGAGCGGGTTCGGCTTCTGGAGCCACGACATCGGCGGCTTCGAGGGCACGCCCGGCCCCGAGGTGTTCAAGCGCTGGCTCGCCTTCGGGCTGCTGTCCTCGCACAGCCGGCTGCACGGCTCCACGTCGTACCGGGTGCCGTGGGAGTTCGGCGAGGAGGCCGTCGACGTCGCCCGGCAGTTCACCCTGCTCAAGCACCGCCTCATGCCGTATCTGTACGGCGCGGCCGCCGAGGCCCACCGCACGGGCGTGCCGGTGATGCGGCCGATGCTGCTGGAGTTCCCGCGGGACCCCGCGTGCCGCACGCTCGACCGCCAGTACATGCTCGGCGGTGATCTCCTCGTCGCCCCCGTGTTCGACGCGGACGGCGAGGTGGAGGTGTACCTCCCGGAGGGCACCTGGACCCACCTGCTGAGCGGCGAGCGGGTCACCGGCCCCGGCTGGCGCACCGAACGGCACGGCTACGACAGCCTTCCGCTCTACGTCCGCGAGGGCGCCGTGCTGCCGCTCTCCGGGGACGACTCCCGGCCGGACGCCGACTGGCTGGACGGTCCGGTCCTGCTGGTGCACCCGGCCGCCGCGCCCGACTACACGGCCGAGGTCACGGTGCCGGACGCGGCGGGACTGCCGGCCGCGACGTTCCGGGTCCGGCGGGACGGCGACGTCCTGCGGGTCACGGCGTCCGGGACCGACCGGCCGTTCACCGTCCGGGTGCCGGGCGGGGCGGAGGCCCGGGGCGCGGGCGAGGTGACGCTGCCGCTGGGGTGACCAGGGTCAGGCGCCCGGGTGACTGCCCGGGCCGTGGCCGGGACCCGCGAGCGGGGTCGGTGAGAGGACCGCTGGTTCCTCACCGGCCTCCAGCAGGGTGTCCGCCGAGCCCACGATCAACGGGTCCGGCTTGCCGAGGGCCTCGTGGTCCTTCGCGGGGTAGTCACAGCGGTCGAGGAGGCTGCGCATGGCCTCCAGACGTCCCCGGCGCTTGTCGTTGTTCTTCACGACCGTCCACGGGGCGTGGGGAGTGTCGGTCGCCCGGAACATCTCGATCTTGGCCTTGGTGTAGTCGTCCCAGCGGTCCAGCGAGGCGAGGTCCATCGGCGACAGCTTCCAGCGCCGCACCGGGTCGACCTGGCGGATGGCGAACCGGGTCCGCTGCTCGGCCCGCGAGACGGAGAACCAGAACTTCACCAGCATGATGCCGTCGTCGGTGAGCAGCCGTTCGAACATCGGCGTCTGCGCCAGGAACTGGCGGTACTCGTCCTCCGTGCAGAACCCCATGACCCGCTCGACGCCCGCGCGGTTGTACCAGGAGCGGTCGAAGAAGACGATCTCGCCGCGGGCCGGCAGGTGGGCCACATAGCGCTGGAAGTACCACTGCCCCGCCTCCCGCTCGGACGGCTTCTCCAGGGCGACGACGCGGGCGCCACGGGGGTTGAGGCGTTCCATGAACCGCTGGATGGTGCCGCCCTTGCCGGCCGCGTCGCGGCCCTCGCAGACCACCACGATCCGCTGGCCGGTGTCCTTCACCCAGCGCTGCATCTTCAGCAGCTCGATCTGCAGGATGCGCTTGGTCCTGTCGTACTCCGCCCGCTTGATCCTGCGGTCATAGGGGTGGTTCTCGCGCCAGGTCTCGATGGGGGTGCCGTCGGCGTCGAGCAGCACGGGACGCTCCGGGCGCCGGTCGTCCACCTCCAGCCCGTCCAGCAGACCGTCGCCGGTCCCGTCGCCCGTGCTCCCCGTCCGGCCGTCCGGCGCGTCCGCGTTCTCGGCGGTCACATCGCCTCCCGTCTCTCCGACTGCGCTACACCGAGCGTATGCCCACAGGACGCGTCACGATGATTCGAGAAGGGAGGGTCCGGGGAAGTGGCAGGACCGGGCGGACGGCGTGCGTGTGCGACCGGTGCACGGGCCGCGCCTTCCGCCGTCGCATCCGGTCGGAGGAGCACGACGTGCACATCGATCTCACGGGCCGCACCGCGCTGGTCACCGGCTCCACCCAGGGAATCGGCGCGGCCATCGCCGCCGGGCTCGCGCGGGCGGGCGCCCGGGTCGCCGTCAACGGACGCTCCGCCGAGCGGGTGCGGGCGCACGCGGCCGCCCTCGAGCGGGAGGTGCCGGGCGCCGACGTGGTGCCGGTGGCCGCCGACGTGACCACGGAGGCGGGCGCCGAGCAGGTCGCCGGGGCGCTGCCCCGGGTGGACGTCCTGGTCAACAATCTCGGTGTCTTCGGCTCCGCGGACCCGCTGGAGATCACCGACGACGAGTGGCGGCGCTACTTCGAGGTCAACGTCCTGGCCGCCGTGCGGCTGACCCGGCTCTTCCTGCCGGGGATGACCGGACGCGGCTGGGGCCGGATCCAGTACATCGCCAGTGACTCGGCGGTCGTCACTCCCGCCGAGATGATCCACTACGGGATGTCGAAGACGGCGCTGCTCGCCGTGAGCCGGGGGTTCGCCAAACAGGCCGCGGGCACCGGCGTCACGGTGAACTCGGTCATCGCCGGCCCCACCCGCACGGGCGGGGTGGAGGAGTTCGTCTACGAACTGGTGGACCGCGAGCTCCCCTGGGAGGAGGCGCAGCGCGCGTTCATGCGCGCGCACCGGCCGCAGTCGCTGCTGCGACGGCTGATCGAGCCCGAGGAGATCGCCAACATGGTCGTCTACCTCAGCTCCCGCCAGGCGTCCGCCACGACGGGCGGGGCGCTGCGCGTCGACGGCGGCTACGTCGACGCGATCCTGCCCTGAGACGTGTGCCCGGCGGGAGCGGAAGCGGTCAGCGGACCAGCTGGACGAGGGCGAGGGTGCCGATCGTGACGATCAGGGCGCGGAGCACGGCGGGGCTGAACCTGCGGCCGGTCTTCGCCCCGAGCTGGCCGCCGAGGGCGGAACCGGTCGCGATGAGCGCGACGGCCGTCCAGTCGAAGTCGGCGACGAAGAGGAAGAAGGCCGCGGCGACCGTGTTGACGATCGCCGCGAGCACGTTCTTGACGGCGTTGAGGCGTTGCAGCGGCTCGTCGAGGAGCAGTCCCATCAGGGAGATGTAGATGATGCCCTGGGCCGCGGCGAAGTAGCCGCCGTAGACGCTGGCCAGGGACAGGCCGGCGGAGAGCGGCCATCCGCCGTCGGGACGGGACGAGTGGCCCTTCGCGCGGCGGCTGCGCACCTTCTTGGCGATCAGCGGCTGGAACGCCACCAGGACGAGGGCGAGTCCGACGAGGGTCGGCACGATGGTCTCGAACGCCCTGGCGGGCAGGGCGAGCAGGAGCGTCGCGCCGCAGAGCCCGCCCAGCGCGGCGCCGATCGCGAACTTCCGGACGCGCCGGCCCTGACCGGCGAGTTCCCTGCGGTAGCCGATGGCGCCGGTGACGGAACCGGGGATCAGGCCGAGCGCGTTGGAGACCGTGGCGGTGACGGGGGGCAGCCCGGTGGCGAGCAGCACGGGGAAGGTGATCAGGGTTCCCGAGCCGACGACCGCGTTCATGGCGCCGGCCCCGGCGCCCGCCGCGAACACGCCGGCCATCTCCAGGGGCGTCACGCGACGGCTCCGGTCGTGTCGTCGCCGTCCGGTGACGCCGGGTGCCGGCCGCGGTCCGAGGAAACGTTCATGTGAGGACGCTAGCCTGCGCTCGGTCCGACGCTCACCGAAGGGTGCGCGCGCGACGGCACGGCACGGCACGCCGGATCCCCGGCCGGATGTGCCTGAAGAACGTCAGGGGTCGCAGACCGGCTCCCGCGCGGCAGGCACGGCGCCCTCCCGTCAGCCGGGTTCCGGGGGCGGCGCCGTGCTGGCGCGCGGCACCAGCCGGGTGGGAACCAGGGTGGTGCCCCGTTCCGGGCGGCCCTGGCGCACCTTGCTCAGCACCGCCCGGACGCAGAGCCGGCCCACCTCGGCGAAGTCCTGGTGGACGGTGGTCAGCGGGGGCAGGAAGGACGACGCCTCGGGGATGTCGTCGAAGCCGATGACGCTGACGTCCTCGGGGACGCGCCGGCCGTGCTCGTGCAGGGCGCGCAACAGCCCCAGCGCCATCTGGTCGTTGGCGGCGAAGACGGCCGTGCACTCCCGCCTCGCCGCGAGTTCGAGGCCGGCCCGGTAGCCCGAGTCCGCCGACCAGTCGCCGCGGACCAGCGGCGGCGGCACCCGGCCGGCCTCGGTGAGCGCGGCGCGCCAGGCGTCCGTACGGCGCTGGGCGGCGAAGGAGCCCTCGGGGCCGCCCAGGTGCCACACCGTGCGGTGGCCGAGGCCGAGCAGGTGCCGCACCGCGGTGCGGGTGCCCCCGCCCTGGTCGGTGTCGACGACCGTGTAGTGGTCGCCGGCGTCGGAGTCGACGACCACCACCTGGACGTGCGGGGGGAGTTGGATCATCGCCGCGTCCAGCAGGTGGACCTCCATGATGACGATGACGGCGTCGACGGCGAGTTCCTCCAGCCGGGAGAAGGCACCGCGCACCTCGTCCTGGGTCGGCACGGCGACCGGCAGCAGGGTCACGGCGTAGCCCTCGTGCGCGGCGGAGGTGGCGATCGCCTCCAGGGTGCGCACATTGCCGGTGGTGGACAGCGTGAAGGTGATGACGCCGATGGTGCGGAACTCGCCGCGTTTGAGGGCGCGGGCCGCGCTGTTGGGCCGGTAGCCGAGCTCCTTCATGGCGGCCAGGACCTGGCGGCGGGTCTCCTCGTTCACCCCGGCGTAGCCGTTGGAGACGCGGGAGACGGTCTGCGAGGAGACTCCCGCGAGCCGGGCGACGTCGGCCATCGACGCCGTGGTGCGGGCACGGGCACGGGCACGCTTCCTGACGGGGGCGCCGGCGGGTGTGCCCCGCGCCGTTCCGGCCGTCCCCGGGCCGGTGCCGGGCACCGGCGCTCTGTCAACCGTGTCCACTCGCCGTCAGCCGCCTTCCTGTCGCCGCTCGCGTCACGGTTTCCCCCTGGGACCCTTGACCCTCGTCCTCGGGGCAGTGTAAACATGCCGCCATCGGATGTTTACGTAAACATAACAGCTCACCCGAGCTTCCGCGGTGCGTGATGTTTGCGTAAACATCACGCATCGGAGGCCGGCCGCCGGCTCCGCGCCGGGGGCAGGGTCACCGGTTCCGGAATGTTGACGAACGAGGAACGACATGACGACGCTGCAACCGCCGGTGGCCGCCGGGCCGCGGCCGGCCCCTCCCCCGGTGAGACGGGACCGCCGGTCCTGGAGGGGGTGGGGCTTCATCGGACCCTTCGTGGCCGTGTTCGCCCTGGTCTTCCTGGCGCCGATCGCGTACTCGCTCTATCTGAGCCTCTTCCGCGACCAGCTCATCGGCGGGACCACCTTCGTCGGCCTCGACAACTACGAACAGGCGCTGGGGGACGACCGGTTCTGGGCGGCCCTCGGCCGGGTCTCGCTCTTCCTGTGCGTCCAGGTGCCGATCATGCTCGGCATCGCGCTGCTGGTGGCACTGGCCCTGGACAGCGGCCGGCTCTACGGCAAGAGCTTCTTCCGGATCACCATCTTCCTGCCGTACGCGGTGCCCGCCGTGGTCGCCACCCTCATGTGGGGCTTCATGTACGGCACGAAGTACGGCCTGGTCGGCGACATCAACGGGGCGTTCGGCGTCTCGCTGCCCGACCCGCTCTCCCCCGACCTGGTGCTGGCGTCCATCGGCAACATCGTCACCTGGGAGTTCGTCGGCTACAACATGCTGATCTTCTACTCGGCGCTGCGCGTCATCCCGCACTCGCTGTACGAGGCGGCGGAGATCGACGGCGCCGGACAGATACGCGTGATCACCGCGATCAAGCTGCCCGCGATCCGGGGCGCCCTGGTCATCGCGACGATCTTCTCCATCATCGGCAGCTTCCAGCTCTTCAACGAGCCGAACATCCTGCGTCCGCTCGCCCGCAACGCCCTCACCACCGACTACACGCCGAACTTCTACACGTACTCGCTGTCCTTCAACGGCCAGCAGCACAACTACTCCGCGACGGTGGCCATCATCATGGGCCTGATCACGATGGTGATCGCCTACGCCGTGCAGCTGCGCGGCATGCGCAAGGGAGCGTGACCCGATGAGCAGCCCCCTCACCACCGCCTCCCCGGCCGCGCCCGCCAGCACCTCCGGCGCCGGCCGCGGCGCGCCGCGGCTGCGCGGGACGCGTCGGCACTCCCCCGACAGGCCCAGGCGCAGCCTGCTGCTGACCGTGCTGACCTCGCTGATCGTCCTCTACACCGTCGTACCGCTGGTCTGGCTGGTCATCAACGCCACCAAGACCCAGGCGGGCCTGGCCGACTCGTCCGGGATGTGGTTCGCCGACGACTTCGCGCTGTGGGACAACATCCGCGACACGTTCACCTACCACGACGGCGTGTTCACGCGCTGGCTGCTGAACACCCTGCTGTACGTGGTGCTGGGCGCCGGCGGGGCCACCTTGCTCGCGGTCCTCGGCGGCTACGCGCTGGCGAAGTTCGACTTCCCCGGCAAGCGCGGCGTCTTCGCCACGGTCATCGGCGCGGTGGCGGTGCCCGGCACGGCCCTCGCGGTGCCCACCTTCCTGATGTTCAGCAAGATGGGCCTCACCGACACCCCGTGGGCGGTGATCATCCCCTCGCTGGTCTCGCCGTTCGGCCTGTACCTGATGTGGGTGTTCGCCACCGAGGCCATCCCCGCCGAACTCCTCGAGGCCGCCCGCATCGACGGCGCCGGCGAGGCGCGCACCTTCTTCACCGTCGCCCTCCCGCTGCTCGCCCCCGGCATCGTGACCGTGCTGCTGTTCACCACGGTCGCCACCTGGAACAACTACTTCCTGCCGCTGATCATGCTCAAGGACCCGGACTGGTACCCGCTGACGCTCGGTCTGAGCGCGTGGAACTCCCAGGCCGAGACCGTCGGCGGCGAGGTCATCTTCAACCTGGTGATCACCGGTTCGCTGGTCACCATCCTGCCGCTGATCGCCGCGTTCCTGCTGCTCCAGAAGTACTGGCAGTCGGGTCTCGCCGCGGGCAGCGTCAAGGAGTGACCGCGCGGCTCACCGGCCCCGCACCCCGTACCACCACCTCATCCCGTCCCGCCCACGAAGAAGTGGAAGCACCCTCATGCGCAGAAACACCGGCCGCCTGCTGCGCGGCATCGCCCTGCTGTCCGCCGTGGCCCTGGGCGCCACCGCCTGCGGCGGCTCCGACGACGACTCCACCGACAAGGCGGTCTCCGCCTCGGACGTCGAGGCGGCCCTGAAGAAGGGCGGCACGGTGACGGTGTGGTCCTGGGAGCCCACGCTGAAGACGGTCGCCGCCGACTTCGAGAAGAAGTACCCGAAGGTCAAGATCAACC
This sequence comes from Streptomyces fungicidicus, assembly GCF_003665435.1. Taxonomy (NCBI): domain Bacteria; kingdom Bacillati; phylum Actinomycetota; class Actinomycetes; order Kitasatosporales; family Streptomycetaceae; genus Streptomyces; species Streptomyces fungicidicus. The sequence goes on from NZ_CP023407.1 coordinate 526,538, forward strand.
TCGTCAGCGAGCGGTCGGGCGACAAGCACTACACCGCGCTGTCGAACGCGATATCGGCCGAGAAGGGCGTCCCGGACGTCGCGCAGATCGAGTACTTCGCGGTGAACCAGTACGCGCTCGGCAAGGGCCTCACCGACCTGGCCCCCTTCGGCGCCGACAAGCTGGCCTCCCGGTACACGCCCGGTCCGTGGAACGCCGTGAGCGAGGACAAGGCGGTCTACGGCCTGCCGATGGACTCCGGCCCGATGGCGATGTTCTACAACAAGAAGGTCTTCGACAAGTACGAGATCGCCGTCCCGACCACCTGGGACGAGTACGTCGACGCGGCGCGCAAGCTGCACAAGGCCGACCCCAAGGTCTTCATCGCCAACGACGCGGGCGACGCCGGTTTCACCACCAGCCTGCTGTGGCAGGCCGGTTCGCGCCCGTACAAGGTCGACGGCACCAATGTGAAGATCGACTTCAGTGACGCGAACGCCAAGAAGTACACGGACACCTGGCAGAAGCTCATCGACGAGAAGCTCCTCGCCCCGGTCAACGGCTGGACCGACGAGTGGTACAAGGGCCTGGGCGACGGAACCATCGCCACCCTGACCACCGGTGCCTGGATGCCCGCCAACTTCGTCAGCGGCGTGCCGAACGCGGCCGGCGACTGGCGGGCGGCCCCGATGCCGGCCTGGACCAAGGGCGACAAGGCCAGCGCGGAGAACGGCGGCAGCTCGCTGACCCTGCCCTCGCTCGGCAGGAACAAGGAACTCGCCTACGCCTTCGTGGAGTACGCGAACTCCGGTGACGGCGTCGGGACCCGCGTCGAGCAGGGCGCCTTCCCCGCCACCAAGGCGGAACTGCAGTCCGCCGACTTCCAGAGCACCAAGTTCGACTACCTCGGCGGCCAGGAGGCCAACAAGATCTTCGCCGAGTCCGCCGCGAACGTCGCCAGCGACTGGTCGTACCTGCCCTTCCAGCAGTACGCCCACTCGATCTTCAACGACACGGTCGGCAAGGCCTACGTCTCGGGCACCAAGCTCGCGGACGGTCTGAAGGCCTGGCAGGACGCCTCGGTGAAGTACGCCGAGGAGCAGGGCTTCACCGTCGAGAAGTAGGACGGCACCAGACGCAGGGCGGCGCGGACGGACTCCGCGCCGCCCCCGTGCACCACACCTCGGAAGGACCGCCATGATCTCCACCCTCCTGTCCCGCGCCGGCGGGGCGGACGGTGATCCCGCCCCCCGTCTCGTCTACGGCGCCGACTACAACCCCGAGCAGTGGCCCCGCGCCGTGTGGGAGGAGGACGTCCGGCTGATGAGGGAGGCCGGCGTCAACCTCGTGTCCGTGGGGATCTTCTCCTGGGCCCGGCTGCAGCCGGCCGAGGACACCTGGGACTTCGCCTGGCTCGACGAGGTGATGGACCTGCTGCACGAGGGCGGCGTCGGCGTCGACCTCGCCACCGCCACCGCCTCCCCGCCGCCCTGGCTCACCACCGCCCACCCGGAGATCCTCCCGGTCACGGCCACCGGGGAGACGCTGTGGCCGGGGGCGCGCCAGCACTGGCGGCCCACCTCGCCCGTCTTCCGGCGGTACGCGCTGCGCCTGGTCCGGGCACTCGCCACCCGCTACGCCGGCCACCCCGCGCTCGTCGCCTGGCACGTCAACAACGAGCTGGGCTGCCACAACGTGTACGACTACTCCGACGACGCGGCCCGTGCCTTCCGGGACTGGCTGCGCGCCCGCTACTCCACGGTGGACGCCCTCAACAGCGCCTGGGGCACGGCCTTCTGGTCGCAGCGGTACACCGACTGGGAGCAGATCCTGCCGCCGCGGCTGGCCGCCTCCCATCCCAACCCCACCCAGCAGCTGGACTTCAAGCGGTTCTCCTCGGACGCGCTCAAGGACCATCTGCGCGCGGAGCGGGAGGTCCTGCGGGAACTCACCCCGGACATCCCGGTCACCACCAACTTCATGGTGATGGGCGGCACCAGGGGCATGAACTACCCGGACTGGGCCGACGAGATCGACTTCGTCTCCAACGACCACTACGTCCACCCCGGCCCGCAGGACCGCGACGAGCTGTCCTTCTCCGCCAACCTCACCAGCGGCATCTCCGGCGGGCGGCCCTGGTTCCTGATGGAGCACTCCACCAGCGCCGTCAACTGGCAGCCCGTCAACGTGGCCAAGCGCCCCGGCGACCTGGTCCGCGACTCGCTGCTGCACGTCGCCCACGGCGCCGACGCCGTGTGCTTCTTCCAGTGGCGGCAGTCGGCGGCGGGCGCCGAGAAGTACCACTCGGCGATGGTGCCGCACGCCGGTGCGGACAGTGAGCTGTTCCGCGCCGTGGCAGGCCTCGGCGCCACCCTGGAGAGCCTCGCCCCGCTCGCCGGGTCCGAGCGGGAGCCCGCCCGGGTCGGCATCCTCTACGACTGGGAGTCGTGGTGGGCGAGCGAGCAGGACTCCCACCCCACCTCGCTGCTCGACTACCGGCAGGAGGCGCTCGACTGGTACTCGGCGCTGCTCGCCCTCGGCATCCGCGCCGACCTCGTCACCACCCGGGCCGACCTGCACCGCCACCAGGTGCTGATCGCCCCCGTCCTGCACGTCGTCCCCGCCGACCTGGCCAAGACGCTCACCCGGTACGCCGAACAGGGCGGCCATCTGATCACCACGTACTTCTCCGGTGTCGTCGACGAGCACGACCACGTGTGGCTCGGCGGCTATCCGGGAGCCCTGCGGGACCTGCTCGGCATCCACATCGAGGAGTTCGGCCCGCTGCTCCCCGGCGACAGCGTGGAGCTCGACGACGCCACGACCGGCACCCTGTGGACCGACCGGATCACGGTGACCGACTCCGGGACGGAGGTGCTGGCCCGCTACCGCACCGGCGAACAGTCCGGCAGGCCCGCCGTCACCCGGCGGCCGGCGGGCGGCGGCTCCGCCGCGTACGTCTCCACCCGGCTCGGGGTGGAGGGGCTCACCTCGCTGCTGCCGCGGCTGCTGGAGCCGGCCGGGGTGGAGAGCGAACTGCCCGCCGAGGCGCGGGGTTCGGTCGAGCCGGTCGTCCGCCGGGGCGCCGGGGGCCGGTTCCTGTTCCTGGTGAACCGGACCGACGACACCGTGCAGGTGCCCGGCCTCGGCGGTGACGTGCTCGTCGGCGCCACCGGCGCGGACGGCACCCTCACGCTCGGGCCCCGGGCCGTCGCCGTACTGCGGCAGCCCGTCGCCTGACACCTCCACAGGCGCCCGGAACGTCACGCACCCGTTCCGGGGGCCGTCCCCTCCCGCCGGCCGCCACCGCGGCGGGAGGGGCCACCGAAGCGCGACCACACCTCACCGTTGGGAGCACACCGATGGCACGCCGCACCCGCAACAGACGGTTGCTCACGGCCGCCGGGCTCACCGCAGCCCTGGCCACCGGAGCCGCCCTCGTTCCCGGACCGACCTCCGCCGCAGAGACGGCGGACACCCCCTCCGTCACCGTCCGGCCCGACCCCTCCTACCAGCAGGAGGAGTTCGAGGGCTGGGGCACCAGCCTGGTCTGGTTCGCCAACGCCACCGGCGACTATCCGCCGGAGATCCGGGAGAGGCTCGCCCGGCTCCTGTTCGGCGACGACGGTCTCGCCCTCAACATCGCCCGATACAACGTCGGCGGCGGCAACGCCCCCGACGTCAAGGACTACCTGCGCGCCGGCGGCGCCGTGGAGGGCTGGTGGAAGGCGCCCGCGGGCACCACCCGCGAGGACACCGGCTGGTGGGACGCCGAGAACCCCGCCCACTGGAACGAGAACGCCGACGCCACCCAGCGCTGGTGGGTGGACCGCATCAAGAAGGACATCACCCACTGGGAGACCTTCAGCAACTCCCCGCCCTGGTTCATGACGGTCAGCGGCTATGTGTCCGGCGGCTTCGACGCCACCGCCGATCAGCTGAGGACCGAGTCGGTCGACGACTTCGCCGCCTACCTGGCCGGCGCCACCAAGCGGCTGGAGAAGGCACACGGCATAAAGGTAGACACCGTCGATCCCTTCAACGAGCCGAACACCGACTACTGGAGCACCCGGCTGGGCGCGGACGGCGAACCCGTCGGCGGACGTCAGGAGGGCGCGCACATCGGCCCCCAGCTCCAGCAGAAGGTGCTGCACGCGCTCGCCCCGGCGCTGAAGAAGGCGAGGACCGGGGCGGAGATCTCCGCCATGGACGAGACCAACCCGTCCCTCTTCGCGCAGAACTGGAACACCTACACGCCCGAGGCACGTGCCCTGGTCGGCCAGATGAACGTCCACACCTACGGCACCGGCCGGCGCACCACCGTCCGTGACATCGCCAAGGCCGAGGACAAGCGGCTGTGGATGAGCGAGGTCGAGGGCGACTGGGGCGACGGTCAGAGCTTCACGGACATGCGCCCGGGGCTCGGCCTGGCCCAGCGCATCGTCGACGACCTGCGTGAACTGGAGCCGCGCGCCTGGGTGTTCTGGCAGCCCGTCGAGGACCACGACAACATGAAGCCCGGCGGGGAGTCCGCCAAGGGCGGCAACTGGGGCGAGATCCAGCTCCCCTTCGGCTGCACCTCCGGGGACACCCTCGAGACCTGCCCGATACACACCAACACCAAGTTCGACACCGCCCGCAACTTCACCCACTTCATCAAGCCGGGCGACCGGCTGATCAAGGTGGACGACACCTCCAGCGCGGCGGCGGTGACGAAGAACGGCAAGGGCGCCTCGCTCGTGCACGTCAACGGCACCACGGCGGCGCGCGCCGTCACCCTCGACCTCTCCAAGTTCCGCACCGTCGGCCGCGACGCGACCGTCACGCCGGTCGTGACCAGCGCCGACGGCAAGCTGGAGCGGCACGCGCCGATCGGGGTCACCGACCGGAAGGCCACCTTCACCGTGCCCGCCCAGTCGGTGACGTCCTTCGTCGTCAGCGGTGTCTCCGGTGTCGCGAAGGACGCCCCGCTGCTGCGCAAGGGCCACACCTACACCCTGACCGGGGTGCAGAGCGGCAAGGCGGTCACCGTCCCGTCCGGCGGCTCGAACCTCGTCATCGCGTCGGGCGACGGCTCGGCCTCCCAGCAGTGGCGGCTGAGCGCGGTGCGCCCCGGCGACGGCGTGCGCGAGCGCTACGAGTTCACCAGCCCGGCGGACGGCAGGCGGCTGGCCGTACGGGACGACGTGCCGGTGGCCGAGCCCGGCACCGGCAGGCGCGACCCGGCCGCCGAGTGGATCATGTCCACCACGGGCGACGGCACCTGGACCCTGGTCAACGCGGCCACCGGACGGCTCCTCGAAGTCGGCGGACAGGCCACGCACGAAGGCGCCGCGGTCACCACCTGGCAGCCCAACTCCGGTTCCAACCAGCGCTGGACGATCACGGACGTCACGCCCTGACCGGTCCGTCCCGCCCGGCCGCACCACCGCCCGGTGGTGCGGCCGGGCCGCTTCCACGACACCCAGGGAGAACCAGTGGCACACGACGACGACGCCGAGCGCGAGGTGCGCCGCCGCATGGCCGCCCACGAGCTGTACACCGACGCCGTACCCGGCCTCGAACGGCTCGAGGAGGAACGGCTGCGCGGCAAGGAACTCGCCGCCGAGTACAACGCCACCGGCCCGCGCGACCAGGAGACCCGCCGCGCCCTGCTGGTCCGGCTCCTCGGCTCGGTCGGCCGAGGTGTGTGGATCGAGCCGCCACTGCACGTCGCCTATGGCACGAACACGCACCTCGGCGACGACGTGTACGTCAACTTCGGCCTCACCCTGGTCGACGACGTCGAGGTCTTCGTCGGCGACCGCGTGATGTTCGCACCGCATGTCACGATCACCAGCACCGGACATCCCGTCCACCCCGAACTGCGGCGGGACGGCAGCCAGTTCTCCGCGCCGGTGCGCATCGGGGACGACGTGTGGATCGGGGCCGGCGCGGTGCTCCTGCCCGGGGTGACCGTCGGGCGGGGCTCGGTCGTCGGCGCGGGCAGTGTGGTGACCGCCGATGTGCCGCCGATGACCGTGGTCGCCGGGACCCCGGCCCGCGTGCTGCGTCCGATCACCGACGCGGACCGGGAGTGGAGCTACCGGCCGCCGGGCACCGCGCGCGGCTGACCGGGGCGCGGCGCCGTTCACCGGGCTCCGGGTTCGGCGCCGATGGTCACCACGCGGGCCCAGTCGGGCGGTGTGTCCGGTACGTAGTCGGGGTCGTCCTCGTCCCAGGACGCCCCCACCCGGGGGAACAGGCCCACCACCGTCCGGCAGGACGGCCGGGAGTCCGGCCAGGGCGTCTGTCCGTCGGTGAGGACCACGACGACGTCCGGCCGGGGCCGGGACCCGAGGGCCTTGGCGAAGCCGCTGCGCAGATCGGTGCCGCCGCCGCCCGTCAGGGGGATGCCCTCGCCGCGGCACAGCCGGTGCACCCGGCCGGCCGCCGCGTCGCAGGACACCACGGACACCATGTCGCGGCGGCCGCCCACGGCCCGGGAGATCGCTGTGACCTCCAGCAGCGCGCTGCCCAGTTCGGCGTCGCTGACCGAGCCCGAGGTGTCGATGACGACCGACACCCTGGGCGGCGTACGCCGCAGGCTCGGCAGGACCGCGCCGGGCACCCCGGCCGAGCGCCGGGCCGGCCGTCCGTAGGTGTAGTCGTCGCCCGCGCCCGAGCCGGAGACCGCCGTGCGCAGTGCCGCGCCCAGCAACTCCCGCCAGGGCTGCGGCGGATGGAACGCCTCCTCCGCCCAGCGCCGCCAGCCCTGCGGCGCGTCGCCCGGCCGGGCTCTGATGCCCTGCGCCACACGGAACCGTACGGCGTCACGCTCCTGTTCGCTGAGCCCGTGCGCGCCGTCCGGGCCCAGGTCCCAGTCCCGTTCGAGTCCGTCGGCACCGCTGCCGCAGTCCAGCCAGACCATGCCCCGGGTGTAGGGGCCGAGCGTGAACTGGCGCAGATAGTCCTCCATCAGCTCCCCGGCGGTGAGCCCCAGGGTGCTCGGCAGCACCACGTCGCCGGGGCGGGCCAGCCCGTCGCCGTAGATGTCGTCGTTGATCTCGCAGTCGGCGGCGATGTTCATCCGCAGCCGCTCCCCCGCGCCGTGCAGTCCGCGTTCGCGGGCGACGCGGTCGCCGCGTCCGTGGTGGTCGCGCAGCAGATGCGACACCTCGTGCACCCAGACGCCGGCCAGTTCCTCCTCCGGTGTGGCGGCCACGAACGCCGGTGAGACATAGCAGCGCCAGTGCCGGTCGACGGCCATCGTGGGGACGCGCCGGGACTCGACGGGGTGCAGTGCGAACAGGGCGGTGGCGAGGTAGGGGCGGGCGCGGGCGGCCTGCAGCCGGGCGGTGAGCAGCTTGTCGAGGTCGAGGGCGGGGGCGGGGGCGGGGGCGGGGGCGGCCGGTGTCTCCGGCGGGTGCGTGGTCATCGGCCGGCCGTGACGCGGGCGGCGGCGTGGTCCGCGCGCCGCGAGAGGGCCACGGCGGAGGTGAGTCGTTCGATGGTCGGCGGTACGTCCCACTCCTCGCGGCGCAGCGTGGCGAGGGTGGTGGCGGGGACGACGACCAGGTCGGGCGCGCCGGTGTCGGCGGCGTGGGCGAGGAGGGCCCAGGCGGCGTCCCAGCGGGACCGCTCGGGGCGGGCGCGCACGGCGGCCACCACCGCGTCGAGCACGGCCTGGCGCAGATCGCCCCGCTGGGGCAGTTCGGCGCCGGCCGGGTCGGCGAGCAGCAGTTCGGGGTCGGGGAGGTCCAGCCGGTCGAGGCTGGCCAACAGTTCCAGGCCGGGCCCGTCGCCGACGGTGCCGCGGACCAGCAGGGAGAGGACGTCGCGGTCGGAGCCGGCGGCGGTCGCGAAGGCGATCAGGGTCAGGGTCATGTCCCAGCTGCGCGGGGAGGGCCAGGGGCCGCCCCGACGGGTCTCGCTGCTGGGCAGCCGGTGCACGAGCGGGGGCCGTGCGGTGAGGAAGGCGCACACCGCACGGCGGGCGAACTCCACGGCCGCGGTGAGCCGGTCGGGGTCGAGGCGGGGCAGGGTGGCGCGGGGCCAGGTCCCGCCGAGGCCGCGGACGACGACCTCGGGGTCGTGGGTCCAGCTCAGGTGCACGAACCGGTTGGCCAGCGGCGGGCTGAGCTCCCAGCCGTCGGCCGCCGAGGCGCGCGGGTTGGCGGCGGCGACGATCCGTACGCCGGGCGGCAGCCGGAGGGCGCCGATCCGGCGTTCCAGCACCAGTCGCAGCAGGGCGGCCTGGACGGCGGGCGGCGCGGTGGACAGTTCGTCGAGGAAGAGCAGGCCCCGGCCGGCCCTCACCAGGCGTACGGCCCAGTCCGGCGGGGCCATGGGGACGCCCTGTTCGGCGGGGTCGTCGCCGACGACGGGCAGCCCGGAGAAGTCGGACGGCTCGTGGACGCTGGCGATCACGGTGGTCAGGGGGAGGTCCAGGGAGGCGGCCAGCTGGTTCAGGGCGGCGGTCTTGCCGATCCCCGGCTCGCCCCACAGCAGGACGGGCAGGTCGGCGGCGACGGCCAGGGTGAGTGCCTCCAGCTGGACGTCGGGGCGGGGTTCGGTGGAGGTGTCGCGCAGGAGGGTGAGCAGGTCACCGGCGACGTCGAGTCGGGAGGGAGGGGTGGCGAGGGCGTGCGAAGACATGGGTGATCACCTGTGGGTGTGCGGGACGTGGGCCCCGGCGGGTTCGGTCGACGGGGACGGGTGTCCCCGTGGGGTCGGTCGAGCGTGGCGGGGACATGGGTCCCCGTGGGGTCAGTCGACGGTGGCGTGGCGGGGGTGGGCGCGGCGGTCGTCGGGGCGGGGGCGGGCCGGGTAGAGCCACGCCGGTGCGGGGCCGCTGAGGCCCGACCGGTAGAGCCCGTAGGTGATCCGCCGGTGTGCGGCCGCCTCGAGTTCGTCCCGCAGCGGCCCGCCGCGCAGGCGCGCGTTCGGGCCGAGCAGGTTCTCGACGACGGCGAGCGCCCCGGCGATGTCGCCGTGGTCGAGGCGTTCACGTACGCCCGTGAGGCAGTCCGGCCGCCGGTGGGCGCGGTCGATGACCCGCAGACAGGGCAGCGGCGTGCCGGTCAGTGCGGCCAGCAGCTCCTCCCGCCTGATCTCGTCCGGGGAGTGGTCCAGGGGGACCAGGACGCCGTGGACCAGCCCGATCCGGTGGCGTGCGCCACGGCATTCCACGATGTGGGGCTGCCCGGTCCGCTCCGCTGCCGGGGGCGGGCCGGTCGCCGCACGGTCCGGTGCCAGGGCGGCCGCCACCAGCGGATGCAGCCGCTCGGCCTCGATCGCTCCGGTGCGGAGCAGGTCGAGGTCGGGCAGGACATGGGTGGCCGCCTCGGGGAGGACGGGCAGGGGCGGGGCGGACGCGGCGGGGCCGGTCGGCGTGATCCGCGGCCCCTCGTCACCGCCGTCGTCGGCGACGGTCAGGAGCAGCCGGTGTGCGGCGTCGATCCGGACGGTGACGGTGCCGGCCGTACGCCCCGCGTCGTGGAGGACGATCCGGGCCTCGTCGGCCCAGCGGTCCACCGCGCAGTGGTGTCCGGGCGGGAGGAGTTCCGGTCCGGGCGGCTCGGGTCCGGTCGTCGGCCGGCCCACGCCGGTGCGGGCCCTTAGTTCGCCGGTTCTGCGGGCGTCCCACAGATGGCGGTGCAGGTCCAGGCGGAACCGGGGAGCGGGACGCGGATGCGGATGGTGCCGGGCGGCCGCGCCGAGCCGGCCGGTGTCCCACAGGGCGAGGCTGATCCGCTGGCCGCCGTCCGCCCACGCGGGTGGCGTCCGGACCACGAGGTGCACCGGATCCTCGTGCCCGTAGCGGGCCAGGGCGACGGTGAGCCCGGGGCGCAGCAGTCCGTCGGGAGCGACTCTCGGCATGTGCCAGCGCAGCAGATCGGGCGCCAAGTGCCGTAGATCCGACCTGACTCGGGCCGCGAGGTCACGTCCGTGGGTGCGGGCCAGGGTGCGCAGTCGGAGGTCGACGTCGATACCCGCTGCGGCGCAGGCGCCGGCCCAGTCGCCGGTCCCCCGGCGGGCGGTCGCGGTCTCGATCATGGAGGGCGGCACGGCGTACTCGCGTACGCGCCGCCAGAGGGAAAGGCGGGGATTCCCGTTCGCGGTGTGTGGGTGCATCAGCACTCACCTTGCGCGGACGGGACCCCCGATCTGAGGACGGAGTGAGTGGTCATCGCGGCGAGGTTAGCCCGCCGCTCCACGGCCTGTCAGGTGCTTTACCGCTCACCGGTCGAGAAAGGGGTCGCTACGAAGAGTTCACGGCTCGTTGGCCACGCGTGGTGTGAAAGGCCGGCCCGCATGGGCATCTTGTCATGAACCTGCGGTCCGATGGCCGGGCCGCGGACCCATGGAGGTCACAGATGCACCGCAGACTCGCCACCGCGCTCGCCGCCCCGGCCGTGGCACTGGCCAGTGTCGTCGCCACGGCCACGACCGCCGGCGCCGTGCCCGCCGACAAGCCCCAGGTCCTCTCGAGCTGGACCCAGACCAGCGCGTCGAGTTACAACGCCTGGAACACGGCCCGCGCCAACAAGTCCGCCTGGTCCGCCTACCAGTTCGACTGGTCCACCGACTACTGCTCCTCCTCCCCGGACAACCCCTTCGGCTTCCCGTTCTCGGGCGCCTGCGCCCGCCATGACTTCGGCTACCGCAACTACAAGGCCGCGGGCTCCTTCAGCGCCAACAAGTCACGGCTAGACAGCGCCTTCTACGAAGACCTCAAGCGCGTCTGCAACGGTTACGGCGGCGCCACGAAGACCACCTGCAACAGCACCGCGTGGACGTACTACCAGGCCGTCAAGGCCTTCGGCTGAGCCTGCCGCAGACCGCGCCGCCGCCGGGCCCGAGGGGGCCTGGCGGCGGCGCCCGGCGGTGCGTCCCCGCGGGGCTACCGGCGGCTGCGCACCAGCACGTACAGGAAGTACGGCGTGCCGATCACGGCCGTCATCAGACCGGCGCCCAACTGGGCAGGCGCGATCACGGTGCGGCCCAGCAGGTCGGCCGCGCACACCAGTACGGCCCCCAGGAGCAGCGCGACCGGGAGGACACGGGTGTGCCGGCGCCCCACGAGCGCGCGTGCCGCGTGCGGGGCGACCAGGCCGACGAAGCCGACGGTGCCGGCGGCGGCGACGGCGGAGGCGCTGAGCAGCACGCCCAGCACCAGGAACCCCAGCCTCCCGCGTGCCGGGTCGAGTCCGAGGAGCCGGGGGGTGTCCTCGTCGAGGGAGACCAGGTCGAGTTCCCTGTGCCGCACCCCGGCCGCGGCGACGCCGACGGCGAGGACGACGGCGAGGGGGAGGACGTCGGGCATGGTCCGGCCGTAGGTGGAACCCGACAGCCAGGTGAGGGCCTTGGTGGCGTTGAACGGGTCGGTGAGCACGATCAGCAGGCTGATCAGCGCCGTCGTACCGGCCGCGACGCCGACGCCGACGAGCACCAGCCGGTTCTGCTGGTAGCCGCCGCGCGCGGCGAGGCCGAACACCACCACCGCGGTGACCGCCGACCCCGCGAAGGCCGCCCCGGCGACGCCCCAGGCACCGGCGACGGGGACCGTCGTCACGAGGATCACGGCGCCGAGCGCGCCGCCGCCGGAGACGCCCAGGACGGCTGGTTCCGCCAGCGGGTTGCGGGTGACGGCCTGCACCAGGGTGCCGGCCAGCGCGAGCGCCGCCCCGGCGAGAAGCGCGGCGAACACCCGCGGCATCCGGGTGTCCAGCACGAAGGAGACCGTGCGACCGGCCCTGCCCTGCGCCCAGTTGACCACGTCGCCCAGCAGCAGTTTGCTGTCGCCCAGCAGGACGGCGGCGATCGTGACGCCGGCGAGCGCGAGCACTAGCACGACGACGGTGGTGAGGAAGACGGCGCGGCTGCGGATGCGCAGCCGGTCCGGCGCGGCGGCGCCGCCGGTGCCGCGGAGCCGGGCCGCCATCACGACCAGGAACACCGCGCCGACGAGGCTGGTGACGACGCCGGTGGGGACGGCGACCGCGGTGTCCGCGTCGACGAACGCCCGCAGCAGCACGTCCGCCCCGAGCACCAGCGCCGCACCGACGAGTCCCGCCACCGGCATCGCCGACCGCAGCCGCCGCAGCCCCCGGAACCAGCGGGCGAGCGGGCGGGCGAGAGCGGGCGCGCACAGGCCGACGAAACCGATCGGGCCGGCGAGGGTGACGGCCGCGGCGGAGAGCAGCGTCGCCAGCACGACGGCGGTGACGCGCGTGGCGCGCACCGGGACGCCGAGTCCACGGGCCGTGTCGTCGCCGAGGGCTAGGGCGTCGATCCGGCGGGCGACGAGCAGCAGGCCGACGATGCCGGCCACGGCGACGGGCAGCATCCCGAGGACGCCGTCGAAGCCGTTCTGGCCGATGCTGCCCTGGTTCCACTGGTAGAGGCCCTCGGTCTGCTGCGGGAACAGCAGGAGCAATCCCTCGGTGACGGCGGTGAGTCCGAGGGCGAGCGCGGTGCCGGCCAGCACGAGGCGCACGGTGCCCGCGCCGAGCCCCGACAGTCCGAGGACGACGGCCGCCGCCGCGAGTCCGCCGGCGAAGGCGACGCCCGAGGAGGCGAACAGCGGCAGCGACACCCCGGTGACGGCGGCGATGCCGAGGGCGAGGTAGGAGCCCGCGTTGACGGCGAGGGTGTCCGGTGAGGCGAGGACGTTGCGGCTGACGGCCTGCAGGGCGACGCCGGCCACGCCGAGCGCCGCGCCGACGAGCAGCCCGGCGGCCGCCCGGGGCAGCCGCGAGGCGACGACGACGGACGCGTCGGCCGGGTCGGCCCGTCCGGTGAGGGCCTTGAGGACCTCGGCCGGGCCGACCGCGGCGGTGCCCTGGGTGATGTCGACGACGGCGAACGCGGCGACCAGGAGCACGAGCGCGGTCGTCACCGCGGCCGCGCCCGTCCGGGACGACACCGTCGCCGGACGGGCGGTGGGAGGGGTGGCGGTGACGGCCATCGCGCTACTTCGTCAGCGACGCGACGAGGGCGGCGGCGTAACGCTCCATCGAGCCGGTGCCGCCGAACATCCAGATCCCGTCGTCCAGCCGGTGCACGTCACCGGACTTCACGAACGGCAGCGACTTCCACACGGAGTTGCCGGCGAGCTCGTTGGCGAAGGGGTCGCTGCTCTCGTCGCCGTCGTTGCCGATGTAGACGAACTGGACCTTGCCCAGGCCGGTCAGTCCCTCGACGTCGGTGGAGGCCAGGCCGTAGGCCTCGTCGCCCTTCTGCTTCCAGGCGTTCTTCAGTCCGAGCCGCTCGTTGACGGCGCCGATGAGCGAACCGGAGGTGTAGGGGCGGAGGGAGACCTGGTTGGAGGCGACGTAGCCGTCGGCGAAGGCGATCTCCGCGCCGTCCAGGCCGGCGTCCGCGAGGGCCTTCCGGCCCTCGGCGAGCGTGGTCCCGAAGTCCTTCTTCAGCGTCGCCGCGCGCTCGGTGGTGCCGGTGGCCTCGGCGATGAGGTCGACGTTCTCCAGCATCCGCCCGATGGGGTCGGCGGCGTCGGCGGACTTCACCTCCAGGACGGGGGCGATCTTGCGCAGCTGCTTCAGGGCGTTGGGCTGGAGGTCGGTGGTGGCGACGATGAGGTCGGGCTTCAGCGAGGCGATGGTGTCCATGCTGGGCTCGCCGCGGGTGCCGATGTCCTTGGGCTCGTTCTTCAGCGGCACCGCCGCGTCCCAGGTCTTGTAGCCCTTGACGTCGGCCACGCCGACGGGGTCGACGCCGAGCGAGACCAGGTGCTCGACGACGTTCCACTCGGTGCCGACGACCTTCTCGGCGGGGCCGTCGAGTTCCACCTCGGCGCCGGAGGCGTCGGTGAGGGTGATGGCCTCCGTGGACTCCTTGGCGTCGTCGGCGGCGGGTTCGGTGGTGCCGCAGGCGGCCAGCACGAGGGCGGCGGCGGTGGCCAGGGGTGCGGTGAACAGGAGGCGTCTCATGAGGTGGTGCTGAGCCTTTCGCTTCGGGTGTGGTGGCGGCCGAGCGCGCGGGTGCGCAGCCGGCCGGTGAGGGGGTCGGGGTCGACCTCGACGCGGATCCCGTAGACCTCGGTCAGGAGTTCCGGGGTGAGGACGTCCTCGGGTACGCCCTCGGCGACGACGCGTCCGCCGGCGAGGAGCACGATCCGGTCGGCGACGGCCGCCGCCTGGTCCAGGTCGTGCAGGACGACGCCGACGGCGATGCCGTGGTCGTCGGCCAGGTCGCGCATGAGGTCGAGGAGTTCGACCTGGTAGCGCAGGTCGAGGTAGGTGGTGGGTTCGTCGAGGAGGAGGACGCCGGTCTCCTGGGCGAGGCAGCCGGCCAGCCACACGCGCTGGAGCTGTCCTCCGGAGAGGTGTTCGGCCCCACGGTCGGCGAGTTCGGCGACGCCGGTCAGGGCGAGCGCGCGGTCCACCGCGGCCCGGCCGCCGGGGTCGGCGCCGCCCCAGCGGCCCCGGTGCGGGTAGCGGCCGAACTCGACGACGTCCCGCACGCTGAGGCCGCTGGGTGTGGGGCGCGCCTGCAGCAGCAGGGCGACGCGGCGGGAGAACTCCCGGGGGCCGAGCGCCAGCGCGTCCGTGCCGGCGTCGAGCGTGAGCGTGGCGCGGCGCGCGTGCTGCAGCCGGGCGACGGTGCGCAGGAGCGTCGACTTGCCGCTGCCGTTCGGGCCCACCAGGGCGGTCACTTCGCCGGGCCGCAGGGTCAGCGCCGCGTCGTGCACGACGTCCGCGCCGTCGTACGCCACGGTCACGTCGGTGGCCGTCAGTTCGTGGCCACGGGGGTGCCGTGCCGCGTCTTCACCAGGAATCACGAGGCAAGGTTAGCCTACCCTTAATTCATGTTGTCCAGGGGTTACCTGCGGAAATGCGGGAAGGCGTTCCGGCCGGTCCCTCAGAACGCGTACCGGATGCCGAGCCACGGCGCGTGGCGGGCGACCAGGTCGCGGAGCTCCGACAGCGCCCGGCGCTTGGTGCCGGCGCGGTAGCGGAGGTTGAGCGCGCCGTTCTGGGAGCGCTTGGTCTCCTGCTCGGCGGGCCGCCACAGCGCGTCCTCGCCGCGCGGATGCCAGCGGAGGTTGACCTCGTGCAGGTCCGCGTTGTGGGTGAGCATGATGACCTCGGCCAGCGCCTGCCGCTGGACGCGCCGCGGCAGCACGTCGTCCATGTGCCGCAGCAGTTCGGCCCACGCGTCCTGCCAGCCGGGGCGGATGACGACGGGTGAGAGGTTGAAGTGCACCTCGTAGCCGGCGTCGAGGAAGTCCGCGGCGGCGGCGATCCGCCGGTCGACCGGGCTGGTGCGCAGGTCCAGCAGGCGCGAGTCCTCGGCCGGCATCACCGAGAACCGCACGCGGGTACGGCCGCGCGGGTCGAGGTCCAGCAGATCGGGGTTGACGAACTTGGTCGCGAAGGACGCCTTCGCGGTGGGCCAGTCGCGGAAGGCGCGGACCAGGTCGGCGGTGTTGTCGCAGACGAGGGCGTCCACGGAGCAGTCGCCGTTCTCCCCGATGTCGTACACCCAGGCCTCGGGGTCGCACTGGTTGGGCTCCGTCTTGGGGCCCTGGGCGGCGACATGGCGTCCGAGGTGGGCGATGATCCGGTCGATGTTGGTGAAGAGGGTGATCGGGTTGGCGAAGCCCTTGCGGCGGGGCACGTAGCAGTACACGCAGGACAGGGCGCAGCCGTTGGACGGGCCGGGGGCGATCCAGTCGGCGGAGCGGCCGTTGGGGCGGGTGGTGAGGGTCTTCTTCACGCCCAGCACCAGCGTCTCCCGCTTGATCCGCATCCAGCGGTCGGCGCTGCCCTCGTTGCCGTGCAGCTCGGGGATGCGCCAGTGGGAGTCCACCTCGATCAGCCGGGCCCCGGGGAACCGGGCGAGGATCTGCTGTCCGCGGGGCGAGGCGGCGGCGGCCGGTTCGGCGTGGATCTCCCGGATCGCGAGCAGCCGGCGTGCCTGCGCGGAGTCCCGGAAGGCCGAAGTTCCGGCCGGTTCGGCCCCGGCCGCCCGCGGCAGCTCGTCGAGCCCGAAGAGCGGATCCTGGGGGCCGTGGTCGGAGGAGGACCGGTGGCGCATGTGCTGGTCGCCTTCTCGGGCACGGAGACGGTACGGAACGCCCGCCCCGGCCGGATTCCCCCGAACCCGGCCGGCCACGGCCGTCCTCGCCACTGTACGGCGGCCGGGGGTGCCGGCGGCGAGACGCGGCCGGGCGGCCCGCTCCGCGCCCCCGTTGGCTCGCCGCCGCGGCGGCCGGGCGGCACCTCCAGGTGATCTCGCTCGGCGGCAAGGGGCAGTACCGCCATGTCATCAACGACACGGGTGCGCCCACGTCGGGGACGAACACCGTCCCGTCCAAGGTGACGCGCTTCCCCTGAGCGTGACGGGGCCCCGCGCCGGTCTCAGAACAACTGCCCCTGCTCGGCGGGGGCGGTCCGGCGCGGGGCGCCGCGGGAGGCCGGGCGCCGCGCGGGGGCCTCCTCGCCGAACAGCGGCTCCGTGCCGTACTCGTCCGGCTCGGCCGGCACCACCACGGGGCCGGTTCCCACGTTGAGGCAGAGCGGGGCGTCGCGGTCGAAGTCGCCGGGCGTCATGTCCGCCCAGTCGCGTTCCCGACGCTCACTCACCTGCGCTCCGCTCCCCGTCCATCCGGCCAGGTTATCGGTCGTCAGGCACCCCGGGAACGTCACGCCGCACAGGGCCGCGAAGGAGGGAGACGTAGGTCACACCCGTGTTCCGGTCACACTCGGCGGGGCCCGTCCGTCAGTGCTGCGACACCGTAGGAACCGACCAGGGAGACCCCATGGAAGCGCGACTCGACTTCTTCGCCAACCCCCTCGCGGCCAAGGTGCTGAGGCACATCAACTCGGCGGGCAGGGCGGTCACGGACTCCGGACTGCCGCACGCGACGCAGGAGCTGGTGAAGATCCGCGCCAGCCAGATCAACGGCTGCGGCTTCTGCACCGACATGCACACCAAGGACGCCGCCGCGGCCGGGGAGACCGCGGTGCGGCTCCATCTGGTCGCCGCCTGGCGGGAGGCCACGGTCTTCACGGAGGCGGAGCGCGCCGCGCTGGAGCTGACGGAGCAGGGCACCCGGATCGCCGACGCGGCGGGCGGCGTGGGCGACGAGGCGTGGGCCGACGCCGCCAAGCACTACGACGAGGACCAGCTGGCCGCACTGATCTCGCTGATCGCCGTCATCAACGCCTACAACCGCATCAATGTGATCAACCGGCAGCCGGCCGGCGGCTACCGGCCCGGCCAGTTCGGCTGACCTCCGGCCCGGCCGCCCCGCCCGGGGCGGCCGGGAACCGGATCAGGCCTGCGCGCGCTTCGGCAGGCGCCAGCCGGGGCGCACGAAGTGGCAGGTGTAGCCGTCCGGGTAGCGCTGGAGGTAGTCCTGGTGCTCCGGCTCGGCCTCCCAGAACGGGCCGGCCGGCGACACCTCGGTCACCACGGCGCCCGGCCACAGCCCCGAGGCGTCGACATCGGCGATCGTCTCCTCGGCGACGCGCTTCTGCTCGTCGTCGGCGTAGAAGATCGCGGAGCGGTAGCTCGTCCCGATGTCGTTGCCCTGCCGGTTCTTCGTGGTCGGGTCGTGGATCTGGAAGAAGTACTCCAGGATCGTGCGGTAGTCGGTGACGGCGGGATCGTAGGTGATCTCGATCGACTCGGCGTGGGTGCCGTGGTTGCGGTAGGTCGCGTCCGGCACGTCGCCGCCGCTGTAGCCGACCCGCGTGCGCACCACGCCCGGGAACGTGCGGATCAGTTCCTCCATGCCCCAGAAGCAGCCGCCCGCCAGCAGCGCCCTCTCCTCGTTCCTGGTCATCTCGTCTCGCCCTTCTCCCGGATGTCCTGCGGCGTCCACCACTGAGAACCGCGCCGGGAACACCATTGTTCCGGCCGGGCCCGCCCGGCCGGACGGCGGGCCGGATAGTCTCCCCCGCATGCTGACGGACACCACGCGGGTCTGGGTACAGAAGGCGCTCACCGCGGGAGAGCGCGTCGAGGACGTGGTGCGGCTGCGCGGCGGCTGGACCTCTCAGATGCGCCGGCTTGACATCGCCGGGCCCGCGGGACGGCGGTCCCTGGTACTGCGGTCGTTCGTCAAGCCCTTCTTCGTACGGCACGCGGAGGGGCTGCTGAACCGTGAGGCGGACGTCCTGACGCTGCTGGCGGACACCGCGGTGCCCGCCGCCGAACTCGTCGCCGTGGACGCGACGGCCCGGCACTGCGACCACCCCTCCCTGCTGATGTCCCTGCTTCCCGGGACGGTACGGATGGACGACGAGGGCGCGGACGAGCGGGCCGGGCTGCTCGCCGGCCAGCTGGCCGGCGTCCACCGGGTACCGGTGACCGGCGCGGCCAGGCCCCGGCGCTACCAGGCGTGGACCTCTGCCGAGCGGGTCACCCCGCCCGTGGACACCCGGCGGCCGGAGCTGTGGCGGCACGCCGTCGACGTCATCCGCCGCGACCCGCCGGAGTACCGGGGTGTCTTCCTGCACCGGGACTTCCACCCCGGAAACGTGCTCTTCTCGGACGAGGCCGGCGAGAGCCCGCGGATCAGCGGGGTCGTCGACTGGGTGGAGACGTCCTGGGGGCCTGCCGACCTGGACGTGGCGCACTGTTCGACGGCCCTCGCCCTGCTGCACGGCGTCCCCGCGGGCATGCGCTTCGCCGACCGGTACACCGCCGCGGGAGGAACCCTGGCCGAGGACGGCCGCGCCCACCTCCACTGGCGGCTGCTGGACGCCCTGGCCTTCGCCCCCGACGCGGAGAAGGTCGCCGTGCCCTGGCGGGAGCTGGGGCGCACCGATCTGACGGCCGGGGTCCTGGCGGACCGGCTGGAGACCTACGTGGCGGCGCTCCTCGAGCGTTACGGCTGACGGCCGGCCCGCGCCGCCGCGACGGCACCGGCTCCGCCGAAGCGTTCGCGCCCTCCCGCAAGGCGGTGCTAGAAAAGGGACATGGCCGGATTCTTCGGCCGCATCCGCACGGCGGTGACCGCGCGTCCCCTGGCCCAGCAGGTCTTCGCCCTGCAAGTGGTGATCGTGCTCCTCCTCGCCCTCGCCGCGGCGGCGGCCCTCCTCCTGCAGGCGCGCGCCGACACGGACCGTGAGGCCCGCAACCGGGTCCTCGCCGTGGCGCGGACCTTCGCCCAGGCGCCGGGCGTGCGGACGGCGCTGTCCGCCGAGGACCCCAGTGCCGTGCTGCAGCCCCGGACCGAGGCCGCGCGCAAGGCGT
This sequence comes from Streptomyces fungicidicus, assembly GCF_003665435.1. Lineage (NCBI taxonomy): Bacteria > Bacillati > Actinomycetota > Actinomycetes > Kitasatosporales > Streptomycetaceae > Streptomyces > Streptomyces fungicidicus. Next base: position 545,729 of record NZ_CP023407.1, read on the forward strand.
CCCACGTGGACTTCATCGTGGTGATGACCCCGGAGGGCATCCGCTACACCCACCCCGATCCGGCCCAGATCGGCCGGCGCTACATCGGCAGCATCGGGCCCGCGGCGCGGGGCGGCACGGTCCGGGAGACCGTGACGGGCACGCTCGGGCCGTCCACACGGGCCGTGGTGCCGGTCACCGCCCCCGACGGCGCCGTGGTCGGACTGGTCTCCGCCGGCATCACCGTCCAGCGCGTGAACGACACCGCCCACGGCCAGGTGCCGCTCCTGCTCAGCGCGACGGGCGTCGCCCTCGGTCTGTCCGTGCTGGGCACGGGCCTGGTCAGCAGGCGATTGCGACTGCAGACCCACGGACTGGAACCGGCCGAGATGACCCGGATGTACGAGCATCACGACGCCGTGCTGCACGCGGTGCGCGAGGGGGTACTGATCGTCGACGGTGACGGACGGCTGGTCCTGGCCAACGACGAGGCGCGCCGGCTGCTCGACCTCCCCGCGGACGTGGAGGGCCGCACGGCGGCCACGGCCGGCGTCGACCCCGAGCTGGCCCGGCTGCTCACCGAGGGCCGCAGCGCCACCGACGAGGTCCACGTCGCGCGGGGCAGGCTGCTGGCCGTGAGCCAGCGTCCGACCGGCCGGGAGGGCGGGCCGTCCGGGACCGTGGCGACCCTGCGGGACACCACCGAGCTCCAGGCGCTGGAGGGCCGGGCAGTGGTGGCGCGGCAGCGCCTGCGGCTGCTCTACGACGCCGGCCTGCGCATCGGCAACCGCCTCGATGTCGTGTACACCTGTCAGGAGCTGGCGGACTTCGCCGTGCCGCGGTTCGCCGACTTCGTCGCCGTCGAACTGTCGGAGCCCGTGCTGCGGGGCGAGGAGCCCGCACGGGCGGACACCTCGCTGCGCCGGGTCGCCTTCCGGGGCGTCCGCGACGACGTGCCGTTCTTCCCGCTCGGCCGGCTGATCCACTTCACCCCCGCCACGCCCCAGGCCGCCGGTTTCCGCTCCGGCAGGTCGGTCCTGGAACCGGACATGACGCGCTTCGCCGGATGGCACGAGCCGGACCCCGAGCGCGCCCACAAGCTCGTCGAGGCCGGTGTCCACTCGATGATCGCGGTGCCGCTGCGCGCCCGCGGCGTCGTCCTGGGAGTGGTCACGTTCTGGCGCTCGCGCAGGCCCGAGCCGTTCGAGACGGACGACGTGGCGCTGGGCGAGGAACTGGTGGCCCGCGCCGCGGTCAGCATCGACAACGCCCGCCGCTACACGCGTGAGCACGCCATGGCGGACACCCTGCAGCGCAGTCTGCTGCCCAGCGCGCTGCCGGAGCAGAACGCCCTCGATGTCGCGCACCGCTATCTGCCCGCGCAGAAGGGGCACGGCGGGGTCGGCGGCGACTGGTTCGATGTCATCCCGCTCCCGGGCGCCCGGGTGGCCCTGGTGGTGGGTGACGTGGTCGGTCACGGGCTGCACGCCGCCGCCACCATGGGACGGCTGCGCACGGCGGTGCACAACTTCTCCACCCTCGACCTGCCGCCCGACGAACTGCTGGGGCACATGGACGAACTGGTCACCCGGATCGACCTGGCCGAGAACGCGGAGGGCGAGGCCGCGCCGGTCACCGGGGCGACCTGCCTGTACGTCATCTACGATCCGTCGACCCGCTGGTGCACGTTGGCCCGCGCCGGGCACCTCCCGCCCGCCGTCGTCGGTCCGGACGGACGGGCCGGCTTCATCGACGTGCCCGCGGGCCCGCCCCTCGGGCTCGGCGGCATGCCGTTCGAGACGGCCACACTGCGGCTGGAGCCGGGCAGCAGCCTGGCGCTGTACACCGACGGGCTGGTGGAGGACCGGCGCCGCGACATCGACGACGGCCTGGAGCTCCTGCGGCAGGCCCTGGTGGACGCCGGTGATCCGGAGGAGACGTGCGGCAGGGTGCTGCGGGCGCTGCTGCCCGAACGTCCCCGGGACGACGTCGCGCTGCTGATCGCCCGTACCCGCGCCCTGGGCGGCGGGCGCACCGCCGCGTGGGACGTGCCCCCGGATCCGTCCGCGGTGGGCACGGTGCGCTCGGCCGTCACCCGGACGATGGCCGAGTGGGGCCTGGAGGAGGAGTCCTTCGTCACGGAGCTGATCGTCAGCGAGCTGGTCACCAACGCCATCCGGCACGCCTCGCCGCCCGTGCGCGTGCGGCTCATCCGCGACCGCGCATTGATCTGCGAGGTGTCCGACGGCAGCAGCACCTCCCCGCATCTGCGCCGCGCGACGACCACCGACGAGGGCGGGCGCGGACTGTTCCTGGTGGCCCGGTTCGCCGACCGCTGGGGCACGCGGTACACGGCGGACGGCAAGGTCATCTGGACGGAGCAGCCGCTCCCGGCGGCGGACCGGGCGGCCGGGGACGGCACCGGGTGATCCGGGGACCTCGGGCCGGGCCCCCCGGGCTCAGGCGAGCAGGGAGATACGGGCCGTGATGCTCTTGCCGGCCGGCTCCTGCCGGACGTCCAGGGCCAGGGCGACGGCCATCACGATCTCCAGGCCGTGCTGGCCGACCCGGCCGGGGTCGGCGGCCCGGGCGGTCGGCGGCGACGGGTTGCCGTCCCGTACCACCACTTCGACGGCGTCGCCGGTGACCCGGAGGTCCAGTCCGACGGGGCCCGGCGCGTACTTCCGGGCGTTGGTGACCAGCTCGCTGACCACGAGCTGGGTGACCTCCACCGCGCGGGTCGACACGGCCAGGCCGTCCTCGGCCCGCACCCGGGTCAGGAACGCGGCGGCGAGATGTCGCGCCTGCGCTATCCAGGAGCCGTCGTCCTGCAGCGCGTAGGACGCCCGCAGCCGCGGCGCGCCCGGCACCGTGTCCCCCTCGTCGACTGGAACTGGTTCCATCCGGTCCTGCCTTCACTCACCCGATCACACCGCGCGACTACCCGCATCGCTCCCCCGCACGCCATTGAAGTGTGACAGGTGACTCCGACAACGGGAGCCGGTGGTCCGCGGGAAGCGAGGGAAGCCGGGGACCCGCCCTGCTCGGAGGGGTGGCGGAGGCCCCGGGGAGACGACGGACACGCCCCCGGTGGGAGCCGCTCGGGGCGTGTGGCGCGATCCCGTCCGGACGCGGCGGCGAACCCGGCCGGCCCGCCCCGCGCATTTACTAGAGTGAGCGCGCCAGTATCCGGCGATCACTGGATCAGTGAGGGAATCGCGAATCATGCCGACCGAAACGTTTGAGTTCCAGGTAGAGGCCCGTCAGCTCCTCCAGCTGATGATCCACTCGGTCTACTCGGACAAGGACGTCTTCCTCCGTGAACTCGTCTCCAACGCCTCCGACGCGCTCGACAAGCTGCGTCTGGCCAAGCTGAGGGACGACTCGCTCGACGCCGACGTCTCGGACCTGCACATCGAGCTCGAGATCGACAAGGACGCCCGCACCCTCACCGTGCGGGACAACGGCGTCGGCATGTCGTACGACGAGGTCGGGCAGCTCATCGGGACGATCGCCCACTCGGGCACCGCCGAGTTCCTGCGGGAACTGCGGGAGGCGCAGGACGGGGCCGGGGCGGAGGGGCTGATCGGCCAGTTCGGCGTCGGCTTCTACTCGGGGTTCATGGTCGCGGACGAGGTCACCCTGCTCACCCGGCGCGCGGGCGAGCGGCAGGGCACCCGCTGGACGTCGCGCGGCGAGGGCACCTACACGCTGGAGACGGCCGACGACGCGCCGCAGGGCACCTCGGTCACCCTGCACCTCAAGCCGGCCGACCCCGACAACCGGCTGAACGACTACACCTCGGTGTGGACGGTCAAGGAGATCGTCAAGCGCTACTCGGACTTCATCACCTGGCCGATCAGGCTCGTCGGGGAGACCGGCGACGGTGACGGGGCGGCCGGGCCCGAGACGCTCAACTCGATGAAGGCCCTGTGGGCGCGCTCCCGGGACGAGGTGTCCGAGGAGGAGTACCACGAGCTGTACAAGCACATCGGTCACGACTGGCGCGAACCGCTGGAGACGATCCAGCTGAACGCCGAGGGCACCTTCGAGTACCAGGCCCTGCTGTTCGTGCCGTCGCACGCCCCGCACGACCTGTTCAACCAGAACTTCAAGCGCGGGGTGCAGCTCTATGTGAAGCGCGTCTTCATCATGGACGACTGCGAGGCGCTGCTGCCGCCGTACCTGCGTTTCGTGAAGGGCGTCGTCGACGCCCAGGACCTGTCGCTGAACGTGTCCCGCGAGATCCTCCAGCAGGACCGGCACATCGCGATGATGCAGCGGCGGCTCACCAAGAAGACGCTGTCCTCGCTCAAGGCGATGAGGGCGAACGACGCCGAGCGTTACGCCACGTTCTGGCGGGAGTTCGGCGCCGTCCTGAAGGAGGGGCTGATCACCGACCCCGACAACCGTGACGCCCTCCTCGCGGTGGCGTCGTTCACGACCACGCACGAGGACGGCGCGACGGTCACGCTGGGGCAGTACCTGGAGCGGATGCCGGAGGGGCAGGACGCCATCTGGTTCGTGACCGGCGAGTCCCGGGAGAGCATCGACAACTCCCCGCACATGGAGGCGTTCCGTGAGCGCGGCATCGAGGTGCTGCTGCTCACCGACCCCGTCGACGAGGTGTGGGTCGACGCCGTGGGCGAGTACGAGGGCAAGCCGCTGCGGTCGATCGCCAAGGGCGAGATCGACCTCGGCGCCCGGGAGGAGGACCGGAGCGAGGGCGAACGGGAGCAGCAGGCCGAGGAGTACGCGGGTCTGCTCGGCTGGATGCGGGAGCGGCTGGACGAGGAGGTCAAGGAGGTGCGGCTGTCGACGCGGCTCACCGTCTCCCCTGCCTGTCTCGTCGCCGACGCGAACGATCTCACCCCGGCGCTGGAGAACATGTACCGGGCCATGGGCCAGGAGGTACCGCGTGCCAGGCGCATCCTCGAACTCAACCCGGACCACGCGCTGGTGAAGGGCCTGAACGAGGCGTACGGGGAGCGCGAGGACCGCTCGGAGCTCACCGACACCGCCGAACTCCTGTACTCGCTCGCCGTGTTGGCGGAGGGCGGCCGGCCGAAGGACCCGGCTCGCTTCGTCCGGCTGATGGCGGACCGGCTGGAGCGCACCCTGTGACGTGACGGCGCCCGCGCTCAGCGCCGCGCCGGTGCGGCGGTCCGCGGCCTCCGGGCTTCCGCCCGGAGCCGCCGGCCGCGGCGGGTGGGACCCCACGGCTTGAGCACCGAGAGCACCGTCATGAACACATAGGCCGCCAGGGAGACGAGGGGTCCCATCAGGACGTCTCCGCCGTCGGGCAGCGGATGCCCGGCGGCCGCGGCGGCGGCTGCCGCGTCCACGCCGGGCCGCAGCGCGAAGGCGGTGGCGGTGGTCGTGGCCAGGGTCAGCCAGAACTTGGTCCACACCCAGCGGTGCCTGGCCAGTCCCCACGGCGTGCCCAGGGACAGCACGAGTCCGCCGGCGAGCGTCAGGAACGCGACCGGCAGCAGGAGCCAGTCCGCGAAGAGCTTCATGGCCCGGACGGACGCTCCCGCCATCGCCGGGGACCCGGTGGTGTTCGCGGTGATGCCGAGCGCGAGCAGCCCGGCGGTGAGTCCGAGCCAGCAGGCGGAGGCGAGGACGTGGACGACGAGGTGGGCCCGGCGTGCGGGGCGGCTGAGTCTCACCCGCCCCACGGTGCCGGGCCCGGCCGGTGCGGTCATCCCACGGCGGGAGTAACCCCGCGTACCGACACGGGCGTACGCCGGACGGGGTCATCGCCCGCGCGGCCCGCCCCCCGTCAGGGTGCGCCGGGCCGCGTCTGCCAGCAGGGGGTCCCCCCCGCACATGTGCGCCCGGCACATCTCCCCGTAGCGCCGAGCGCCGCCCGCCGCGGCAAGTCCTCCGCACCGCGCGGGCCGGCCGATGTGCGCCGTCCCGCCGTTCGGTGGAGCCTTGGGATCATGCGGCGCGAGGACGGACGGGACGGCGGGGACGGCGAGGTGGAGGCGGTCCTCGACGAGCTGTACACGCTGCCGCCGTCCGACTTCGTCGCGCGGCGCGAGGAGCGGGCCGCCGCCGCCCGCACCGAGGGGCGGGCCGACGACGCACGCCGCCTCCACGCGGCACGCCGGCCCACCCTCGCGGCGTGGGCGGCGAACCTGCTGCGGCGCTCCCGGCCCGACGAGGCACGGCAGTTCCTGGAGCTGGGCAGGGCGCTGCGGGAGGCCCACGCCACGCTGGACCCGAGCGCGCTGAAGGAGTTGTCCGCGCAGCGGCGGCGTATCGTCTCGTAGCTGTCCCGGCAGACCGCGGGGCTGGCCCGGGAGGCCGGGCATCCGCTCTCGGACGCGGTGCGGCGGGACGTCGAGACGACCCTGCGCGCGGTGCTCGCCGATCCGGAGGCGGCCGCGCTGTGGGACTCGGGCCGTACGGAGAGCGCGCTCACCCCTCCGTCGGGGTTCGCCGCCACCGCGGAGAGCCCGGCGCGAGAGGCGCCCCGCGCGCCGTCCGCCCCGGCGCGGCGGAGGGACGAGCCGGCCGAGCGGCGTGCGGAGCGGCAGCGGCGGCTCGACCGGGCCAGGGAAGCGGCGCGGGAGACCGAGGAACGGCTCCACGACCGCCGCACGGAGCACGAGGACGCCGGCGCCTCGCTGGAGCGGGCGCGCGAGCGGCACCGGGAGGCCGGGCGGCGGGTGTCGGCCCTGGAGGAGCAACTCCGTGAAGCACAAAGGGAGTTCGAGCGGGCGGAACGGGAGCGGCAGGAGGCCGGGGCCCGGGAAGGGGCGGCCTCGGAGGCCCTGGAGCGGGCCGGGCGCGAGGCGCGCGAAGCCGTACGGGAGGCGGAGAGGGCGGCGAAGGACGCGCGGTGACCGGCCCCTGCGGTCGTGGCGGCCCGGGCGGGCGCGCCGAATTGGGTGCCGCATTGGCATAGACCTGACACCGCCAGCTCGCTAAGCTCTGCTCGACTCACCTTGAGAGCGCTCTCACAGTGCGGTTGTTCCACCCCCACCTTGTTGGAACGACGAAGGGCAACCTTCCATGAGACGCACCCGACTCACGCATGCCTGCGTGGCCGCCCTGCTCATGATCGGCAGCTGGACCGCGGCCGGCACCCTGCCCGCCGCCGCGCAGGACGCCCCCGACTCCCCCGCCTCCCGCACCACCGACTCCGCGCCCGCCTCCACCGCCCTGCTGGAGGCGATGCAGCGGGACTTCGGGCTGAGCCGCGCCGAAGCGGTGGACCGGCTGGCCGCCGAACAGGAGGCCACCGACCTCGCGCCCGAGGCACGCAAGACCGCCGGATCCGCCTACGGCGGGGCCTGGTTCGACACCGGGACCGAGAAACTGACCGTCGCCGTCACCGAGGACGCGGGCGCCTCGACGGTCAGGGCCCTGCGCGCGTCCGGCGCCGCCGTCCGCACCGTGGAGCACAGCGCACGGCAGCTCGACGCGGCCAAGGCACGTGTCGACCGCCTCGACGCGCCCTCCGGCGTCAGCAGCTGGTCCGTGGACCCGGCCGCCAACACGGTCGTGGTGAACGTCGTCGGCGACCGGCGGGGCGACAACGATGTCCGCGCCTTCGTGGCCAAGGCCCGCGAGGCAGGCCCGGTCACCGTGCGGACGGTGCGCGCCCAGGCCGAGACGTTCGCCGCAGGCACCGTGGGCGGTGACCCCTACTACACCGGCAACGTCCGCTGCTCCATCGGCTTCTCGGTGCACGGCGGCTTCGTCACCGCGGGGCACTGCGGCGGGGCGGGCCAGCAGGTGAGGGGCTGGGACGGCTCGTACATAGGCAACTTCCAGGGCTCCTCGTTCCCGGAGAACGACTACGCCTGGGTCAACGTGGGCAGCGGCTGGTGGACGGTCCCCGTCGTGCTCGGCTGGGGCACGGTGTCGGACCAGCTGGTGCGCGGTTCGGCCGAGGCCCCGGTCGGCGCCTCGATCTGCCGCTCCGGCTCCACGACCCACTGGCACTGCGGCAGGGTGCTGGCCAAGAACGAGACCGTCAACTACAGCCAGGGCGCGGTGCGCCAGATGACGAAGACGAGCGTCTGCGCCGAGGGCGGCGACTCGGGCGGCTCGTTCATCAGCGGCGACCAGGCGCAGGGGGTCACCTCCGGCGGCTGGGGCAACTGCTCCAGCGGGGGCGAGACCTGGTTCCAGCCGGTCAACGAGATCCTCAACCGCTACGGGCTGACGCTGCACACCGCCTGACCGACCGCCACGACGCGAACGGGCCCGCCGGACGACGGGGGGCCCGTTCCCGTGCCTCCCCCAGCCGCCGGCAATGCCGCGAGCCCCGTCCCGGATTCCGGGACGGGGCTCGTGAAATGAGCGCCGGGCAGGCCTTGCACCTGCATCTCCCCGCAGGAAGCGGGGCGTCTTTCCTTGGACCACCAACGCACAGCCGGGCTCGGGAGGCTTCCTTCGCCGTGACCTGGGACCACCATAGCGGTAGTCGTCCCATCAGTCACATCGGTCACATGAGCACCCCGGCGCGGGCGTTCTCGAAGTTCTTCTCGACCTGCGCGCGCTCCGCCGCGCTCGGGTAGGGGTTCGTGCACGAGAGGCCGGCGCTGGCGCCCGACATCAGGCTGGAGCAGGGGCCGGGCTTGCGGTCCGGCAGGCCCAGCATGTGGCCGAGTTCGTGGGCCGTCACGCGGACCGTGTAGTACCCCTGGTCCATGGCCTGGCGTCCCAGGTAGACGGTGCCGCCGCCCAGGGAGGAGGGCAGGGAGCGCGGCCAGCCGTTGTCCGCCACGATCCGTACGTCGGCGCGCTGCCCGGACGCGGCCGGACGCAGTTCGACGGACTCGACGCTCTTGTTCCAGATCGCCGCGCCCCGGTCGACCGCGGCCTTGAACTCCGCGGCGCCGCTCGTGTCATAGGTGATCACCCCGGCGGCCGCCGGACCGGTGTCTCCGGACGGGACGGCCTCGGCCGGACCGGTGAGGGCGGGGCCGGAGAGCACGAGAACAGCGGCCAGGCCGCCGGTCAGCGTACGGAGATGCATGGTCGACCTCCTTGTGGGGGCAGGGCGGTCTCGCTCTTGCCGTTGCCGCCTCGACTGCCCCCCGGCGCGGTCTCCAATCCCGCGTCCCGGCCGCCCGCCCATTCAGAAGCCGTGCTGCTGAATGCCATGGCGGGGATCGGTTGGACTTCCCGATCGGGCGGGGGCACTGTGGCAAGGATCAACACGTTCCCCCCGGCCCCACTCGCACCACCGGAGACCAGCCGATGAACCACCTCGCCCATCCCGACCGCTACGACGGCACCATGCGCTACCGGCGCACCGGCCGCTCGGGGCTCGACCTCCCCCTGCTATCCCTGGGCTACTGGCACAACTTCGGCGACGACAAGCCCTTCGAGACCCAGCGCGAGATCGCCCTGCGCGCCTTCGACCTGGGCATCACCCACCACGACCTGGCGAACAACTACGGTCCGCCCTACGGCTCCGCCGAGATCAACTTCGGCCGGCTGATGCGGCAGGACCTGGCGCCGTACCGGGACGAGCTGGTGGTCTCCACCAAGGCCGGCTGGGACATGTGGCCCGGCCCGTACGGCCAGGGCGGCGGCTCCCGCAAGTACCTGCTGGCCTCGCTGGACCAGTCCCTGAAGCGCATGGGCCTGGAGTACGTGGACATCTTCTACTCCCACCGGCTGGACGCCTCCACTCCGCTCGAGGAGACGATGGGCGCCCTCGACACGGCGGTCCGCCAGGGCAAGGCGCTCTACGTCGGCATCTCCTCGTACGACGCCGACCGCACCCGCGAGGCCGTGGCCATCCTCCGCGACCTCGGGACGCCGCTGCTGATCCACCAGCCGTCCTACAACATGCTGAACCGCTGGATCGAGACGGACGGCCTGCTGGACGTGGCCCAGGAGGAGGGCTTCGGGATCATCGGCTTCACCGCGCTCGCGCAGGGCATGCTGACCGGGCGCTACCTGGACGGCGTCCCGGAGGACTCCCGGGCGGCGGCGGGCAAGTCGTTCGACACGGCCTGGCTGACGGACGACATGCTGCGCAGGCTGCGCGCCCTCAACGACATCGCGGCCCGGCGCGGACAGACCCTCGCCCAGATGGCGCTGGCCTGGGCGCTGCGGGACCCGCGGGTCACCTCGCTGGTCATCGGCGCGTCCCGGACTGAGCAGCTGGAGCAGAACGTCGCCGCGCTGGAGAACCTCGACTTCGGCGCCGAGGAGCTGGCCGAGATCGACAAGTACGCCACCGAGGGCGGCGTCGACCTGTGGCGCGAGGCGCGTCTGGGCACGCTGGGCTGAGCCGACGGCGGGCCGCGCGGGTGTGGGCCGCCGCGGACGGGGAACTGCGGAGCGGTGAGCCCGGTGGGCACCCTCACAGTTCGGACGGTCCCATGCAGACCTTTCTGCCGTACCCCGACTTCTGCGAGTCGGCGCTGGCGCTCGACCGGCGCCGGCTCGGCAAGCAGCGGGTCGAGGCGCTCCAGGTGCTGCGGGGGCTGACCGTCCCGGGCTACGGGTGGCGCCGCCATCCCGCGGTGCGCATGTGGACCGGCTACGAGGAGGCCCTGGTCCGGTACGGCCTGGAGATCTGCCGGGTCTGGCGGGACCGGGGCCATCAGGACAGCTGTGCCGCCACCCTCGTGGCCGATCTCGCCGCCGTGCGGCCCGGCGCGCCGGTGCGCGGTCAGCGGGAGCTGGCCGACGCGGGTGAGCTGCCGCCCTGGCTGGGGGACGACGCGGTGCACCGCAGCCACCGCTCGGCACTGGTCCGCAAGGACCCGGCCGTCTACGCGGACCTCTTCCCCGGGAAGCCGGACGATCTGCCGTACGTCTGGCCGTCCTCCGACCGCGATCCGGAGGCGGCCGGGGACTGACCGGGGACTGACCCGCCCGGCCGGCGGGCGGGTCAGTCCCCGGCGTCCCGGCTCGCGGGACGTGTCAGTGCGCGGAGAGGTACTCCTCGACGCCCGGCGCCGCGTGCGCGTCCTCCGCGACGACCACACCGCCGACCGCCTCGGCGTCGGGCTTCAGCACATACGTCTCGACGCTCGCGGGGCGGTCCACGTCGGAGAAGTCCTGAGGGGTGCCGAGGCCGGTGTCCGCGTTCGTCTGCGCGCGGTGCGCCTTGACCACGTCCTCGCGGGAGAGGCCGCCCGCCTCGCAGGCCGCCTTCAGGTCGGCGCCCATGAGCTCGGCGGCGTTGTACCCGGACAGCACACCGGAGTCGACGGGCGAGTCCGGGTACTTCTTCCCGTAGGCCGCCACCATCCTCTTGACGCCGGGCAGGTCGGAGCTGACCGCGGGTGCGGCGCTGACCACGCTGAGCATCGCCGCCAGGGCGGGCGCGGCCGGGGTCTTCATCAGCTGGGGCGCGAAGCCGGGCGCGCTGCTGACGACGGGGACCTTCAGACCGCGGGAGGCGGCGACGCCGACCAGGGAGGCGGTCTGCGCGGGGCCGGCGCTGACCAGGATCGCCTTCACGCCCTCCTTGCGCAGGGCGGAGACCTGCGCCGACAGGTCGGTGTCCGTCGCCTTGATCTTCTGGCCCGCCACCTTCAAACCGGCCTTCCGGGCCGCCCAGGTGGCCCCTTCCAGCGCGTTGGCGCCGTAGTCGCCCTCGAAGTAGACGTGGCCGATCGTGTCGCCCTTCTTCAGGCCCTTGGTGCGGGTGAGGAACTCGACCGCGGCGATCATGTCGACGTCGTAGGTGGTGCCGAGCACCTGGATGGCGTCCTTGCCGAGCAGCGAGGCCGCCCAGGCCTGCGGGAAGGTGAGCATCTTGTCCCGCTCGATGTCGTCGAGCAGGGCGGCGACCACCGGGGATCCGATGACCTGGGGCAGCGCCACGACGTCCGGGGCGATGTCGGCGTAGGCGGTGACCGCCTTCTGCACGTCGTAGCCGTGGTCCTTGACGACGATCTCCACCTTGCGGTCGCAGATGCCGCCCTTGGCGTTGACCTCGTCGGCCCACATCTGCTGCGCCTGCACGATGCTCTTGCCCAGCGTGGCGTACGGGCCGGTCAGGTCGGTGAGGGCGCCGAGTCTGATGGTGTCGGCGCCGACGCCGGGGCCGGTGCGGACGCCGTCGGCGGCCTTCCCGCCCTTGTCGCCGTCGTCCGCCTTGGAGCTGCAACCGGTGGCCGCGAGCAGCAGGGCGAGGGCGCCGGCGAGGACGGTCCCGGCGGTGCGGTGCCGGTTGCGGTGCCTGTGGTGCGTGGTGTTCACGGGGTGTGCTCCTTGGGTCGCGCGGAGGGTTGCGGAGGCGTGGGTACGGCGGTCTCCGGGGCGGGGGTACGGGGGCGGCGGCGCCGTGCGCGGTCCCGGACCCGGCGGGCCAGGCCGTGCAGACCGTCGGGTGCGTACAGCAGGACCAGGACGATCGCCGCGCCGTAGAGGTAGCGGGCCGCCTCGGTGGGGCCCACGGCGCCCTCGGCGGAACCCGGGGCGGTCACCAGCGGGAGCTGGTCGGCGTACCGGGTCATCAGCAGCGGCAGCGCGGTGACGAAGACGGCGCCGGCGGTGGCTCCGGCGACGGAGCCGAGGCCGCCGATGACGATCATGGCGAGGTAGTCGACGGAGAGGGCGAGGGAGAAGTAGTCCGGGACGACGCGGCGGAAGGCGAGCGCGAGGAGCACGCCGGCGAGGCCGGCGTACATCGAGGACACCACGAAGGCCGCGGAGCGGTGGCGGGCGACGTCGACGCCCATCACGGAGGCGGCGGTCTCGCTGTCGCGCAGGGCGGCCAGCGCCCGGCCGGGCCGGCCGCGCTGCAGGCCGCGGGCGGTGAACCAGGTGAACGCGAAGAGGGCGAGGCCCAGGAACCACAGCCGCTCCTCCGCGCCGAACGGCACGCCCAGCACGGTCAGTTCGGGGTCGCTCTCCGTGAAGGCGAACCCGCCCAGGGTCAGCGGGGGCACGGAGCGGCCGTTGAAGCCGCCGGTGACGGAGTCCGCGGTCAGCAGGACGTGGTGGCCGAGGAAGACCAGCGCGAGGGTGGCGATGCCCAGGTAGATGCCCTTGACGCGGGCGGCGACGGGGCTGAACAGTCCGCCGGCCGCTCCGGCGAGCAGTACCGCGAGGAGCGCGGCGAGGGCCGGCGGAAGTCCCGGTCCCGGTTCGCCCGCGAGCCAGGCGTAGCCGTAGGCGCCGACGGCGAGGAAGAAGGCGTGGCCGAGGGAGAGCTGGCCGGCGGTGCCGCTGAGCAGGGCGAGGCCGACGGCGCCGATGGCCGCCGCCATGGAGAACAGTCCGATGCGCAGCCAGAAGGCGTCCAGGTAGAACGGCGGCAGGCAGAGGACGACGGCGAACAGCAAGAGCGCGGCTCTGCGGCGGGTGAGGGCGGCGAGGAGTCGGTCAGACACGGGCCGCTCCCTTCGCGCCGAACAGCCCGGTGGGCCGTACCAGGAGGACCAGCAGCATCACGGCGTACGGGGCGACGTCGCCGAAGCCCTCGCCGAGGATGTGGAGGTCGGACTGGTAGCCGACGACGAGCGCCTCGGTCAGGCCGATGATCAGGCTGCCCGCGAGGGCGCCGGCCGGGGAGGCCAGGCCGCCGAGGATCGCGGCGGGGAAGGCGTTGAGGGCGATCTGGCCGGTGGTGCGCTCCAGTCCGGGCGCGGGGAACGCGGCGAGGAACACGGCGGCCAGCGCGGCGAGCGCGCCCGCCAGGCACCAGGCGCCCGCGCGCACCCGGCCGAGCCGTACGCCCATCAGGGCGGCCGCCTCCAGGTCCTCCGCCGCCGCCCGCAGGGACAGCCCCCAGGAGGTGTACCGGAAGAGCGCGAACACCGCGCCGATGACCACGGCCGACACCACGATCGCGGCGAGCCGGCTGTCGGCGACGGTCAGCGGCCCCAGCCGGGTCACGGAGTCGCCCCACGGGTCGCCCAGGGACAGCAGGTCGCCGCCGATGCGCCGGGCCAGGTCGGTGAGCAGGACGATGTCGATGCCGATGGTGACGATGGTCTGCACATGGGCGGAGTGGGCGTCCTGGCCGCCGCGTTGCAGCAGGAAGCGGTCGAGGGCGCCCGCGAGGGCGGCGGTGGTGAGGACCGCCAGCGCGAGCGCCCCGGCGAAGCCCAGGTCGTCGTGCAGGACGGCGGTGAGGTAACCGCCGAACAGCAGCAGGGAGCCGTGGGCGAAGTTGAGGACGCCCGAGGCCTTGAAGATGACGACGAAGCCGAGGGCGACCAGGGCGTAGACCGCGCCGAGTGCCAGTCCGCCGAGGATGTTGTCGAGGAATGCCGTCATGCCGCGTCCTCCCCGGTCGCGTCGGTGCCGAGGTAGGCGCGCAGCACCTCGGGGTCCTGCCGGACCTCGTCGGGGGTGCCGTGGGCGATGGCCCGGCCGAAGTCGAGCACGGTGACGTCGTCGGCGAGACGCATCACGAGGCCCATGTCGTGCTCCACCAGCACGATGGAGAGGCCGAGTTCGGCGCGGAGTTCGCCCACCGTCTCGGCGGTGCGGGCGCGTTCGGCGGCGTTCATGCCGGCCACGGGTTCGTCGAGGAGCAGCACGCGGGGCTCCAGGCAGAGGGCGCGGGCGAGTTCGACGCGCTTGCGGTCGCCGTACGACAGCAGGCCGACGGGGCTGTCGAAGTGGGCGCCGAGACCGGTGAGTTCCGCGATCTCGCGGGCCCGTTCGAGGTGCTGGGACTGCTCGCGCCGGGCGCCCGGCAGGCGCAGGGCGGTGGCGGTGAAACCGGCGCGGGTGAGGGCGTGGCGACCGAGCATGAGGTTGTCGGCGACGGTGCCGTGGGTGGTGACGATGTTCTGGAAGGTGCGGGCCACTCCGAGCGCGGCGACGCGGTGCGGGGCGAGCCGGGTCAGCTCGGCGCCGCCGAGCGTCACCGTGCCGGAGGCCGGGCGGCGCAGGCCCGACAGCACGTTGAAGCAGGTGGACTTGCCTGCGCCGTTGGGTCCGATGAGGGCGTGCACCGAGCCGGGGGTGACGGTGAAGGAGACGCCGTCGAGGGCGGTGAGTCCTGCGAAGCGCACGGTGACGTCCCGCACGTCGAGCACGGGCGGCGCGGTGGTGCGGTCGGTCACGCCGCCCCCTGGTCCTCGGCCGGCTCGCCCAGGTAGAGGCGGCGTACGGCGTCGGTGCGGGCGAGTTCGGCGGCGGGGCCGGACAGGCGGGTCTCGCCGACCTCCAGGACGTGGGCGTGGTCGGCGAGGGAGAGCGCCATGCCGGCGTTCTGTTCGACGAGGAGTACGGCGGTGCCCTGGGTGTTGATCTCGCGGATCACCTCGGCGATCCGATACACCATCTGCGGCGCGAGGCCGAGGGACGGCTCGTCGAGGAGCAGCAGGCGGGGCGCGGCCATCAGGGCGCGGCCGATGGCGAGCATCTGCTGCTCGCCCCCGGAGAGCAGGCCGGCGGCCTGGTGGGTGCGTTCGGCGAGCCGGGGGAAGAGCGTGAAGACCCGGTCGCGGGCCTCCTGTACCTGGGTGCGCCCGCGCCGGCCGAGGCCGAGCCCGCCGGAGCGCAGGTTCTCTTCGACGGAGAGCCCGGCGAAGACCCGCCGTCCCTCGGGGACCTGGACGACTCCGGCGCGTACGGCCGCGACGGGGTCCTTTCCGTCGAGCACCGTGTCGCCGTAGCGGATGCGGCCTGCCGTGATCGCGCCGCGGTGCAGGCGCAGTGTGCCGGACACGGCCCGCAGCAGGGTCGTCTTGCCCGCGCCGTTGGCGCCGAGCAGCGCGACGACGGTGCCGGGCGGCACGGTCAGGGACACGGAACGGAGGGCGGACAGCGCGCGCCCGTACGCCACGTCGACGTTCTCGACGTGCAGCGCGGGCGGGGTGTCCGGTGGTGCTTCGGGCATCACGGCTCCTCGGGGCCGGGCCGCGCGGGGCGGCTGCGGCTTCGGGGGAAGGGATGCCTCACGACAACACGGGGCGGGCGACGGGTACAGGTTCCGGCGCCCGCACGCTGCGGCGTACCAACGGGGGCGGGCGGGGGTTGTGCGGGTGCCCATGCACGAACAGCGCCCCCCGACCTGCCCCTCACCGGCCCCGACAGCCCCCCATCCCGTCAGGAACACGCCTGCCCGCGGCTGCGTGCGGCTGGGCGCGGCATCGTGTCGGGGGTGGGGGGCTGCGTTCCGTCTCCTCGGCTGCTCGCAGGCGGGTGGTGGGTCAGGTTTGGCGGGGGTGGGGCAGGACGGTGCGGGCTGTCAGGGCGAGGCCGGCTTCGATCAGGTCGGTGGGGCGGGAGAGGGAGCGGCCCGTGAGCTGCTCGTAGCGGCGGAGGCGGTTGAGGACGGTGTTGCGGTGGCAGTACAGGCGCCGGCTCGCCCGCTGCGCCGAGCCGTCACAGGCCAGCCAGGTGGCAAGGGTGTCCAACAGGACCTCCGCGTCGGCGGGTTCGAGGTGGGCCAGCGGGCCCAGCAGCCGCTCGGCCAGCGCGGCCCCGAGGCCGGGACTCGACACCACCAGCGCCGCCGGCAGGTGCTCGGTCAGCCGGATCGTGCCGCCCGTGCCGGGGCACAGGCTCAGCGCGGTGTCCGCCAGCCGCCGCGCCTCCCCCACGGCGGACAGCCCCGCGACGACGCTGCTGACGCCCACCCGCACTCCGGGCGGCTGTTCCTCCGGCACGACCGGCTCCTCACCGTCCCCGACGGGGACGATGCCGTAGTCGGCGTCCACACCGGTGTGCCAGTGCACGCGCACACCCGGACCGAGGACCGCCTGGGCACCGGAACAACCGGTGGGCCCGCCGCCGGCGACCGCGACCACCGCGAACCGCCCGTGCTCCGGCAGGTCCAGCGCCTGCGCGGCCTCGGGCAGGTCGGCGATCCGGCTCGTGCCGTCCAGCAGCGCCGCGGCCAGCAGCCGCACCCTGTTCTCCCGCCGCCACGCCAGTTGCCGCTCGGTCTGCCGGTAGGCGTCCGCGACGAGGGTGCAGTGCTCGTCGACGAAGTTCCACACGTCGGACGCCACGTGCACCAGCAGCCGTACGTCCTCGGGCGCCGCCCTGGACGTCTCGTCGACCAGGCCCTGCCACACCAGCGAGCCGCCCAGCCGGAAGGCGTGCAGCAGCGCGTCCAGGGGCAGTCCCTGCTCGGCGCGCGTGGCGCCGATCTTCCAGGAGCAGCGGCGGGCCGCGTCCCGGGCGCCGCGCGGGTCGAGCAGCGAGGAGATGCTGTGCCGCAGCGAGCGGTGCACCTCCTGCCAGGTCGTGGTGGCGTCCCCCTCGATCGCGGCCCGGTAGGCGGGCTCCTGCTCCTGCAGTGCGGCGACCAGCCGGTCGGTGAGCTGAGGCAGGTCGTCCAGCAGCACACGGGCGGCCCGGTGCAGCACGCGCAGCGCGTCGGCGTCGATCAGCGACCGCACGCGCGGGGTCCGGGGCAGCGGTGCCGGCATGGGTCCGGAACGCGGCAGGGTACGTGGTCGTACGGCGTGTCGCATCGCGCATCTCCCCCAGGGTCGTCTTCCCGGCGGTGCCCGCGCGGCGGCGGTCCCCTTACCGGCGCCCGGCCGGTACGGGGAGCCCGTGGGCCGGCCGCCGTCGGACTCGTCCTGCCCCGAAGGATGACATACCGTCCGGTCGGTCCCTAGAGTTGTGCACCGGTCTTTTCCGTCTGGCCGACCAGGCGGACGAGTTCGACCCGGGAGCGGACGCCGAGGAGGGCGAACACGTTCCGCAGGTGGTAGTCGACGGTGCGGGTGCTGACGGACAGGCTCAGGGCCACCTCCCGGTTGGTGGCGCCCTGGGCGACGCACCGCGCGATCCGCAGTTGCTGCGGGGTCAGCCGGGACAGCTCCCCCGCCCCGGCGCCCGCCGGGGCCGCGCCGCCCGCCCGCAGCTCGGCGGCCGCCTGCTGCGCCCACAGGCGCGCCCCGCACCCCTCGAAGCCCCTGAGCGCCTCCCCGAGATGGGTCCGCGCCTCGCCCGGCCGGCGCCGGCGGCGCAGCCACTTGCCGCAGAGCAGTTCCGTGCGCGCCCGTTCGAAGTCGCCCGCCGTCTCCTCGTGACGGTCCAGGGCGCGCAGGTACAGCGGGCCGGCCGCGTCCGCCCCGGCCAGCAGCGCCCGGCAGCGCAGGAGTTGGGCGGGGGCCTGCGGGTCGGCCCCGCAGGCGGCCCACAGGGCGAAGTCCTCGACGGCCTCCGGAGCGAGGTCGGGCCGGCCGGCGAGCACGGCGGCCTCCACGAAACAGGGGACGGCGAGCATCCAGACCGCGAAGTGGCCGCGCCGGGCACCCGGGCGGACCAGCGGGCCGAGCCGTTCCGCGGCCTCCCGGGGACGGCCGGCGCCCAGGTCGGCGCGGGCCGCGGCCCACTGGGCGAGCGTCGCGGCCTGGGACAGTCCGTGCCGGCGGGCGGTGCACAGGGCCGCCGCCACATGGTCGGCGACGACCTCCTTCTCTCCCTCGATCGACGCGGCGAGCGCCAGTACCGCGTGGTGGTGGGCGGCCGTGTTGCGCTGCCCGGTCCGCCGTGCGGTGCGCAGTCCCTCCTCGGCGTGGGTCCGGGCGAGCTGGTGCCGCCCGGACCGCAGTTCGGCGTACGCCAGGTACTCCAGGGCCCTCGGTTCGAGGGCGGCGGAACCGGCGGTGCGGGCCGCGGCGAGAGCCCGTGCTCCCGCCCGGCGGGCGGCGGTCGTGTCGCCGAGCATGAGGGCGGCGGAGGCGGACCGCAGCAGCCGCTGGGGTTCGTCGCAGGCCAGTCCTCGCTCGACCACCCGCCGCAGCGGCCCGGCGGCCCGGTCGAACCGCCCCAGCAGCACGGCCCGCATTCCCTCCTGGTGATCACGCAGCACCGAGCGGGGGCCGCCTGCCGTCGGCCCGGAAGGGGGCGCCCCCGTGGGGGCGAGGGCGCGCAGGCAGGACGCCGGGTCGCCCGCGGCCCAGGCCGCGTCCGCCGCCCCGAGGGCGGCGGTGCCGGCGGCCTCGTCGTCGGCACCCGCCAGCAGACCCGCGGCGAGCAGGAAGGACTCGCGGGCGTCGTCCACCGGCCCGTCGGCGAGGAGGACCGCGCCGCGCAGGAGTTCCGCGCTGCCGCGGGACGGGGCGGGCGCCGGACGGCTCCGGGCGGCGTCGAGCAGCCGCAGGGCCTCCGGCGAGTGCCCGGCGAGGACGGCCTGTTCGGCGGCGGCGGTGTAGCGGTGGGCCCGCTCCGCGCCGTCCGCCGTCAGCTCGGCGGCGCGGGCGAGCGCCCTGCGGCGCGGGCCCGGCGGCAGCGCGGTGGCCGGGTCCGACGCTGCCGCCGCCAGTGCCGCCGCGAGGGCGGGGGCGGGACCGGTGACGGCCCAGGAGCGGTGCAGCAGCGCGTGCACGCCGTCCACGCCGGTGTCCGGCAGACACCCGGCGAGTGCGCGGTGCGCGGCACGGCGCAGGTCGGGCGGGGCGCCGGCGTACACCGCCCGGCCCAGCAGCGCGCTGCGGTACCCGATCCGGCCCTCGGAGAGGACGAGCGCCTCGGGCAGCGGTTCGTCCCCGCCGGCCCCGGCTGCCCGCCGTACGAGGTCCGCGGCGGCGTCCGGCTCGCCGGTGGCGCGGGCGGCGGCCGCCGCCGTCAGCAGCAGGCCGGCCCGGTCCGGCGGTACGCCCGTCAGGGACCCGCCGGCCACCCCGGCGAGGACCTCCCCGTCGGCCAGCGGGCGGGGCAGCGCCCGGCGACCGCCGAGCTGGGCCGGGGACAGCCGGCCGACCAGCGCCAGCAGCAGGGCGGGGTTGCCCTCCGCCGCCGTCACCAGCTCCTCGCGGACGTCGGGGTCGACCGCGCCGTCGGTCGTGTCGTCGACGAGCCGTGCCGCCTCCCCGGGGGCGAGGGGACCGAGCCTGAGCAGCGGCAGTTCCGCCAGCTCCGGGTCGACGGGCCGGTGTCCGGCGACCGTGAGGAGCAGTCCCGCCCGGATCCCCGACGCCCGCACCCGCAGGGCCGCCTGCCCGAGCGCGGCGCGGGACGCGGCGTCCCACAGGTGCGCGTCGTCCACGCACACCAGGGGCGGCGCCGCGCCGGCCGCCGCGCGCAGGACGTCGAGCAGCGCGTCCCCCGCCATGGCGCCCCCGGGGGCGGGCCCGGAGCGGCCGGCGGCGCGCAGCAGGGTGCGCAGACCGCTCAGCGGCGGCGCGCATCGCCCGGAGCCCGCGCGGACGTGCCACACGGGCCCGCCGCGGAACGAACGGGCGGCGTACTCGAGGAACGCCGTACGTCCGCAACCGGGTTCGCCGGTCACGACGTGGACGCCGCCGTCGGTGCGCAGCCCGTCCAGGAGCCGGTGGACCGCGTGTCGTCGTGGGGTCGTCTGTCCGGTCATTCACTCGACGTTACTCACGCGTAAGGAGAGGTGGAGGGAGCGCGTCCACCTGTGTGCCGCGGCCCAGGGCGGCCGGGGTGCGGCGGTGCGCCCGCACAACGCCGGTGGCGGCCCGCGTCGTGCGCGGACCGCCACCGGGCCGTTCGTTGTGGCCTTGTCGTCAGGAGGTGTGCGGGCAGTTGCCCCGGGACTCCTCGATCGTCAGGCTCGGCCGGGGCAGCGGGCACAGGAACTGCTCGTAGCGGGTGTCGTTGTCGATGAACCGCTTCAGCCAGGAAATGCTGTACTTCGCGATCGTCGTGTTCGACGAGTTGGGGGTGAAGTGGGTGGCGCCGTTCAGCTCCAGGTAGGCCCGGTCGAGGGAGGACGGCAGGCCGGTGTACAGGGGTTCGGCGTGGGTGGCGACCGGGGCGACCGTGTCGCCGTCGGCGCCGAAGAGAAGGGTGGGGGTGCGGACCTCGGGCCAGGTCTTGTCGAGGTTCCAGGGCGTCAGCGGGATCGCCGCCTGCAGCGAGGGCCTGTCCTTGGCCGCCTCGAGGGTTCCGCCGCCGCCCATGGAGTGGCCCATGACGCCGAGCCGGCTGCTGTCGATGCGGCCGCGGACCGCGCTGCGCTGGGTGAGGTAGTCCAGCGCGGCGAGGAGCTGGTCGCCGCGGGAGGCGGGCTGGTCGAGGGTGGTGTTGGTGTCGATGGTGAAGACCACGAAGCCCTGGGAGGCCAGGCGCGGGCCCAGCCAGGCGATGGAGGACTGGTAGGCGGTGAAGCCGGGCGAGACGGCGATCGCCCCGAAGGTGCCGTCGGCGGTGCTGGTCGGGTAGTAGATGGTGCCGCCGCCGAAGCCGGTCACGGAGAGCGAGGAGACCGAGGTCTCCGACACGGCGTAGGGGCCGCGCAGCGCCTCGATGCTCGATTCGGTCGGCGCCGGGCCGCGCTCGTAGGGGTTGTCCGCCGCGTGGGCGCCGGGGCCGCCGAGGGTGGTGAGACCGACGACCGCGGCGACGGCCGCGGCCAGTGCGGCGAACCGGCCGGTCCGGCGTCCGCCGGTGTGGGGGTGCTGCTGCACGACGAGTGGTCCTCTCTGTCGCGGCGAGCCGCCGGCCGGCCGGTGCACGGGGGTCCTGGCGTGGGTTGGGGCCGTGCCCGGCCGGGGGCGCCGCCGATGGGCTGGCGGTGCCACTGTCGGAGAGGAGAGGGGGCGCGGGCACCGGCAATGTCACCGGTCTCGTGCGCCGCGCCGGGCCGCGCACCCCCGCCCCCGGAACCGCGTCGGCGGTCCGGGGGGCGGGAACAGGCGTGACTCACGCACCGCGTGCGGGGGCGTGCCGGGGAGGAGAGGACGGGCTCGCGGTCACCGTCGGAGTCGGCCGGGAGGTGACCGCGCTGAGCGGGGGCGGGCCCCGGGCCCGGCCGGCGCTAGGCCGCGTCGTAGACGTGGGCCCTGCCGCCGACCCACTTCACCCAGGCGGGATCGTCGAGCAGCTGCTCGCTCTCCGGCAGTCCCGCGCGTCGCAGGAACTCCACGACGTCCCGGTCGGAGTTGGCGAGGCCGACGATCTCGCCGCGCACCGTCACCCGCCGTCCGCCCGATCCGAGCGGCGGGTGGACCACGATCGGCGCCTTCATCCTTCCAGGATCCCGCCGGCGCGTCCGCTATGCATGTCGGACCCGCACATCACCCGACTGGCGGGCCCGGACGAGCCGTCCGGGCCCGCACCGTGCTCGTATGGAAGCGGCCCCCATACCTACCAGGAGGGAGCTGGCAATGCACGAGATGTGGTGCGGTGCGGACATGTCGGGGGAACCGGTGTGGCATGTCCTCACGCCCGACAAGACGTCCACGCTCTGCGGAGTGGAGAAACAGGAGGAGGCGGCCCGGCGGCACACGACGGACCGGCACTGCTTCTCCTGCATGAAGTCGTTCCAGCTGGTGGTCGAGTCCCATTGAGCCGTCCGGCGGGACACGGCCTCAGTGGCAGGGGCGGCCGTCGTCCGATTCCATCGGGCGGCGGGGCTCCAGCCGGCAGAAGCACGAAGCCTCGACCGGGACGTCCGCCAACGCGGCCGCCTGCTTGAGCTGTTGAGCGATGATCGCGGCCTCACCCAGCTTGCCGGTCCGCGTCAGACACTCGTGGAAACCGTGCAACGCCCAGACGTTTCCCGGGTGTTGCAGGGGACGGGGCAGGGTGCCGTCGAGGCCGAGGTCCGCGCGGTACACCGCCTCGGCCTCCGCGACGCGGCCCTGCTCCAGCAGCAGCGCCCCGTAGGCGTGCCGGGTGGGCTGCATCCAGCCCCAGGGCTCGTCGTAGGGCAGGTTGTCGTCGAGTGCGACGGATCGCTCCAGCGCGGCGAACGCGATGGCGTACTCGCCCTTGCGGTAGGCGAGTTCACCGTCCAGCATCGCGGACGCGACGGCGAGGATGTCGTGGCAGGTGTTGTTGAACAGCATCCGGGTGCCGGGTACCCGGTCCACGGCCGCGCGGAAGCTGTCCCGTTCCGCCTCGGCCCCGTCGAGGGCGCCGGTCGCGGAGAGGGCGACGCCACGGGCGTAGTGGAGCATCGCGGTGGTCACGCAGTGCAGTTCCGGGTCGGCGGGGAACGGCAGCGCGAGGATGTCGTCCCAGCGGCCGAAACGGATCAGGACGTGGACGCGCATCGCCAGGAAACCCTCGAGCCAGTCGGCCATGGGCGGACTCTGCACCCGGAGCAGCTTCTCGGGGATGGCGGCCTCGAGCCGCGCGGCGGCGTCCAGGGCGATCCGCGACTGGCCGGCGAACATGGCGCCGTAGATCCTGAAGTGGTGGTTGTGGGCGCGGTAGAGCGTGTAGAAGTTCATGGCGCCGGCCCGCTCCAGGTACTTCTCGTCGGCGGCGATGGCGGCGGTGTTGTCCGACACGACCCGGCGGTAGTCGCCGCACAGCACCTCCAGGTGCGAGGGCATGTGGCGCAGGTGCCCGGCGTCGGGCACGGCGCCGCGCAGCCGGTCGGCGACGGTGAGGGCCGCTTCCGGGGTGGGGGACATCTCCATCAGGTGGACGTACAGGTGGAGGACTCCGGGGTGGCGGGCGCCGGCGTCGGTGGCGAGCGCGCCGTCGAGCACCGCCCTGGCCTCCACGGTGCGGGCGCCGTCGGCGGGCAGACCGGTCCGCAGGTCCCACAGCCGCCAGGGGGTGAGGTTCATCAGGGCGTCGGCGCAGAGGGTGGCCACGTCCAGGTCGCCGGGGTGGCTCTCGTACACGGCGAGCATCGCGTCGGCGTACGGCTCGTTCCACACCGAGCAGTCCTCGGCGGCGCGGGCCCGCGGGTAGCGGGCGCGCAGGGCCTCCACGAGGGCCCGCTCGACGGGGGCGGCGTGCGCGGCCTTCCCCTGCGCCTGTTCCACCGCGCGGTGGGCGCGTTCGACGGTGCGGACGAGTTCGTCACCGTCGAAGGCGTCCCAGGGCTTGTTGTAGTTGGGGCCGAGGGCGTAGGCGATGCCCCAGTGGGCCATCGCGCAGTCCGGGTCGGCCTCGGCCGCCCTCTCGAAGCAGGCGACCGCCTCCTCATGGTTGAACGCGTACGTCCACATCAGCCCTCGGTCGAACCAGAGTTGGGCGTCGGCGGAGGACGTGCTCACGGGCCTGCGGTAGGGACCGAGGTCGTAGTAGTCGTCCATGAGTGCCTGCCTCCCGGGGAAGCGGATGGGCCGGCCACTGCTCCGCCGGCGACGGACGTCCCGTGGGGACGAAACCGACGATAGCGGGGCACGAGCGCTCGCGCAGGCATCGACGGGGACGACCCGCGAGCGCCTCCGCAAGGGAGGCGCGAGCATTCACCGTGAGCACTCAGCCGGACACCGGGAGCGAGAGCGGGCGGTCGGCGCGTCGTTCGTTCCGGGGGACGTTCGCCGACGGGCTGGCCGGGGCCGTGCCGCGCTCCCTAGGATGTACTTCCTGTCCAGCCAGTCCAGTTGGTGCGGCCCGCAGGGGGAACGATGCACACCGGTAAGCAACTGTCCACCGAGATCGACGCGACCGTGCCGACGGCGGCGCGGATGTACGACTTCTACCTGGGCGGCAAGGACAACTACGCTGCGGACCGGGCGGCGACCGAGGAACTCGACAAGGTGGTGCCCAGCACCCGCCGCCTGGCGCTGAACAACCGGCGCTTCCTGCAGCGGGTGGTCCGCACCCTCACCCAGGAGTACGGGATACGGCAGTACCTCGACCACGGCTCCGGCCTGCCCACCCAGGACAACGTCCACCAGGTCGCGCAGCGCATCGACCCGACCACCCACGTGGTCTACGCCGACAACGACCCGATGGTGCTGGTCCACGGCCGCGCCCTGCTGGAGCAGGACAGGCGCACCGTGGTCATCCAGGCCGACATGCGGGACACCGACGGGATATTCGGCCACCCGGAGACCCAGCGTCTGATCGACTTCTCGGAGCCGGTCTGCGTCCTGTTCAACTCGGTCTTCCACTGCATCCCGGACAGCGACACCGACGGGCCGCTCGCCCTGGCCCGCCGGGTGCGTGAACGGCTCGCGCCGGGCAGCTTCATGGTGATGTGCCAGCTGGTGAGCGAGGACGCCGAGGTCCGCAAGTTCGTCACGGACTTCATGGACCAGGCGACCCAGGGGCACTGGGGCCGCGTGCGGCAGCAGGCGGACGTCCACGCGTACTTCGAGGGTCTCGAGGTCCTGGAGCCGGGCCTGGTGGAGGTGTCCACCTGGCGACCGGACACCGAGGTGGCGCCCCGTCAGCTCACCCAGGAATGGATCGAGTTCGGCGGGGTCGGCCGGATCCCGCAGTGACCTCCTGACGCCTCGGCAGCCACAGCGACGCCCCCTGCCGGACCCGAGCGGTCCGGCAGGGGGCGTCGGCGTGTCCGCCCGCGGTCACTCCGCGGCGTACCGCCTCTCGATCGTCGTGCGCAGCAGCTCCACCGAGTCACGGGGTTTGAGCGCCTCGTCGGCGAGACGGTCCAGCGCGATCCGGTACTCCTCCGTCTCGTCGCGGTCCTCGAGGAAGTTGGCGCTCCTGATGTGCTCCAGGTAGACGACGTCGGGCAGGTCCAGCCCGCCGAAGCGCAGATAGGTCACGGGGATGGCGGGAGCCGACGCGTTGGTGACGTCCAGCGGGACGATCTGCACCGTCACATTGGGCCGCCCGGCCATCGTGATCAGGTGCTCGAGCTGCTCGCGCATCACCGCGGGACTGCCCAGGACGCGCAGCAGGACCGACTCGTCGACGACGGCCCAGATCTGCGGCGCGGACTCCCGCATCAGCAGTTCGGCGCGGCGCATGCGCAGCTCGACGCGGCGCTCCACCTCGCTCGCCGGGGCGTTCGGCAGCCCTCGCTCGACCACCGCGCGGGTGTAGGCGGCGGTCTGCAGCAGCCCGGGCACGTACTGGATCTCGAAGGTGCGGATGGTGGCGGCGGCCTCCTGGAGCCCGACCAGACGGTCGAACCACTCCGGCATCAGCCGCTTGTCGTACCGCTGCCACCAGCCCGGCTCGCCGGCCCGCCGCAGCAGCTTGAGCAGCACCGAGGCCTCGTAGTCGTCGGTACCGTAGAGCTCCAGCAGGGCGCGGACATCGGCGTCGGTCGGCGGGCGGCGGCCCTTGCCGGACTCGATGCGGGACAGCTTCGCGGCACTGAAGCCCGCGGAGCGCGCCGCCTGGTCCTGGGACAGTCCGGCATCGTCCCTGAAGCCCGCCAGCTGCACGCCGACGAGCATCTTCAGCAGGGTCGGGGCGGGTTCGGGCCTGTCCAGATAGGGTTCCAGACGGGAGATTCGACGCGACGCGGCGGACATCCTGACTCCCAGCAGACCGGCACAAGGGCGATTTACACTATCGCACCCGACTCTGCCTCACCGCATCCGCGTGCGAAACCCCTGAAGAAGTGGGGAGTTGGGCTCCGTTTCACCCGCACGGCCGACGGTGCCGGCCGGGCGGCGCCGGC
Organism: Streptomyces fungicidicus; assembly: GCF_003665435.1. Classification (NCBI taxonomy): domain Bacteria; kingdom Bacillati; phylum Actinomycetota; class Actinomycetes; order Kitasatosporales; family Streptomycetaceae; genus Streptomyces; species Streptomyces fungicidicus. The sequence goes on from NZ_CP023407.1 coordinate 571,887, forward strand.
CCGTCGCAGGTGTGTCAGACGAGGTGGTCGAACTCGCCGTCCTTCGCGCCGGCCAGGAACGCGGCCAGCTCCGCGGCCGTGTAGACGAGGGCGGGGCCGTCGGGGTCACGGGAGTTGCGCATCGCGATGTCCCCGCCGTTCAGCGGGGCGACCTCGACGCAGTTGCCCTCGGCGTTGCTGTGCCGGCTCTTGATCCAGCGGGCGTCCAGCTGGCTGGCCCGCACTCCGTTCCGCACTCCTGGCACCGCTGTCTCCTTGCTGTTGCCGTCTCCCCGGGAACGCCGCGCGGATGCCCCGCCACGCCCGGAAAAATCTCGCGCAATTTCTCGTGCAATTGCACGCGAGCGCCCTCAGCGTGGATAATAGCTGCGGCGTCAACCCCTGTGCTGACGCCCCGTCCTGACGTCGCATCGGGGAGATGCCGTGCCCTCACCTGCGCATCCGCTGCTCCGGTCGTCGGCCGCGGCCGTGATACGGACGGGTGGCCCGGGCGGCGCCGCGTCCCCTTCGGCCGCGCTGCACATCGCGTGCGGCCCGGAGGGTCTCGCGTGTGCGCGGTCCTTCACCCGGGACACCCTGCGCGGGTGGTCACTCGGCCACCGCTGCGACGACGCCACCCTGGTGATCACCGAGCTCGCCACCAACGCCGTGACGCACGCGGCACCGCGGTGCGCGGGTGCGCAGGAGGTCCGGCTCGGGTTCCGGCTGGAGCCCGCGCACCTGCTGCTCACGGTCTCCGATCCCGACGACCGCCCGCCCGTCCGCACACCCGGCACGGGTGCCGCCCTCGAGGAGCACGGCCGGGGTCTGCACATCGTCGACGCCCTGTCCGAGGCGTGGGGCTGGACCCCCGCTCCTCCCGCGGGCAAGACGGTGTGGGCCAGGTTGTCGACCCACCCCCCCATCTGACACGACTGCCGCGGAAAGGCACCCACGCCATGCGCAGCGCTTCTACGGAACAGCCGAGCAGCGAGCGCCCTGTGCGCCACACGTCCCCCACCGGAGTGGCACGGACCACGCCTCTCACGGCACTGTCTCGCGTGCCATGGGCCGACATGCAGGACTCCACCGGATCGGCCGCGGCCATCCCCCTCCTGCTGAACGGCATCGCCTGGGGCGACGCCGACACGGCCCGCGCCGCCCTCGACGATCTGCGGAAACGGATCTGCCAGTACGGCTTCGTCACGGAACAGGCGACCGCCGCCACGGTCCCCTTCCTCTGGGAGCTGGCCCAGCTGCCGCACGTGACCTGCCGGGTCCGCATCATCCAGCTGCTCAAGGCCATCGCCGACGCCCGGCAGTGGGAGAGCACCGCCACCGCGTATCCCAAGCTGCTCAACCGCCGTGAGAACCCGGTGGTGTGGGAGCGCGCCGCCCGGCAGGCGGTGCGCGCCCGGAGGGGCGATCTGAAGCGGCTGCTGGCTGAGCCGGACACCGAGATCGCCCACGCCACCACGGAGCTGGCCCGCGCACTGGCCGACTGAGCCTGCCGGGACCGGGGCCCGGCCGTCCGGCCGGGGAACGCGCGCGACCTTCGGGGGACGAGTCGCGCGCCGGGGGGAGGGTCGCGCGCGGCCACCGGGGGGACCGGCCGCGCGCGACCCGCGAAGCCGTGACGGAGGTGGGCGCCGCCCCTCGCCTCGCGTCGTCCGGCGGTGTAGACATGGCACATGGTCCGACTCTTGGGTCGATCCCGGACCCGGTCGCCCCAGCGGCCCCGCGCCGCGATGTCCGCACGGCACCGGCAGGGCGGAGACGGCCGCTCCCGGTGGAATCCGGGTGCGGCGGCGCGGTCGGTACTGGGCGGGGGCAGCGTCGCCGGACAGGTGTTCGTACTGCAGTTGGTGATCGTGCTGCTGCTGGTGATCGCCGCCGTGGTGGCACTGGTGCTCCAGGCGCGCCAGGACAGCACCCAGGAGGCCCGCCGTCGCTCGCTGGCCGTCGCGGAGTCCTTCGCGAACTCGCCGGGCATCGTCGAGGCGCTGAACTCCCCCGACCCCACCGCCGTGCTCCAGCCGCGCGCCGAGGCGGTGCGCAAGCAGGCGCACGTCGACTTCGTCGTGGTCCTGAACACCGACGGCATCCGCTACACCCACCCCAAGCCGGACCGGATCGGCAAGAAGTTCGTCGGCACCATCGGGCCCGCGCTGGCCGGCAAGCCCGTGGTGGAGGAGATCAAGGGCACCATCGGGCAGCTGGTGCAGGCCGTGGTGCCGGTGAAGGATCCCGGCGGCAGGGTCGTGGGTCTGGTGTCGGCCGGCATCACCACCCAGCACGTCGGCGTGGCCGCGGAGGACGAGCTGCCGCTGGTGCTGAGCGCGGCGCTCGCCGCGCTCGCCCTGGCCACCGGTGGCGCGGCCCTGGTCAGCAGACGGCTGCTGCGCCAGACCCACGGCCTGGGCCCGCACGAGATGACCCGGATGTACGAACACCACGACGCGGTGCTGCACGCCGTGCGCGAAGGGGTGATCATCGTCGGCGAGGACGGGACACTGCTGCTCGCCAACGACGAGGCGCACCGTCTGCTCGGGCTGCCCGGGGACGCCGAGGGCCGGCACGTACTGCACATCGGCCTGGATCCCGGCACCGCCGAGCTGCTGGCCTCGGGCCGGGTCGCCACGGACGAGGTGCACCGGGTCGGCGACCGGCTGCTGGCGGTCAACCAGCGGCCCACCGACCGGGCGGGCGGACCGCCCGGCAGCGTGGCCACGGTCCGCGACTCCACCGAGCTGCGGGCCCTCTCCGGCCGGGCCGAGGAGTCGCGCCGGCGGCTCAACATGCTGTACGACGCGGGCGTCGCCATCGGGACGAGCCTGGACGTCACCCGCACGGCCGAGGAGCTCACGGAGCTGGCCGTGCCCCGGTTCGCCGACTTCGTCACCGTCGACCTGTTCGAGCCGGTACTGGCCGGCGGCCACCCCGACCCGGCCGGCACGCTGCGGCGCGCGGCGTCGACGGGGATCCGGGAGGACGCTCCCCTCTACCCCAGGGGCCGGCAGATCCGGTTCGTCGCCTCGTCGCCGCAGGGCGTCAGCCTCGCCATCGGCCGGCCGGTCCTGGAGCCCCGGCTGAGGGACGCCCCGGGCTGGCACGCGCAGGACGCCGAGCGCTCCGGGCAGGTCATGGAGTACGGCATCCACTCACTGATCACCGTGCCCCTGCGGGCCGGCGCCCTGGTGCTGGGCGTGGTCAGCTTCTGGCGTTCGCGGAAGCCGGAGCCGTTCGACACGGACGAGCTGGCGCTGGCCGAGGAGCTGGTCGCCCGCGCCGCGGTCTCCATCGACAACGCCCGCCGGTACACGCGCGAGCACAGCATGGCGGTGACGCTCCAGCGCAGCCTGCTGCCGCGCAGCCTGCCCGACCAGAACGCCCTGGAGATCGCCTACCGCTACCTTCCCGCGCAGGCCGGGGTGGGCGGGGACTGGTTCGACGTGCTGCCGCTGTCCGGCGCCCGGGTCGCGCTGGTGGTCGGCGACGTCGTGGGCCACGGCCTGCACGCCGCGGCCACCATGGGGCGGCTGCGCACGGCGGTGCACAACTTCTCCGCGCTGGACCTCCCGCCCGAGGAGCTCCTCACCCTGCTCGACGAGCTGGTCGGCCGGATCGACCAGGACGAGGCCCAGGACGAGGACAGCGCGCCGGTGACCGGTGCGACCTGTCTGTACGCCGTCTACGACCCGGTCTCCCGGCGCTGCACCGCGGCCCGCGCGGGACATCCGCCGCCGGCCGTGGTCGGCCCGGACGGCGGCGTGGAGTTCTGGGACGTGCCCGTCGGCCCCCCGCTGGGGCTGGGCGGCATGCCGTTCGAGTCGGCCGAACGGGAGCTGCCGGAGGGCAGCCGGCTGGTCCTCTACACCGACGGGCTGGTCGAGGACCGGCGGCACGACATCGACGTCGGGCTGGAGCGGCTGCGCGAGGCGCTGTCCCGGGCCGGCGGCTCCCCCGAGGAGATGTGCGGGGCCGTCCTGGAGTCCGTCCGGCCGGCGCGGGCCGCCGACGACATCGCGCTGCTGGTGGCGCGGACGCGGGCGCTGCCCGCCGGCCGGATCGCCGAGTGGCCGGTGCCCGCGGACCCGGCGGCCGTGGGCGAGGTGCGGGCCGCGGTGACCCGGAAGCTGGCCGAGTGGGGACTGGAGGAGCTGACGTTCGGCACCGAACTGATCCTGAGCGAGCTGGTCACCAACGCGATGCGGCACGGCGGCGCCCCCATCAAGGTGCGGATGCTCCACGAGCGCCACCTGGTCTGCGAGGTATACGACAGCAGCAGCACCTCCCCGCACCTGCGCTACGCGACCATGACGGACGAGGGCGGGCGGGGCCTGTTCCTGGTCGCCCAGCTCGCCGAGCGCTGGGGCACCCGCTATCTGCCCGCCGGAAAGGTCATCTGGGCGGAACAGCCGATTCCGCCGACATAAGCGCACCTGGGGAGAGGCCATAAGGGAGGCTTATGAGCCCATAGACCGGACCCGCGTACCAGGTAAGGCATGCCTCAGTTTAGGCTTCCCCTCGAGTCGTCTGTCACCGCTCGAAGGGAACCTGACCATGCCCCGCCCCCTGCGGGTAGCAATCGTCGGATCCGGCCCCGCCGGGATCTACGCCGCCGACGCCCTGCTCAAGTCCTCCGTGGCCGCCGACCCCGGTGTGTCCATCGACATCTTCGAGCGCATGCCGGCGCCGTTCGGACTGATCCGTTACGGCGTCGCCCCCGACCACCCGCGGATCAAGGGCATCATCACGGCCCTGCACCAGGTGCTGGACAAGCCGCAGATCCGGCTGTTCGGCAACGTGGACTACGGCACCGACATCCACCTGGACGATCTGCGCGCGTTCTACGACGGCGTGATCTTCGCCACCGGCGCCACGGCCGACCGCGCGCTGTCCGTCCCGGGCATCGAGCTCGACGGCTCCTACGGCGCCGCCGACTTCGTCTCCTGGTACGACGGCCACCCGGACGTGCCGCGCACCTGGCCCCTGGAGGCCGAGAAGGTCGCCGTGCTCGGCGTCGGCAACGTCGCCCTGGACGTGGCCCGCATCCTGGCCAAGACGGCCGACGAACTGCTGCCGACCGAGATACCGCCGAACGTCCACGAGGGCCTCAAGGCCAACAAGGCCGTGGAGATCCACGTCTTCGGCCGCCGCGGCCCGGCGCAGGCGAAGTTCAGCCCGATGGAGCTGCGGGAGCTCGACCACTCCCCCACCATCGAGGTCATCGTGGACCCCGAGGACATCGACTACGACGACGGCTCGATCGCCACCCGGCGCGGCAACAAGCAGGCCGACATGGTCGCCAAGACCCTCGAGAACTGGGCGATCCGCGATGCCGGCGACCGTCCGCACAAGCTGTTCCTGCACTTCTTCGAGTCCCCCGTGGAGATCCTCGGCGAGGACGGCCGGGTGGTGGGCCTGCGCACCGAGCGCACCGCGCTCGACGGCACCGGCAACGTGAAGGGGACCGGCGAGTTCAAGGACTGGGACGTCAGCGCGGTCTACCGGGCCGTGGGCTACCTCTCCGACAAGCTGCCCAAGCTCCCCTGGGACATCGGCTCGGGCACGGTCCCGGACCAGGGCGGCCGGGTCGTCCAGGAGACCGGCGAGCACCTGTCGTCGACGTACGTGACCGGCTGGATCCGGCGCGGTCCGGTGGGTCTGATCGGCCACACCAAGGGCGACGCCAACGAGACCGTGGCCAACCTGCTCGAGGACTACGCGGCCGGACGGCTCCAGACGCCCGGGGCGCCGGCTCCGGAGGCCGTGGACGCGTTCCTCGGCGAGCGCGGCATCCGTTTCACCACCTGGGACGGCTGGTACCGCCTGGACGCCGCGGAGAAGGCGCTGGGCGAGCCGCAGGGCCGTGAGCGCGTGAAGATCGTCGAGCGCGAGGACATGCTCCGCGAGAGCGGCGCCTGACCCTCCGCCCCCTCAGAAGCACCCCCGCCGAGCGCCCGTTCGGTCCGGTTCCCCGGACCGAACGGGCGCTCGGCGCGTCCACGGCATGCCCTGGCACTCACCCCGGTGGGTGAGATTCGCGGCGCCGTGTGTACGATCCGGCTTCACAGAAAAACCACATGGCCCTCACCGAAGGGCCATACAGGGGGGATGAGTTCATGCGCATACGCACCGCCGCCGTCGCCACCACCGCCGCCGCAGGCGCGCTGGCCGCGCTGACGGCCGTTCCGGCACAGGCCGCCGAGTACACCTCCGCGCTCAAGGTGAGCGGGATCCAGTACGACGCGCCCGGGACCGACTCCAACCGGTGTTCCGGGGGCAACACCCACCAGGAGTACCTGAAGATCAGGAACTACTCGTCGTCGAAGACGGTCAACCTCAGGGGGTACGTCGTCAAGGACGCCGCCGGCAACAGGTTCGTCTTCACCGCCAACCACTACCTCCAGCCCGGCGACCACGTGAAGCTGCGCGGCGGCAACGGCACCGACTCCGACGGGAACAACGTCGTGTACCGCGACAACTGCAACTTCATGTGGAACAACGACAAGGACACGGTCTACCTCTACAAGCCCACGGGCAGCCGGGCCGACGTGCACGCCTACACCAAGCGCGGCTCCGACCCGGACGGCAACGGGTACGTGACGTTCCACAAGTGATCAGGCCCGGCGGTCACTCCGGGAGGGCCGGACGGTCCGTCTCCCCCGGGTTCAGGCGCACGGTGCGGTCCGGGAGGTGCACCTCGATCGGGGCGCGGCCGGACGAGGGCACGGCGATCTCCAGCAGACCGTGCTCCAGCCGCAGCCGGACGCCCCAGTGGCCGCGGTAGCGCAGGGTGAAGCCGTACGAGCTGAGTTCCGGCAGGGGCACGGGGTCGAGCCACAGGGCTCCGCCCCGGGTCTCCAGCCCGGTCAGTCCGCGCTGCACGAGGTCAAGGGTGCCCGCCATGGCGCCCAGGTGGATGCCCTCGCCCGTGGTGCCGCCCTGGATGTCGGCGATGTCCGCCTGGAGAGCCTCCTGGCAGAACTTCCACGCGTCCGCACGCCGGGCCCGGGCCAGCACCCAGCCGTGGACCAGGCCGCTGAGGGTGGAGCCGTGGCTGGTGCGGTGCAGGTAGTGGTCGACGGTGCGCCGCCAGGTCCGTTCGTCCAGGCTCATCCCCAGCCGGCGGAAGAGCGCCTGGAGTTCGGCGGGCGAGAAGAGGTAGCCCAGCATCAGCACGTCCGCCTGCTTGGACGCCTGGTACCGGTTGACGGAGTCGCCCTCGGCCTCCAGCAGCCGGTCCAGGCGCCGGATGTCGCCGTACCGGTGCCGGTAGCCGCGCCAGTCGAGTTCGGCGAGTTCGCCGTAGCCCTCGAACTGGCTGATGACCCCGTGGTGGAAGGGCACGTGCAGGGTGCGGGAGATCTCCTCCCACTCCTCGAGCTCAGCCGCGTCCAGCCCGGTCCGCCGGTCGAGTTCACGGCGCCGCGGCTCGGGCAGGGAGCGCAGCACGTCGAGGGTGCGGGCGAGCACCCAGGCGGCCGTGACGTTGGTGTACGCGTTGTCGTCCAGGCCGGGTTCGGTGGCGTCCGGGTAGGCGTCGTGGTACTCGTCGGGGCCTACCACGCCCGTGATCCGGTACCGGCCCAGCCGGTCGTCGAAGGTGGCCGAGCCGGCCCAGAAGCGGGAGATCTGCAGCAGCATCTCGGCGCCCTTGGTGTGCAGGAACTCCTGGTCGCCGCTGGACTCGCAGTACTGCCAGACGTTGTACGCGATCGCGGATCCGACGTGGTGCTGGAGGTGCGAGTGGTCCGGCAGCCAGCGTCCGGAGCGGGGGTTGAGGTGCAGCTGCTGGGCCTCCTCACGGCCGTCGCTGCCGCTCTGCCACGGGTACATCGCGCCGCTGCGCCCGGCGTCCCCCGCGGCGGTGCGGGCGCGTTCCAGGCGCCGGTGGCGGTGGTGCAGCAGCGCGCGGGAGACCTCGGGGAAGTGCAGGTTGAGGTACGGCAGGACGAACAGCTCGTCCCAGAAGACGTGCCCCCGGTAGGCCTCGCCGTGCAGCCCGCGGGCCGGGACCCCGACGTCCAGGTCCGCGGTGTGCGGGGAGAGGGTCTGCAGCACGTGGAAGAGGTGCAGCCGCAGGATGCGGCCCGCCTCACCGGGCACGTCCAGTTCGGCCCGGCGCCACAGCTGGTCCCAGGCCGTCAGATGGGCCGGGAGCAGCTCGTCGAAGCCGCCCGCCCGGACCACCCGGTCCACGGCGGCGTGCAGCGGGTCGCTGATCGCGGGGTCGCGGGAGGTGTGCAGGGCGACGACCTTGTCGACGGTGACGGGTCGTCCGGCGGCCAGCTCCAGACGGGTGGTCTGCAGGGCGCGCGGGCGGTCGTGCCGGTTGGTGACGGGGGCGGGCGACGTCAGCCGGGCGGCGAGCGCGATCCGGATGTCCGAGGTGCGGGTGCGGCAGCGCAGCCACACCGTGTCCGCGGCGGTGGTGCCGGTGAGCACATGGGTCAGGTGGCGGCCGTCGAGGTCCCGGTAGCGCGGCACCCCGGAGTTGGTGACGTCGCCGTCGAGCGCCGCCTCCACCTCCAGGGTGCCGGAGAAGCCCTCGGCGGTGAACTCCGTCCGCAGGCCCGCCAGATGCGGGTCCGCCATGTGCACGAACCGCTCCTGGCGCACCAGCAGCGCCCGCTGCGCGCCGAGTCCGTACCGCGTCCTGCGCTCCAGCAGCCCGGAGGACAGGTGCAGGGTCTCGCCGTGGTCGAGCACGGTCGCGGCGTCGGGACCGAGCCAGGTGCCGCCGGGCAGCCGGAAGCGCAGCGGCAGCCAGTTCGGCAGGTTGACCATGTCCTCGTTCTCGACGTGCCGCCCGGCGACCTCGGAGGTGAGCCGGTCGTAGATGCCTGCCGCGTACGTGCCCGGGTAGTGCACCTCGTCCGCGGAGCACTCCGGCAGCGCGCCCCGGGTGGCGAAGTATCCGTTGCCCAGGGTGCACAGCGACTCCCTCAGGGGCGCGTCGGCGGGGTCGTACCCCTCGTGCTCCCAGGTCCAGCCCGTCACTGCGAGCTCCTCCCGCAGGTGGGTGCCGCGCGGCGCCGTGCCCCCGCGGCGGTCCGTCCCGAGGTCGTCACCGACGGTGAGACCCGCGCCGGCCGGGGGCCGGAGGGCCGGCACGGCCGGCGGTCGACCACCGGAGTACCCCCGGGGGCCCGGCACACACGCCGGAGCCGGCTACCGCTCCCCCGCCGGCACGCGCCACAGCAGCCTGGTGCCCCCGCCGGCCGAGCCGGTGACGTCGAGCGTGCCGCCCAGCTGCTCGGCGCGTTCCGCCATGTTGCGCAGCCCGCTGCGACGGCCCCCGGCGGGGATGCCCACTCCGTTGTCCTCGACCGTCAGTGTCAACTCGCGGCCGTCGGTCTCGAGGACCACCTCGGCGCGGTCGGCGCGGGCGTGCCGGGCGACGTTCGTCAGCGCCTCGGAGAGGACCGCCACCGCGTGGTCGGCCGCCTCCCTGGAGACCTGGGTGTCGAGCAGGCCCTCCATCCGCACGCTCGGAGGGAAGCCGAGCACGGGCGCGGCCTCGCCGACCACCCGCACCGCGCGGGCCCGCAGGCCGGTTCCGCCCGCGCCCGGGCCGGTGGGCGCGCGCAGTCCGAAGATGGTCGACCGGATGATCTTGATGGTCTCGTCCAGGTCGTCCACGGCCCGCAGCACCCGCTCCGAGGCCTCCTTGTGCTCGATGAACCGGCCGGCGCTCTGCAGCGTCATGCCGGTGGCGAACAGCCGCTGGATCGCCAGGTCGTGCAGGTCCCGGGCGATCCGGTCGCGGTCCTCGAGAACGGCGATCTGCTCGGCGTCCTGGCGGCGTTCCGCGAGTTCCATCGCGACGGCCGCCTGGGCGGCGAACCCCTGCAGCGGCTCGATCTCCTTGTCCGTGAACGCGTTGCCGCCGGTTTTCCGCACCAGCAGCAGGATGCCGCGCACACCCTCGCCCGACCCGATGGGCACGGCGACCGCGGGACCGAGGCCGGTGTGCCTTCGGGGACCGGGGAAGGCCCGGTCGTCGTGGGCGACGTCCGGGCTGGTGACGGGTGCGACGCCGGTGAAGGCGCGGCCGAGGAGACCGTCGTCGACGGGCACGACGAGCCCGCGGTGGCTCTCGGCGTCCTGTCCGATGGCGAGTTCCACGGTCAGCGCGTCGGTGTCGGCCACGGGCACCGCGACCACGGCGAGGGCGGCCCCGGTGATCTCCCTGGCGCGTTCCGCGATGAGCGCGAGCGCCGAGCCGCGTTCGCTGCCCGACATCAGGCCGTGGGTGATCTCGGCGTTGGCCCGCAGCCACCGCTCGCGCAGCCGGGACTCCTCGTACAGCCGGGCGTTGTCGATGGCGACGCCGGCCGCGACCGCGAGGGTGGACAGGACCGACTCGTCCTCCTCGTCGAACTGCGCCCCGCCCCGCTTCTCGGTGAGGTACAGGTTTCCGAAGACCTGGTCGCGGACCCGGATGGGGACTCCGAGGAAGGTGTTCATCGGCGGGTGGTGCGGCGGGAATCCGTACGAGGCGGGGTGGTCGGAGAGTTTCGCCAGCCGCAGCGGCTCCGGGTGGCGGATCAGCTCGCCGAGGATGCCGTGGCCCTCGGGGTAGTGGCCGATGCGGGCGATCGCCTCCTCGCTCACCCCGACGGTGTGGAAGGCGGAGAGCCGCCTGCCGTCCGGGCCGATCACGCCCAGCGCCGCGTACTGCGCGTCCACCAGCGCCGCCGCGGCCTCCACGATGCTGTGCAGCACCTGCTCCAGGTCGAGTTCCCGGCCGACCGAGAGGACCGCCTCCAGCAGGCTGTGCACCCGGTCGCGGGTGCCGCGGGCCGCGTCGATCCGCGCCTGGAGCTCTTCCAGCAGCTCGTCGAGCCTCAGCTGCGGTAGCCGTACGCGGTCGTCCTCGTCCCGCTCGGAGCCTGCCACCCGGGTGCCTCCCGTCCCCTCGTCCCGACGCCGTCGCCCGGCGGCGCACCGGTAACGGTCCAGTAAAGGTGACGGTACGGCATCGGCCGGGTGGCCGGACGGCCGGGGACGCCGGCCGGCGGCGGTGGGGTCCGGCGTCAGGGCCGGTCGGCCCTGCCCCGCGGTGCCCGCGGGGGGCCGGAGGTCCCGTTCCGGCGGGACGACGGTCCCGCGTTGCCGCCAGGACCCCTGTTACCCCCGGAAACAGCCCGGTCGGATTGCTATACAGATGCTGCCGCCGGACCGGATCCGCGGCCAACCCCCCTGCTCCGTCCCGCCCTTGGGAGGCCCCATGCTGTCCGAAGAGTCCGCCGCGGTACTGCGGGCCACCCTGCCCGCCGTGGCCGGGGCGCTCGACGAGATCACCACGCGCTTCTACGGCTCGATGTTCCGCGACCGGCCCGAGCTGCTGGACGGCCTGTTCAACCGGGGCAACCAGGCCAGTGGCGCGCAGCGCCGGGCGCTCGCCGGGTCCATAGCCGGTTTCGCCGGGGCGCTGCTCGAGAACCCGGACATCCGCCCGGACGCCCTGCTGTCCCGGATCGCCCACAAGCACGTCGCCGTCGGCGTCACCGACGACCAGTACACGATCGTGCACAAGTACCTGTTCGGGGCGATCGCCGAGGTGCTGGGCGACGCGGTGACGCCCGAGGTCGCCGCCGCCTGGGACGAGGTGTACTGGCTGATGGCCGGGGCCCTCATCGCGCGGGAGGCGCGCCTCTACCACGACGCGGGCGTCGCGCCGGGCGACATCTGGCGCCGGTGGACGGTCGTGGAGCGGCACGAGGAGACCGCCGACGTGGTGTCTTTCCTGCTCCGTCCCGCCGACGGCGGGCCCGCCCCGGTCGCCCGCGCGGGCCAGTACGTCAGCGTGCGGCTGCGCATGCCCGACGGGGTGCACCAGCTGCGCCAGTACAGCCTGTCCTCCGACCCCGGCGGCGATCTGCGCCGTATCACGGTGAAGCGGGTGGCCGGAGCGGACGGCGCACCGGACGGGGAGGTCTCCCGCATGCTGCACGAGCGCGTCGGCACCGGTGACGAGCTGGTCCTGTCCGTGCCCGCGGGCGACGTGGCGCTCGACGAGGCCGGCACCCCGCTGGTCCTGGTCTCGGCCGGTATCGGCTGCACCCCGATGCTCGGCATGCTCGCCCGGCTGGCCGCGACCGGCTCCACCCGGCGGGTGCTGGTCCTGCACGCGGACGGCTCGCCCGACGAGCACGCCCTGCGGGCGGAGACCCGCGAGACGGTGGAGTCGCTGCCGGACGCGGAAGCGGTCTTCTGGTACGAGCGTCCCGGCCCGGAGGAGCCCGGCGCCCGCACCGGGCTGATGGACCTCGCGGGGGTCGGCGTTCCGGCGGACGCGACGGTGTACCTGTGCGGTCCGCTGCCGTTCATGCGTGCCGTGCGGGGCGGGCTGCTCGACGCCGGGGTGCCCGCCCGCGCCATCCACTACGAGGTCTTCGGCCCCGATCTGTGGCTGCCCGGGACCGACTGACCGGCCGGTGTCCTCGGCGCCGCCGGCGGCGCCGAGGACACCGGCCGCGGATCAGACCTCGAGCTCGGACTCGATGCGGCGCAACTGGTGCCGCGCCATCGCCAGGTTGGCCCGGCTCCCGTCGAGCACCAGGTACAGGAACAGCCCGTTGCCGCCCCGCCCCTTGAGCAGACGGATCAGGTGGTACTGGCTGTTGAGGGTGATCAGGATGTCCTCGATCTCCTCGTTCAGGCCCAGCAGTTCCATGGTGCGCAGCTTGGACCGTACGACGTCGGTGTTGCCGGCGGCGGCGACCTCCAGGTTGAAGTCCTTGCCGCCGCCCAGCGTGCCGAGGGCCATGCCGCTGGTGTAGTCGACGAGCGCGACGGCCGTCGCGCCGTCGATGGCGCCGAGGCATTCCTTGAGCGAGGTCTCGGTGTTGGCCATGGGAAGTGTCCTTTTCGTCGGGATTGCTGTTTCGGGCCGGAAGCGGAGTCGTGCGGAGGCGCCCGGCCGGGGAGAGGTCTGGGTCAGCCGCCGGGCTGGGGCCGGGGCCGGTGTGCGGGCCGCTGCGGGGTCCGCACCGGGAGGGTGCCGATCGGCCGGGCCGGGTCCCGTGCCGCCCCCGGGGCGTCCCGGGCCGTGAACCGCTCGGCGTGCCGCCCTCCGCCCGGGCCGATGTGGGTGTCCACCAGCTCCGCGATCCGGGCGCCGCTGCGCCGGCCCTCCAGGTGCAGCCGGCCCACGTTGACGCGGTCGTCGGCGAGCAGGGTGAGGACGGCGGTGGTGCCCGCCGCGTAGGTCGCGATGTAGCCCTGGGCTCCCCGTACCAGGAGTTCGCGGAAGTCGCCGCGGCCCGCGGCGTCCGTCATGCGGTACGCGACGCCGAGCGCGGCCGCGGTGAGCGCGGCCAGCCCCTCCGGTTCGGTCTCCGGCACGTCGTGGGCGAGGACGAGTCCGTCCACGGTGGCCGCGAGGGAGCCGGCCAGTTTGGGTATCCGGGTGCGGAGCCGGCGCAGTTCGTCCAGCACGTCGGTCTCGACGGCCATGAGCAGTCTCCTTTCGGCACGCTGCCGGCGCGCGCGGATCACAGGGCCTCCAAGGCGTCCAGGAGCCGTTTCAGCAGTGCTGTGTCGGGCTCGTCCCACGCCGTGCCGCCCGCGTCGGGGACGGTGTGGAGGGGCGTGGGGGGCGGGGGTGGCGCGGGGGCGACCAGTCCGCCGGCGGCCAGGCGGCGCAGTTCGACGAGGGTGTGGAAGGTGCGGTGGGCCAGGGCCGAGGCGATCTGCGCGGCGGTGCGCGCGCCGTCCACCTGGCCGAGGGTGCGGGCCCGGCGGGGCGGCAGTTCGGCGGGACCGGCGCCGGGCACGCGGGTGAGCGGGGCGGTGTCGACGGCCGGGTCGGGCCAGATGCGGTGCAGCAGGTCGCGTCGGCGCCGGGACTCGTGGAGCACCGTCGCCACCGGCACCGGACGGACCGCGCCGAGCCAGTGCGCGACGCCGGGGCGGAAGCGGAGCGTCGTGCCGTGGTGGGTGAGGGCGAAGTAGGCCGCGTCGAACAGGGCGCCCAGATGGCACAGTTCCAGCGCGCCGGTGGTGAGACGCCCGCTGTCCACCAGCTGGCGGCCGACGCGCTGCCGGGACCCGGCCCGCTCGACCGCCTCCCACCAGCCGGCCGGGGCGACCGCGCCGCTGCGGGTGAGCAGGTCGCCGAGATCGGGACTGTAGGCGGATTCCACGTGGACGACGTGTCCCGCCGACAAGTAGAAGATCCCGGACTCGGTGGAGAGCGCCCCGGTCGCGTGGTCGGCCGCGAGGGTGCCGAGCAGTTCGGGCGCGGATCCGTCCGCGCACGGGGCCGTGGTCATCCCAGCACCAGCCGGTCCGCCATCTCGGCCAGCCGTATGCGGGCCAGGGCGAGGTTGCCGTCGGCGCGGTCGAGCCAGAGGTACAGGAACACGGTGCTGTCGAAGGTCGTGATGACGAACCGCAGCAGGTGGTAGGCGTCCGCGGTGGTGAGGATCAGGTCGTCGACGGCTGGTTCCCGGCCCGTCCCGGCGCTCCCGCCGCCGGCGGGGGCGAGCGTGCCGCTCTCCATGGCCAGGCGGGCCAGTTCGGCGGTCTCCGCGGCCGTGGCCTCCGTGTCACCGCCGGGCGCCTCGCCCACCGCCCCCAGGGCGAGCCCGCTGATCCAGTCGACCACCAGGGCGCCGCGCGCTCCGGGCAGTCGCATGGCTTCCAGCAGGCTCTCGTCGATTCCGGGCACGCCGGATCCCCCTTCTCGCACGGCTGTACCGCGAACGTGACGTCGACGCTACGGTGTGTGCTCAGTCGAGGTGAGGGCTTTGGCGTTTTCCGGTGGAATATGCGACAGGGGCGCGGCGCCACTGGTAGGGTCCGCGCTTCCGCCGCACCGCGGGAGGGGAGCCGTCCGCGGACGCGGGGGGCCGGCCCCGGTGCGGATGGAGGGCCGGCCCCGCCCGGAACCCATTGTGGCGACGCCGGCACCGCCGTGGACACGGGTGAAACGCCGTCACCACAGGTGCGCCGCGCACACCCCGCGCGCGACACGCCGTGCGGCGGAACCCCGGCTCATCCCGCCGGCGGACGGCGACGATACTGGCAGGAGCCCGTGCCCCCGCTCATGACTGGACCCATGCCGACCTCCTCCACCGCCCGCCCCACCGTCCCTCCCACGGTCTGGCTGGCCCGCGGCCGCCACACCGGCTCCACACCCGACACGGTGCTGCGGCACACCCTGCACTGGCTCAAGGCCGGCCAGGAGATCGACGACTTCCTGGAACTCCCCGCCGCCGAGACCGCCCCCGACCTGGTGTTCGAGTGCCGGACGCGGGTCGGCGACGAGGTCGTCGTGCGCGCCCGGCTGATCCTCGCGCCGGACACGGCCGAGGGCCGGGACTGGACCCTGGTCGCGGAGGCGGAGCAGCCCTGGGAGCAGACCTGGCCGTCGCCCGCCGGCATGTTCTGGCCGGCGGAGCCGGACGCCGCGTGGAACTCCGACCCGGTGACGGGGGTGCGGCCGGGCCGGATCAACCCGCTGCCGGAGGACGACAAGGCCGTACGCCGGCTGCTGCGCGACTGCGCGCGCGACCCGTGGCACATCCATGTCGTCGTCCACGAGGCCATGACCACGGACGAGCGCGGCCGGGTGCCGCTGGCGCGCTGGCTGCCGCCGGGGCTGCGTGACCGGGTGGTGGAGCACCGGGCCACGCCCCAGCAGTCGCGGGTGGCGAACTGGGCGCTGCGGGAGTTCGGCGTGGAGGTGCCGCGGGGCGGGGCGGTGGTGCTGCCGGGCAGCCCGGCCCCCGAGGGGTACGGCGCCGACGCGTTCGCGGTGCGCGCGGTGTACCTGGACGGCACGGAACCGGCCGACCTCGTCGACGCGGTGACCCGCTTCGACGCGCTGCCGCGCGCCCTGCCGGACGGTGCGGGGGACGTCCTCACGTCGCTCCGTGAGGACTGGCGCCTGCTGACGACGGCGGAGGAACTCGCCCGCCAGCGGGCGCTGGTGACGATGTACGCCGAGGCGCTCGAGGCGATGACCAAGTCCCGGGACCTCTACCGCGAGGCCGCCGAGAGCGCCCATGAGGCGCTGGCCGCGTACCGGGAGCAGGCCGGAGTCCCGGAGCCCGCGCAGCCCTCCGCTTCCCGCGCCGCCTCCCCCTTCCAGCAGCTGACCCGCACTCTGGAACGCCTGAAGCCCGGCCCCAGACCCCAGCGCGCGGAGCCGGAGGAACCGTCCGCGGAGCACCGCTAGACGGCCGCCCGCCGTCCGCGGGCGGCCGTCCTCTCCGGGGAGCGGCACGGGTGGGTGGTGCGACAGGCTTCAGATCACCGTCACTCCGTCACGCGGCGGGCCTTCGGAGCCGGCGACGGCGTCCAGCGGCCGTCGGAGAGCGGGGACGCCACCCGTATTACCAACGCCGCCAGTGCCAGCAGCGCCGCGGCGAAGGCGGCCGGGGCGCTGAGCCAGGCCGGGGCGAGGGCGAGGTCCAGGGACCTGGACAGCACCGCGGACGGGAAGGATCCGCCGTAGGCGTGGGCCGCGGCCAGCAGCGCGGGGACCACGAACGCCCCTGCCAGCACCACCGCGCCGGGGCGCACCACCAGGATCAGCGCCAGCGCCGTGCAGAGCACCGAGAGGCCGACGGTGTAGGCGTGCAGGCCCAGTGAGACACCGTCGTGCCGCAGCGGGAAGTGGGTCACCGCGCACACCGCGAGGGCCACGGCCGCGAGCCAGCTCGGCCAGACCGCGGACCTGACGACCGGCGCGGGCGAGCGGCGCGGCAGGCGTGGACGCCCGTCGCCGCGCCCGGCGAACAGCAGCCTGCGCGGGCGACGGGCGCGTTCCGGGCCGGGGGCCTCGTCCCCGGTGCGCGCGGGCACCGTCACCGGCCGCTGCGCGGCCAGCCGGTCGATCAGTTCGACCAGTTCGTCGACGGACCGGCCGGTCGCCGCCGCCCGCAGCGCCTCCTCGCGGCAGTGGGGCGCCAGCGGCTCGCTGTGCAGCAGCGCCACCAGGCGGGTGACGTCCTCGACGGAGCGGTGCGCCGCCGCCGCGCGGATCGTCTCGTCAGCGCTCGCGGCGTCGCGGGGCGGCAGGGTCAGCAGGGCCACGAGACGGGTGACGTCCTCCACGGACCGGCCGATCCCGGCGGTGCGGAGCGCGTCCACCACGGAGCGCGTGTGCTCGGGCGAGCGTTCCAGCGCGGTGATGAGGTCGGCGACGTCCTCCAGGGGCCGGTCCGACACGGCGGTGTGCACCAGGTCGCCGACCGGATCGCCGTACGGCTTCCCGGGCGCCGGGTCCGGGGGATCCAGGAGGGCCGCCCGGCCGTCGACGGGGTCCACGAGGTCGACCGTGGCGACGGGATCGTAGGGGGAGCCGGGGTACGGCGGGTCCGGCGGCCGCGGTTCCGCCTCGGCCGGGTGCGCCGGGGGGACCGGCGGGTACGAGGGCGCCCGCTCCGTGTGGTGGGTGCCGGTCGCGGCGGCCGTCGTCGCGGAGGGCGGCGGGACGGCCGCCTCGCCGGGTATGACCGGTTCGTTCGGGGAGGACGAGGAGGGGAAAGTGGTCATGATCGGCTCCAGGGGAAGACTGATGACCATTACTAGGTGCCTCCACCGCTCGCTGCCACTTGGCTGAGCCACCGGGATGAGCTGCGGCGTTCCGGTGTTTCGCACGGTTCGCGCCGGGCATCGGACGCGAGCGCGCATGGCCGGTCCCTGACGCCATACCGGCGCCGTGAGCGGGAATCCGCTCTGTGAGGGGTGTGCCGCGGCGGGACCGCGGCACGGCTCAGAAGGAGGGCAGTCCGTTGGAGACGACCACCGTGGTGCTCATCGTCGCCGCGGTCCTGGCGGCCGCGGTGCTGGCCGGCGCCGTCGCCGTGCTGGTCCGACTGGTCCGCACCCGGCGTGAGTTGCGTCACGCGGGGCTGCCCACCGGGCCCCGCTGGGTGTTCTGGGGCGCGGTCCTCTACCTCGTGCTGCCGGCCGATCTGCTGCCCGATCCGGTGTACCTGGACGACATGGGCGTACTTCTGCTCGCACTGCGCACCATGCGGGGTTCCTCCGGCGCCCGGGCCCCCGGAGCGGCCCTCGGCAAGCACGGTCGGCAACCCGCCGACGATTACGCTCCGTGAGGAAACCAACCCCCCGTTCGATTCGTATAAGTCTCTGGAAGCCAAAAGAAGTCGGCGGACCAAGCGGCGGCGCACAGCGGGCCGTTGCCTGCTCGGCGCAGCACCGACGAGGGAGAGACGATGCAACCGTTCGCGCTCAACTACGCACGTCCGGCGGTGGAGTTGGCCGTTGCCACTCCGTACGCGTATGACTCCGGACTGCAGTTGAACGTACTCGGCGACGGACGGATCGCGGCCTGCGACCACGCACTGTTGCGCGAGGTGGGGACGACGACGTCCACCGCGGGCTCCAAGACCCACTTCGACGACTGAACGCGGACGGTAGACGATGACCGTCCTGATCCTCACCAGTGAGGAGGACGTGACCGCCGACATGGTGGTCGTCCATCTGAACGGCTCCGGTGTGCCGGTGGTGCGCCTCGACCCCGCCGATCTGACCGGGGGCGTCTCGCTGTCCGGCGAGTATGTGCACGGCCGCTTCCGCGGCCATCTGTCCACCGGCGGCCGGCTGGTGAGCCTCGGCGGCCTGCGGTCGGTGTGGGTGCGCCGGCCCGGCACCCCGGCCGGACACGCGGCACAGCCGTCGGCGTGGCTGACCGAGGAGGCCTCGCAGGCCCTCTACGGCATGCTGCGCGGCTGCGACGCGCGCTGGATGAACCATCCGGACGCGGCCCGGCAGGCCCGGCACAAGCCGTGGCAGCTGCGCCTGGCCCAGCGCTGCGGCCTGCCCGTGCCGGCGACGGTGATCACCACGTTCCCGCGGGCCGCGCGGGAGTTCGCCGAACGCTTCCCGGACCTGGTGGTCAAGCCGGTGTCGGGGGCGCATCCGCAGGATCCGCCGCGGGCCGTGCCGACCAGCCGGGTGGCGCCGGACACGGACTTCTCGGCGGTCGCCTTCGGGCCGACGCTGCTGCAGCGCCGGATCGCCAAGCGGGCCGACATCCGGCTCACCGTGGTGGGCGAGCGGCTGCTCGCGGCCCGCAAGGCGACGGCGCCGGACGCCGATCCGAAGGAGGTGGACGTGCGTTTCGCCGCCCCCGGGTCGCCCTGGGAGCCGGCCGGGGTCCCGCCGCGCATCGCGGACGCCGTCCGCACCTATCTGCGCCGGGCCGAACTGGCGTACGGCGCGTTTGACTTCGCCGAGGACTCCGACGGGACGTGGTGGTTCCTCGAGTGCAACCAGTCGGGGCAGTTCGGGTTCGTGGAGGTGGAGACGGGACAGCCCATCGCCCGGGCCATCGCCGAGTGGCTCTCCCGTCCCATACCCGACGGCCCCTCGAAGCTCGACGAGGCCGGCAGCACGGTGCGGTGAGCGGCCGCCGCCGTGCGGGCTCAGTGCGTGCGCGGTCCGGGCAGCAGGGCGGTGCGCTGCCAGCCGTTGCCCGGGGACTGCGGCCGGTCCAGGCCCGGTCCGTAGCCCGGGGACTGCAGAGGCCGCATGACCATCTCCAGTTCCCTGCTCACGCGTTCGGCCTCACGGCGCACCTGTGCGGGCACGTCGCCGCACTCCGCGATGAGTCGGTCGTAGATCGGGGAATCCTGGAACACGCGTCAACGTGCCTTTCTGCTCGTCGGCCCCGGTGCGGGACGCGATTGCAGAGTCTAGGCGGCCGAACAGTCCGAAGGGGGAATTCCCCGGTACAACGGGTCACAGAACGGATGCTCCGGATGTGCGGCGCACATCGGGCACACCGGTGGGTTCCCGCAGGGTCAGGCCCCGGTCGTGGAGCCGGGGCGGACGATCATCAGGACCGTGACGGCCGCCCACAACAGGTTGAACACCCCGGTGAACATGGCCAGCCGGACCGTGCTCCGCCGTTCCACGACGCCGCGCCCGGTCAGCTCCCCGACGAGTTCGTCCTGCCGGGGAAGCACGAAGGCGAGCAGGACTCCGGCGGCGGCCGCGGTCAGGGCGATCGAGGTGATCAGCCAGCCGTCGCCCAGGACGCCCATCGCGAGACCGGTGGCGAGACCGAGCAGGGGCACCGCGACGCCCACCCGGGCGTAGACCCGGCAGATGCGGTGGAGCAGCGCGACGGTGGTCACCGCCGTCCCGGCGGGGCCCCCGCCGTCCGCCGGGGCGGCGCGGCGGACGGCCGGCGGGAACATGCTGGCCGCGACGGTGACGGGACCGACGGCGATGATGGCGGCGAGGACGTGGAGGGACAGCAGGAGCTTGGTCACCGGAACTCTTTCCCTGGTGTGGTCGGCGGTGCCGGGCTCACGCTAGGGGCCCGCCGGATGATCACCCAGAGGCTGGAACGCCAGTTTCCCACGGGTTCCCGCCAACCCCTCCGAGCGGGGGTTTCGTACGCCGCCTCCGCTTCACCCCGGCTCCCGCGTGTGGCGGGAACCGGCCTATCGTGGCGTTCATGCACTCCGTGACGATTCTGGCGCTCGACGGGGTGATCCCCTTCGACATGGCCGCCCCGATGCAGGTCTTCGACCAAACGCGACTGCCGGACGGCCGGCGCCCCTACCGGGTACGGCTCTGCGCGGAGCGGCCCGAGGTGCGCGCGGACGGCGGTTTCACCCTGCGCGTCGACCGCGGACTGGAAGCCCTGGCGGACGCCGACACGGTCGTCGTCCCCGGCCGCGCCGAAGGGTCGCCGCCGCCCTCGCCGGCCGTGCTCGCGGCGCTGCGCGAGGCGGCCGGGGCGGGCACCCGGATCGCGTCGGTGTGCGTGGGCGCGTTCGTGCTGGCGGAGGCGGGGCTGCTGGACGGTCTGCGCGCCACCACGCACTGGGTGGCGGCCGGCCTGCTGGCCCGGTCCTTCCCGGAGGTCGACGTGCGGCCGGACGTGCTCTACGTCGACAACGGCCGGATCCTCACCTCGGCCGGAGCCGCCGCCGCGCTGGACATGTGCCTGCACATGATCCGCAGCGACCTGGGCTCGGCCGTCGCCGCGGACGCCGCCCGGATGTCGGTGATGCCGCTGGAGCGGGAGGGCGGCCAGGCACAGTTCATCGTGCACGAGCACCCTCCGGTGCCCCGCGGCTCGGACCTCGAGCCGCTGCTGGACTGGATCGGGGACAACCTGGCGCACGAGGTCACGCTCGGGGCGATGGCGGCACGGGCCGGCATGAGCGAGCGCACCTTCAGCCGTCGCTTCCGCGAGCAGACGGGCACCACACCCCTGCAGTGGCTGCTGCGGGCACGGGTGCGGCGTGCGCAGTACCTGCTGGAGAACAGCGACCACACGGTCGAACGGATCGCCCAGCAGGCGGGGTTCGGGTCGCCGACGGCGTTCCGCGAGCGGTTCCGCAAGGTGGTCGGCACCACTCCGCACGCCTACCGCTCGACGTTCAGCGGGCGGCGCGCCGTCCCCGCGGCCGGCGGGTGAGCGGCCCGCCGGCTCAGACCGCCAGCGACAGGCCGCTCTCCCCCTCGGCCCCGGGTGCCCGGCCGGGCGCGCGGCGCGCCTGGTCGAGCAGGGCGTCCGCCAGGGCGACGGCCTCATGGACGCCGGACGCCCCCGTCATGGCGACGAGCGTGCGGCCGACGTCCTCCAGTTCGCGCGCGGCCGCCGGCGAGAACCGTTCCGCCTGAGCTATCCGCAGCGTAGCGTACCGCGTCAGCAGCTCTCTGACGACCTTCGGATCCGGTGCGAGCACGTGGCGCCCCTCTCTGGTTTTCGCTGCGTATGCCCGAACCAGGCGGAACCACTCACCCCATTTGCTCGACTGGCCGCAATTGACCGAAAACCGCCGCACCCTGACCGGCTGTCAGGCGACCTGCCCGCTGTGCAGCGCCGTGTACGCCCCGCCCCGGCGCAGCAGGTCCTCGTGGGTGCCGATCTCCTGGATGCGGCCGTCCGCCATCACCACGATCCGGTCGGCGCCGCGCACGGTGGACAGCCGGTGCGCCACGACGAAGGTGGTGCGGCCGCGCAGCAGCCGGGCGAGGGCCTCCTGCACCAGTGCCTCCGAGCGGGTGTCCAGCGCCGAGGTCGCCTCGTCCAGGACCAGCACCTTGGGGTCCCGGATCAGCGCGCGGGCGATGGCCAGGCGCTGGCGCTGCCCGCCGGACAGCCGGGCGCCGCGTTCCCCTACGAGGGTGTCGAGGCCCTGGGGCAGCCGGTCGACGAACTCCAGGGCGTTGGCGTCGCGCAGCGCTGCCCGCACCGTCTCCTCGTCCGCGTCGTCCATGCCGTAGGCGACGTTCTCCCTGATGGTGCCGTCGAACAGGATCGACTCCTGCGGCACCACCGACAGGAAGCGCCGGTAGGTGCGCAGGTCGAGGCTGTTCATGTCGGCGCCGTCGAGCAGCAGCCGGCCCGAGGTCGGGCGGATGAAACCGATGACGAGGTTGAGCACCGTCGACTTGCCCGCGCCCGAGGCGCCGACGAGCGCGATGGTCTCGCCCGGGGCGACGTCGAGGGTGAAGTCCCGCACCGCGGGGCGTCCGTCGCTCTCGTACGCGTGGCCGACGCCCTCGAAGGTGATCGCGCCGCGCAGTCCGCCGACCTCCGCCTTGCCCTCGTTGTCCTCCAGTTCGGGGGCCTGGAGGACCTCGCCGACCGAGCGCACGGACTCCAGCCCCTTGGTGATGACGGGGGCGAGCCCCGCCAGCGTGGTCGTGGAGTTGGTGAGCGTGGTCAGGAAGGCGCTGAGCATCACGACGTCGCCGGCCGAGACGCCCCAGACGCCGTAGTACGAGATGAGGGCCGCCCCGGCCAGCACGCAGACGCCGACGACGTTGAGGACGACCCAGGCCAGCGAGCCGAACCGGCCGTTGACCAGGTCCAGGCGGTTTCCGGAGCTGAGCAGCCGGTTCAGGGTGCCGTTCATCCGGCGCAGCGCCTTGCCCTCCAGACCGTGGGCGCGGGTGACGGGGATGAGCCGGGTCATCTCGGTCACCCGGGACGACAGCGTCTCCACCTCGTGGCGGAAGTGCTCGTTGTGGGTGCGCAGCCGGGCCCGCAGCCGGGCGACGAGCAGGGCGGCGGCGGGGACCACGATCAGGAAGACCGGCAGGAACTCGGGGGTGCGGATCGCGATGATGACGAGCCCCCCGGTGAGCACGGTGAGCGCGCCGAGCCCGGTCTCAGCGGTCTGCTGGACCATCTGTTCGACGGTCTCGACGTCCCGGACGACCTTGGCCTGGAGCACACCGGCGCTGACGCGGGAGTGGTAGCCGATGGAGAGCTGCTGCATACGGGTGCACAGCGCGGAGCGCAGGGTGGTGCCCATGCGGCGGACGCTGCCGTAGAGCAGCCGGACGTACAGCAGGTGCAGCGGGTAGTTGACCAGCAGGATGAACATGATGACGCCGGTGCTGGTCCACAGTTGTGAGATCGGCCGGTGCTGCACGACCGTGTCGATGATCGACGCGGTGATCAGCGGCAGCAGCCAGACCGGGCTGTGCTTGAACGTGAAGACGCCGACGGCGGCGGCCAGCCGGCCGCGGTCGGCGCGGAACAGATAGGCGAGGGTGCGGATCGGGTGCTCGCCGCGGTAGCGGTGGTCGAGCGGTCTTTCCAGCGACGACGCCATGGGTGGTGGTCCTCCCCTGTGACTTTCTCAGCAAGCGCTTTCTACACCCGCGTGCCAGGAGTACACCAGTGCACGGGGTGCCCGCCCCGGGCGTCCGGCGCCTGAGACGGGCGGGAGGGTTCAGCCGGCGTCCAGCTCCGCGATGTCCCCGGCCGTCAGGACGAGACCGGCGGCGCCCGCGGAGTCACGGACCGACTCCGGCCGGCTCGCCCCCGGAATGGGCACGACGACCGGCGACCTGGCGAGCATCCACGCCAGGCACACCTGGTACGCGCTCACCCCGTGCGCCCGGGCGATCCGCGCGAACGGGGCGTGGTCGGAGGCGAGTCCACCGGCCCGGGCGATGCCGCCGAACGGGCTGTAGGGCAGGAACGCGATGCCGAGCTCGTCGCACAGCCGCAGCTCCGGCTCGCTGGAGCGGAAGGCCGGGGAGAACTTGTTCTGCACGGAGACCAGCCCGCCGCCGAGGATCTCGCCGGCCTGCCGGATCTGCTCCGGGCCGGCGTTGGAGACGCCGGCCATGCGGATCTTGCCCTCGTCCAGCAGCTCGCGCAGCGCGCCGACGGACTCGGCGTACGGGACCCGGGGATCGGGGCGGTGGAACTGGTAGAGCCCGATGGCCTCCACGCCGAGCCGGCGCAGCGACGCCTCGCACGCCCGCTTCAGGTGTTCGGGGCTGCCGTCCTGCGTCCAGCTGCCGTCCCCGGGGCGCAGATGACCGCCCTTGGTGGCGACCAGGACGTCGCCGCCCCGCTCGTGGGAGGCGAGCGCCTTGGCGATCAGGGCCTCGTTGTGGCCGACCTCGTCGGCGTGCAGATGGTAGGAGTCGGCGGTGTCGATCAGTGTGACACCGGCGTCCAGCGCGGCGTGCAGGGTGGCCAGGGAGCGGGCCTCGTCCGGGCGCCCTTCGATCGACATGGGCATCGCGCCCAGCCCGACGGCGCCGACCTCGACCTCACCGATACGGCGGGTGTTCATATGCGAGTGACCTCTTCCGGCTGTTGTCGCACGGTCCTGGAAAGCGCGTACCAGCCTGGTCCCGGCGCGGCCCGAAATCCAATAGAAGAAAGCGAACGCATTCAGCAGACGGGGCGCTGAATGGGCTCCCGGCCGGGCGGCGCCGCCGCCGCGCGGTCGCCGCCGCCCGGCGTTACGCTGCGCACGGTTTCCCCAATGCGGACATTCCGGGAGGTAGTCATGGCCTCGCTCCTCAACCCGTATCTGAGCTTCGACGGGAACGCACGGCAGGCGCTGGAGTTCTACAAGGAGGTCTTCGGCGGTGAGCTGCGGCTCAACACGTACGGGGACTTCGGGCAGGCCGGAGCCGGCCACGCCGACAAGATCATGCACGCCATGCTGGCGAGTCCCGCCGGCCACACCCTCATGGGCGCCGACATGCCGCCGGGCATGAGCCACGCCCCGGGCAACAACTTCGCCGTGAGCCTCAGCGGTGACGACGAGTCCGCGCTGCGCGGCTACTGGGAGAAGCTGTCCGACGGCGGCTCGGTGGCCGTACCGCTGGAGAAGCAGATGTGGGGGGACGTGTTCGGGATGTGCACGGACCGCTTCGGCATCCCCTGGATGGTCGACATCACCCGGTCCGAGGGCTGAGCCCCGCCTTCGGCGGGCGGCCGGCCGTTGACACGGCGTTCCGGCGGGGATCACCGTACTGACCGGAGCGCGCGGGCGGAGCGCGCCGGGACACCGGTCCGGCGGCCGCCGCGGGGCCCGGAGAGGCGGCGGCATGCGGATCGGACTGCTCGGCACCGGACCCTGGGCGCGGGCGGTGCACGCCCCCGCGCTGAGCGGACACCCCGGCCTCGAGTTCGCGGGCGTGTGGGGCCGCCGGCCCGACGCCGCCGGGGAGCTGGCCGGGCTGCACGGCATCCGGGCGTACGAGGACGTCGGGGCGCTCCTCGCCGACGTGGACGCCGTCGCCGTGGCGCTGCCGCCCGCGGTGCAGGCGGACCTCGCCGTGCGCGCGGCGCGGGCCGGGTGCCATCTGCTGCTCGACAAGCCGCTCGCGCCGACCGTGGCGCAGGGGCGGGCGGTGGTCGGGGCGGCCGAGGAGGCCGGGGTCGCCTCCGTGGTCTTCTTCACCACCCGCTTCCAGCCCGGCCCGGAGGCTTGGATCACCGAACAGGCGGGCGTGGGCGGCTGGTTCACCGGGCGGGCGCAGTGGCTCGGTGCGGTGTTCACCTCCGAGGGCAATCCGTTCGCCGACTCCCCGTGGCGGCGGGAGAAGGGCGCCCTGTGGGACGTCGGCCCGCACGCCCTGTCCGTGCTGCTCCCGGTGCTGGGCGCCCCGCGGCGGGTCACGGCCGCCGCGTACGGTCCCGGGGACACCGTGCATCTCGTGCTCGACCACGCGGGCGGCGCGTCGAGCAGCCTCACCCTGAGCCTGACCGCTCCCCCGGCGGCGGCCGGGGCGATGGTCGAGCTGCGCGGTGCGGCCGGGGTCACCGTGCTGCCCGAGGCCACGGAGGGCGCGGTCCCGGCGCTCACCCGGGCCGCGGACGCCCTCCTCGCCGCGGCCCGCACCGGCACCCCGCACCCCTGCGACGCGGCGTTCGCCCTCCGGGTGACGGAGGTGCTGGCCTCGGCGGAGACGCTGCTGCACAGCGGGACACGCTGACGGGGCCGGCGGCGGTCGAGGCGACTGCGCACCGGAGCGTTCCCGACGCGCTCCGTGGCGCCCGCGCCCGGCCGGGCTTAAGGGGCCCTTAAAGGCCGGTTAAGTGATCGTGGGGCCCTGACTCCTCCCCCGTTTCTGCGCAGGTCAGCGGAGTGCCGGGGACAAGTCGGACCGTTGGCGGGGGCTGTCGCGGTGCCTAGCATCAGTGCCGCACGCCGGTCCCGGCGCAGCGTCTGAGAGCGCTCTCTCTCGCTCGCCGCGCCGGTCGGCCGGCGTGGTCAGGAACCCGTCCGAGCACTCCGGGAGACCCCCCACATGACTCCTCGTCACCAGCGCGCCGTCGGCCGCCGCAAGGTCCTCTTCGCCCTCGGCGGTGCCGCCGTGGCCCTCCCCGCGGCGGCGGCCATCGCTCCGCACGCCCTCGCGGACCAGTCCGGCGGGCAGGGCGCCGGCACCAACGCGGCGGGCGCACTGCCGCTGACGATCGTCAACGGCAGCGGCTCCTTCGGCAACGCGAACGTGCACGTCTACATCGTGGGCAACGCGGACGGCCGTCAGGTCCGGGTCACCCCCGAGGGCACCGTCGTCCCGGTCGCCGCGTCCGACAACGGCCCCGACGGCTTCACCGACTACGCGATCGGCCTGTCGGGCAGCGGCGAGACCAAGCTGTCCCTGCCGTACATGTCCGGCCGGATCTACGTCTCGCTCGGCGAGAAGCTGAAGTTCAAGGTCGTCACGGACGGCGACGGCAACGCGGCTCTGCAGTACCCGGCCGGCTGGGTCACGTCCGACCCCAACTACGGCGTGCTGCACGACTGCGCCGAGTTCACCTACAACTCCTCGGGCATGTTCTGCAACACGACGATGGTCGACATGTTCAGCGTGCCGATGGGGATCCGGCTCACCGGCGCCAAGGACCAGACGACGGGCACCGTGCGCGAGGGCGGCCGCGCGGCCGCGTTCGCCGCCGTCAAGCAGGTGGAGGCGTTCTCCCGGCTCGTCGTGGACGACACCCGGATCATCGCCCCGGGCCACGGGCTGGACGCCGGCCTGTTCGCGAAGGACTACCTCGCCCCGTACATCGACGAGGTGTGGAGCACCTACACGGGACGGGACCTCAGGGTCACCACCAACGCCGGCACCTTCACCGGGCGGGTCCGCGGAGACCGGTTCACCTTCGACGGGCCCGCCCAGGTCTCCTTCGGCAAGCCGTCGACGCGGGACGTCCTCTTCTGCGACGGCGCGCTCGCCGCCCCCAACGACGGCACGACCGGCCCGGTCGCCGCGGTACTGGGCGCCGGATTCAACCGTTCCACCCTGCTCAGCCACCCCGACCAGCCGACCACCGACGCCTCGGTGTTCTACCGGACCGAGCTCACCAACCACTACGCGAAGGCCGTCCACTCGGCCACCGAGGACGGCAGGGCCTACGGTTTCGCCTTCGACGACGTGGCCGACTTCGCCTCGTACATCCAGGACACGGCGCCCACCGGCCTGCGTCTGACGCTCTCGGCGTTCTAGCGACGGGCCCCCGGCCCCTCGCGGGCAGGTTTCCCGGCACCGCGGGAAGGTACCCCGCCCTCCAGGAGGAACGGTCCTTCACCGCGGCGCCGTGAGCGTTCCGGATGCACGGCGGGCTTCCGCGATGAATGGTGAGTATCGGACCCGATGACATCACCGGGGCCGCAACAGCGATCCGGACCCGAGGAGCCAGAAGATGTCGACGTCCCAGCCCGACGCGTCCCGGCAGCCCGAGGACCGCGCCACCCCGGACAGCGTGCTGCACGCCCGTACCGGCACCGATGTGTCGCCGGAGGACCTGGTCCTTGCCTCCGGCAAGGACCTCACCCCGCAGAACCTCGAGTGGGCCAGGCGGAAGCTGGACGAGGAGGGCCCCTCCGCCCTGGACAAGATCCTTCCTTGAGCCCGGGGCACCCCGTACCCGCGGCAGGACGGCGCCGCCGCTCCGGAGCTCGGTCGCTCCGGAGCGGCGGCGCCGTCCTGCCGCGCGGCTCAGGTTCTGTCCGGGTCCTCCGGAAGCTCCGTCTCGTCGTCCACGACGTGCACCGCGGCCTCCTCCGCGCCGGCGGCCCCTCCGTCGACGCCGACGTCCTCGGCGACGGTCTCCTTCGTGGTGTCGGCACGCGCGCCCTCGTCCGGGGCGACCAGCCGTCCGGCCCGGCCGCTGCCCGCCTCGGGATCGACCGGTTCGCCGTCCCCGCCGGCCAGGTCGCCCACTCCGTCCCCGGCGGGCGCGGGCTCGTCCGGCACCTCCTGGGACAGCCGCTGGTCGAGGGTCTCCCCCTCGTGCTGCTCCGAGGCCGTGGTGCCGTACTTGGTCACGCCGAGGGGCTTCTCCGGCGGGGAGTAGCCCTCGTCGAGGGTGTCGTCGTAGGTCCGTTCGTCGACGGCGTCCTGCATGTCGAGCGGCGCGGCGTCCTGCTGCTCCTCGTTGGTCCCGGTGGGCTGGTACGCGTCGTCCCCCATCGGTTCGGTGCCCATGGCTTCCTCCCTGTCACGCTGCGTCGGCTCGTTCGTCTCGGGGTGTCCGGTCCGCGTTTCCCGTCACGCGATCTTTAACCTCGAACACCGGGGACACGGCGGCGCGCGGGCGACGGGTGCCCGGGCCGGGGGGACCCGTCGCCGTCACCCGCCGGAGCCGCCCGTGCCGGGCGCCGGGGCGACACGGGCCTGGAGGTCGCCGATCCGGTGGACGGGCCAGGAGCGGGCGTATCCGGGCGGGGTGCCGCCGGGGCCGGTGAGGGTGGCGACCGGGACGCGGTCCGCGGTGCGCCGGATCGCCCCGTCCGTGGTGCTCTCGTTGTTCCCGGCCGTCGCGCCGGAGGAGCAGCCCGCGTAGTAGCCGATGGGGATGGCCTGGTACCCGGTGACCAGGCAGGGCGGACGGACTCCGAGCCGGTGCAGGGTCTGTGCCGTGCGGGCCCAGTCGCGGCGGCTCTCGGTGTTGCGGTCCACGGTGTGCGCGAGCACGGTCAGCTGCACCGCGAGATGACCGGCGAGCCCGAGGGCGACCAGGGCCACGGCGACCGGCCGCCACGTCCCGCGCCCGGTCGTGACCAGGTGCCACAGCGCGTCGGCGACCGGGATCGCGAGCAGGGCGTAGGCGGGCTGGAGGAAGCGCGGCGCCGCGTACTCGATCATGAACAGGTACGGCAGCGCGGCGGTCGTGGCGCAGGCCAGCGGCACCAGGGTGCGCAGGGTGCGGCGGGCCCGTACCGCCACGGCCAGCCCGAGGAGGGCGAGCACCGGGAGGGCGAACCACCACAGGGTGACCACCGGGTGCGGCATCGGTCCGGTGCACGGGCGGCACAGGGCGCGCCCGCCCAGGCTGCGCAGCTGGTCGTCGACGGCGATGTTCGCGCCCAGACCGCCCTGGATGCGCGAGGCCTCCGCCAGCCGCTCCCCCAGGCCGCCGAACGCGGTGTACGCCTCGACGACCCACGGGGCGATGCCGGCCGCGAGGCCGCCGGCCAGGGCGAGCAGGGACCGCCGGTGCCGGCCCGCCAGGGCCAGGAGCAGCAGCGGCGCCGTCACCCAGACGGCGTCGGTGGGCCGCATCCAGGCCATGAGCGCGGCCCCGGCCACGACTCCCCACAGCGGGCCGCCCCGCGAGGGGTCCGCGCGGTGGCGCAGGAAGCAGCCGACGGCGGTCAGCGCGCCGACGGCGACCCAGTAGTTGGGCATGGCCTGGGGGCCGTAGAACAGGGTCACCCAGAGGGAGGCGAAGAAGGCGCCGGCGGTGACCAGGACACGGGTGGGGAACAGGCCGCGCCAGGAGCGCAGCGCCAGGTGGAGGGCGAGGCCGGAGAGCAGGGCGAGGTAGACGCGCAGCAGGACGGTGGACCCCGACCAGGACGCGACCGGCGCGACCAGCAGGGAGACGCCCCTGGAACGGGGGGCGCTGAAGAAGGCGGCCGGGTGGTGGGAGGTGACCTGGCTGACGTAGACGATCTCGTCCCAGCCGAGGCCCAGCACGGGGCGGACCAGGACGAGTTGGGCGACGGTGAAGACGGCGGCCAGGACGGCGAGCGGGCGGGTGCCGGCCCGTCCTGAAGGGCCCGGTCCCGGCTGCCGCTCGCGCCGCCGTGTGCCGGCGAGAAGGGCACCGGTGCCGTCGGTCATCGTCCGTCCTCACTCCCGCGCCTCGGGGGTCCGGGTCCCGCGGGCCCGGCGTCATGAGGGACGTGTTCCAGGAGACCGGCGTTCCGGAGATCTCCGACAAAGTAACCCGCGTGCGGCGGACTCGCAGGGCGGGAGACGGCCCCGCCGCGGCTGCCCGCCGCCGGTCAGCGGGTGTGCGGGCCCCGGTGCGGGGGCTGCCCGGGCGCCCGGCGCTGCCGGGGCAGCGGGACGGGCCGCCCGGCGGGGGCGCCCTCGCGCACGGTCAGCTCGGTGCCGTGGTGGCGCAGGGTCAGCGGCGGGCCGGAGCGGAGCGTGTACGTGGCCCGGTCCGGGGTGACCTCCACGCGGAGGGACCGGCCGAGGAACCGCAGGGTGAAGGCCAGACGGCCCAGTCCGGCCGGCAGCCGGGGGGTGAAGCGCAGCCCGCCCTCGTCCCAGCGCATGCCGCCGAACCCGGCGACCAGGGCGGTCCAGGTGCCGGCCAGGGAGGCGATGTGCAGTCCGTCCCGGGTGTTGTGCTCCAGGTCCGCGAGGTCCATCAGGGCGGCCTCGGCGGTGTAGGCGTGGGCCAGGTCCAGATGGCCGGTGCGGGCCGCGAGCACGGCCTGGACGCAGGCCGACAGCGAGGAGTCCCGTACGGTCAGCGGCTCGTAGTAGGCGAAGTTGCGGGCGATCTGCTCCTCGTCGAAGACCTCCTCGAAGTAGGCCGCGCGGGTGTGCATCGCCAGCACCAGGTCCGCCTGTTTGACCACCTGCTTGCGGTACAGGTCGAAGTAGGGGAAGTGCAGCATCAGCGGGTACTGGTCGGCGCGGGTGCCGGCGAAGTCCCAGCGCTGGTAGCGGGTGAATCCCGCATGCTGTTCGTGCACGCCGAGCTCGTCGTTGTAGGGCAGGTGCACGGCCTCGGCGGCGTCCCGCCAGCCGGCGCTCTCCTCCTCGTCGACGCCGAGTTCCGCCGCCCGGTCGGGGTGGCGCTTGCAGGCGTCGGCGGCGGCCAGCAGGTTCGCCCGGGCCATGAGGTTGGTGTACGTGTTGTCGTCGGCGACGGCGCTGTACTCGTCGGGTCCGGTGACCCCGTCGATGTGGAAGACGCCCCGGCCGTCGTGGTGTCCGAGGGAGCGCCAGAGGCGGGCGGTCTCCACCAGCAGCTCCACACCGGTGTCGCGTTCGAAGCGCTCGTCGCCGGTGGCCTGGACGTAACGCACCACGGCGTCGGCGATGTCGGCGTTCACATGGAAGGCGGCGGTGCCGGCCGGCCAGTAGGCGGAGCCCTCCGACCCCTCGATGGTGCGCCAGGGGAACGCGGCGCCGCGCAGCCCGAGTTGGGTGGCGCGTTCGCGGGCGACGGGGAGGGTGGTCTGCCGCCAGCGCAGCGCCTCGGCGGCGGCGTCCGGCGTGGTGGCGATCAGCAGGGGCAGTACGAACACCTCGGTGTCCCAGAAGGCGTGGCCGTCGTAGCCGGAGCCGGTGAGCCCCTTGGCGGGTATCGCGCGCCGTTCCGCGCGGGCTCCGGCCTGCAGGACGTGGAAGAGGGCGAAGCGGACGGCCTGCTGGATCTCCTCGTCGCCGTCGACCTCGACGTCGGCCCGGTCCCAGAAGTCGTCCAGGAAGGACCGCTGTTCGTCGAGGAGTCCCTGCCAGCCGCTGTGCGCGGCGGCCGCCAGCGCCGCCTCCACCTGGTCGCTCATCGCGGGCCGCGAGCGGGTCGCGGACCAGCCGTGCGCGACCAGTTTCTCCACCCGCAGCCGCTGTCCCGGCTCCAGGACCGCGGTGACGGTGAGCCGGGCCATGTCGACGTTGCTCTCGCAGCCGGTGGTGGTGCGTTCGGGGCCGTCGACGACGTGGTCGGCGGCCACGGCGACCCGCAGACCGCTGCGCCGGGTGCGGTGCACCAGGCGCAGCCGGCGGTCCTTGGCGAGGTCCTCCTCGGGTTCCAGCGGGGACTTCAGCGCACGGGCGGCGCGCGGGTCGCCGTCCGGTCCGGGCAGGCTCTCGTTGGCGACCAGTTCGGACTGCACCACCACCCGCGTCCGGCTGTCGACGGGCTCGACCTCGTAGGCGACGGCGGCGACGGCCCGCTGGGTGAGGGAGACCAGCCGGGTGGAGCGCACCCGGACCGTGGAGCCGGCCGGGGAGGTCCATTCGCAGACCCGCTCGAGGACGCCCCGGCGCAGGTCCAGGGTCCGCTCGTGGCTGACCAGCCGCCCGTAGCGCAGGTCGAACGGCTCGTCGTCGACCAGCAGCCGGATCACCTTGCCGTTGGTGACGTTGATGACCGTCTGGCCCGACTCCGGGTATCCGTAGCCGGCTTCGGCGTAGGGCAGCGGGTGCAGTTCGTGGACGCCGTTGAGGTAGGAGCCGGGCAGGCCGTGCGGTTCGCCCTCGTCGAGGTTGCCGCGCCATCCGACATGGCCGTTGGACAGCGCGAACACCGACTCGCTCTGCGCCAGGACGCCGAGGTCCAGGCTCCGTTCGCGTACGGTCCACGGTTCCACCGCGTAGGCCCGCTGTGTGATCACTTCCCACCCCCGAGTTCGGCCAGGTCCGGCACGACCCGGTCGGCGCCGTGCGCGTACAGCGCGTCGGCCTGGCCCACCCGGTCCACGCCGACGACATACCCGAAGTGCCCGGCGCGGCCCGCGTCCATGCCGGCCAGCGCGTCCTCGAACACGGCGGCCCGGGACGGCTCGACGCCCAGGTCCGCGGCGGCGGCGAGGAACGTGTCGGGCGCCGGCTTCCCGGGCAGCCCGCGCTCGGCGGCGACCACGCCGTCCACGCGTACGTCGAAGAGGTCCTCGGCGCCGATCGAGCGCAGCACGTCACGGCAGTTGGCGCTGGAGGAGACGATCGCGGTGCGCAGTCCGCGGGCGCGCACCGCCGCCAGATAGCGCAGGGTGCCGTCGTAGGCCGCCACGCCGTCGGTGCGGATCCTCGCGAGCAGCCGCTCGTTCTTGCGGTTGCCGAGGCCGTGCACGGTGCGGGCGTCCGGCGGATCGCCGGGGTCGCCGTCGGGCAGTTCGATGCCGCGGGAGGCGAGGAAGGTGCGGACGCCGTCGGCGCGCGGGCGGCCGTCGACGTACTCGTCGTAGTCGGCGTCGGTGAACGGCCGGAAGGAGTCGCCGTCCCGTTCGCGGAGGAAGGCGTCGAACGTCTCCCTCCAGGCGGCCGCGTGGACGACGGCCGTCTTCGTGACGACGCCGTCGAGGTCGAAGAGGCAGGCGAGGATGTCATCGGGCAGACCCAGATCCGTCATACAGGACACCGTTCCCCGTCCGGCGCCCGGACAGTGGGTGGCGCGGGCCACATGGCGGCAGGGCTCGGGTGGCACACTCTCCGGTGTGACTCCGGCCTTCGACGACCTCCTCCGCCGCGCCCGTGCCCTGCCGCGGGGCGGGCGGCGCGCGGTCCTCGGCATCGCCGGCAGCCCCGGCGCGGGCAAGTCCACCCTCGCCGGAGAGCTGGTCCGGCAGCTGAACGGCGCCGGGGAGCCGTGGGTCGCGCACGTCCCCATGGACGGCTTCCACCTCGCCGACGCCGAACTGGACCGGCTCGGCCGCCGGGACCGCAAGGGCGCCCCGGACACCTTCGACGCGGCGGGGTACGCGGCGCTGCTGCACCGGCTGCGCGAGGAGGAGTACGACGAGGTGGTGTACGCGCCCGGCTTCGAGCGGGTGCTGGAACAGCCGGTCGCGGGCGCGGTCCCGGTGCCGCCGGCCGCCCGGCTGGTGGTGACGGAGGGCAACTACCTGCTGCTGGGCACCGGTGCCTGGGCCCGGGTCCGGCCGCTGCTGGACGAGGTGTGGTTCTGCGTCCTCGACGAGGAGGAGCGGCTGCGCCGGCTGATCGCCCGGCATGTGGAGTTCGGCAAGAGCCCCGAGGAGGCGGCGGCGTGGGTCGGGCGCAGCGACCGGCGCAACGCCGAACTGGTCGCCTCGACACGGGGCGCGGCCGACCTCGTCGTGCCGGGGTCCGCGGTGCCGGGGCGGTCAAGGCCCGCCGAATCCGCCGACCGCGACGCGGCCCCCTGACCCGGGCTCTCCGCCGGGCGTGATCCCGCACGGTCCGGCCGCGGTGCCAGGCACGCCGTGGCCCGGCCTGCCATCTGCCCCTCGCCGGGGCTGTGTTCGGGGTGTTCCTGCCCGTGACGGCGGGCGGTGTGCTCGCCGTGCGCTGTCCCGTGCCGTGCCGTCAGCCGGTGCCCGGCCGGCCCGCGCGCTGGAAGGCGTCGGCGCTCACATGCGGCATCACGCTGCTCGCCACCCGGTAGCGACCGTTGGGGACCTCGGTGGAACGGTGGACGTGCACGGCGAGCGGGCCGGCCCACTCGTAGCCGTGGCGTGCGGCGTGCCTGGCCAGCCGGTCGGTGAGCGCCTGCCCGACACCGCTGCCGCGCCGGGTCAGCTCCTCGTGCACCGGGGCGGCCAGTTCCACGTCGTAGGCGTTGGGGACCATCACCCGGCCCGCCCGGCACACGACGGCCTTGCTGTCGCACTCACGCCGCAGCGCGTCGACGAGTTCGGCCGACTCCCGGCCGGTCATCCGCCTCCACAGCGCCTCCCATCGGTTCTCCAGGGCCTTCTCCAGCACACTCAGGGCGCTCATGCTTTCACCTGCCGAAACATAGGGGCGGGGGACAGTGGGCGAACGGCGGGTTCACCGGCGTTCCGGTGCGAAGTCGTCGGGCCGGACCTCCGCCTCCTCCAGTGCCTCGCGCATCGTGCGGCCGGTGCCGCCCCGGGCGCGTGCCCCGTGCTCGGTGTGCTCGGCGTGCGGCTCGACGGTGTCGTCGGTGTCCCGGGTCTTCGGCCGGTTCTCCTCGGGGACGGTCATGTCCGGTGGCTCCAGGTGTGATGAGGGGTCGCTGCTTCGCTGCGTCAGCGGGTTCCCCCGGGACGCGCGGGTATCCCCGGCGGAGCGGGTCCGGTGCCGCTACGGCGGGAAGACCGGCCGTCACGGTGGGTGGGCTATGTTGAACCCTCGTGGGACACGAAGGAGGCGCACCGGTGCGATCGCCGCAGCAGGCACGCGCACAGGCGTCCGCGATCACCTCGGGGAAGACGGGCCGCGGTCCGGACGTGTCCCCGACGGCCCAGCTCCGCACGCTGTTCGACCGGCCCCGGCTCTCCCCCGGCCAGCGGCGCATCGCCCAGTACCTGATCGAGCACATCACCGAGGCGGCGGTCCTGTCGATCACGGACCTCGCGGACCGGGTCGGGGTGAGCCAGCCCTCGGTGACCCGGTTCGCCTCGGCGGTCGGCTTCAGCGGCTATCCCGCGCTGCGCGAGAAGCTCCAGGCGATCACCCTCGGCGCACGGGCCGGCGGCCCCGCGGAGGAGACCGGGGGCAACGAACTCCAGGCGGCGGTCGACGCCGAGATCGAGAACCTGGAGAACCTGCGGCGGGACTTCGCCGACGCCGACCGGTTCATCGAGACCGGCCGCCGGCTGGCCGCCTCCACGCCGCTGACCGTCCTGGGGCTGCGCATCTCCGTCTCGCTCGCCGAGTACTTCGCCTACGCCGCCCGCCGTGTCCACCCCGATGTGCGGCTGGTGACGCGGGGCGGCAGCGTCGCCTACGACGCGCTGCTGCAGTCCCGGGAGGCGGGCGGCACCTGGGTGCTGGCCTTCTCCATGCCGCGGCACGCCCAGGAGACCCTGACGGCGGTGCGGGTCGCCCGCGGCGCCGGGCTGAAGGTCGCGCTGATCACCGACCTGGCGCTGGGCCCGATCGCGGACGAGGCCGACGTCACCTTCGCCACCGGCACCGGATCGCGGCTGGTGTTCGACTCCTACGCCGCTCCGGGCGTGATGTGCGCGGCACTGCTCCAGGCCATGACGGACGCCGATCCCGAGCGGACGCAGGCGCGGCTCGACGAGTACGAGCACGTCGCCGACGCGCACCGGTTCTTCCTCCGGGACTGAGCCGCCCCTGGCAGCCGCCGGGGGACATCCGCGCCAGCACGCATGAATGTTTTCATACGTCTTGAAAAGCACTTGGCATATATAAATACTGCTCACGGGTCGCCCACGCCCGCGGCGCCGCACACCCGGAAGCGATGAACATGTCCGTGCCCACCACGCGTCCCGGTCCCGACTGGCCCTGCCAGGTCAGGACTCCCGGCAGCTACGACTGGGAACGCTCGGCGGCCCGATGGCTGCGCGAGCTGGTGCCCGCACGCTACGCGAGCTACCCGGCGTTCGTCCGGCACCCCGTGCTGCTGGCCCGGCACGCCCAGGTGCAGGTCGAGCACGAGATCCGGATGGCCCGCACCGCACTGCAGACCGCCCGTGCCGACCTTCCCCGGATGGGACTGCACGAAGGAGTCATCGAGCACACCATCAAGCTCTACGCGGCCGAGGTCATGCAGCTCCAGCACCTCGCCCGCAGCGTGCGCGCGGTCACCCAGGCCCTTGCCGGGGCGGGCCGCTGACCGCGGCCGCACCCGATACCCGCCACACCTCTCCCGCTCCGGGCGGCCCGGGGAATTCCGGTCCACAAATCGGACAACGAACCGGGAAAGGTGTGCGATGCTCATGGCGTGATGAGGGAGCCCGTTGTCCCGGTCGAGCCCGCAGCCGCTCCGGACCCGGCGGAACCGGCCGGGGTTCTCCACCGGCGGCGTGCCGAGATCGACCGGCTGCGCGGGCAGGCCTCGACGTCGGCCGTCGTGGAGCGGGCCACCGGGGTCGTGATGGCGCTGACCGGCTGCTCCGCCGACGCCGCGGGCGACACGCTGCTCCGGCGTGCCGAGGCGGCCCGCCGCACGCTGCTGGAGGAGTGCTGGATCACCCTGGGGGAACCGGCGTCCGCCCGCTCCGGTGAGCCTCCCGCGCGGCCGGACGGGGACACCGGGCCCGCGCCGGCCGTTCCGTCCCCTCCCGACGACGTCGCGGGAGCGCTGAGCCGCCTCGCCCGGGTCCTCGTGCACACCGCCACACCGCAGGAGCTGGCCCGGCGACTGCTGGAACACCTCGGACCGGACCTGGGCGCCGACTCGGTCATGCTCTACGCCCGCCGCACCGGCGGTGGCCTCGAACTGCTCGGGCAGGCCGGATCCGGTGAGCGGCCGGCCACCCGGCGGCAGGGACCCCCGGTCGGCGAGGCCGCCGTGCTGGAGGTCCTGGAGACCGGTGAACCTCGCTGGCTGGAGGACCTGGCGGCGGACGGCGCCCGGCGTCCGGGGGCCGGCGAACCGGCGGAACCTGTTCGGTCCGGGGCCTTGCTGCCACTGCCCGGCGAGGACGGCTCCGAGGTGTGCCTCGGCGTGCTGCGCGGCCGCCCCGGCCCGTTCACCCCGCGCGACCGGGCCCATCTGCGGGGGGCCGTACGGCTGTCCGCCGGGCGGCTGCGCAGCTTCGCCGCACCGCGGGAGCCGGCGCCCGGCCCGCCGACCGACGCCGTACGCTCCGTGTTCGCGGCGCTGCCGGTCGCCGCGATGCTGCTGACCCCGCTGCGCGGCCCCACCGGTGAGCCCGAGGACCTGCGCGTCGAGGCCGTGACGGAACAGGCCGCCGACGTCCTCGACCACGACCGGGACGATCTGGGCGGACGGCGGCTGCGGGAGGTACGGCCCGATCTGACCGACACCCCGGTGTGGCGGGGCTGCCTGGACGTGCTGGCCGGCCGGGACGGCTACGAGAGCGAGCCGTTCGCCCACCAGGAGGTGGTGAACGGCGTCCTCGAGTGGGCCACGTACTCGGTACGGGTGACCCGGACGGCGGGCGCGCTGCTCGTCACCTGGGTGCGGCACACCCCGCACGACCGGCAGGAGCAGCGCCTCGCCGACCTGCAGCGGCTGGGCAACCTCGGCTGGGCGAACTGGAACCTCTCCACCCGGGAGGCGTCCTGGTCGCCGCAGGTCTACACGATCCTCGGACGGGATCCGGCGGACGGCCCCGTTCCCCTCGCCGGCATCCCGGAACTCGCGATGCCCGAGGACCGTTCCGCGCTGGCCCAGGCCGTCGACGGCCTGGTGCGCGAGGGCGTGGCCTTCGACGCCCGGTTCCAGATCGGCGGCACGCCCGGCGTCCGGCACCTGCGGCTGGTCGCCGAGGCGATGGCCGACAGGCACGGTACGCCCGTCGAGGTGCACGGCTTCCTGCAGGACCTGACCGCGCGGCGCCGGGCCGAACTCGCCCTGGTGGAGAGCGAGCGCGCGATCCTCACCCAGCACGACGTGCTCCAGTCCGAACGCGTCCTGGTGGCCCGGCTGCAGCACGCCCTGCTGCCGCTGCCCGAGGGGCCGGTGAACCTGGCCGGGCTGCGCGTGGAGGTCGCCTACCTCCCCGCCCAGTCGGGCACACACGTCGGCGGCGACTGGTTCAGCGCGATAGAACTGCCCGACGGGGATGCCCTCTTCGTCGTCGGCGACGTCGCCGGGCACGGGGTGGACGCCGTCGCCACCATGGCCCAGCTGCGGTTCACCGCCAAGGGCATGGTGATCACCGGGTCCTCGCTGACCGGGGCGCTCGCCCGGCTCAACACCCTGCTGCTGCACTCCCGCGACAGCCACGGCACCGCGACCATGGTCCTGGCCCGCTACCGGGCCGCGGAGCGGCGGCTGCTCTGGGCCCAGGCGGGACACACCCCGCCGCTGCTGCTGCGCGGCGGCAAGGTGACGTATCTGCGCCGCCCCGGCGGCATGCTGCTCGGCGGGTCCACCACACCGCGATTCGAGGAGGCCGAGTGCCGTCTCGAACCGGGCGACCGGGTCCTGCTGTACACGGACGGCCTGGTGGAACGTCCCCCGGAGAACATCGACGTGGGTCTCGGACGGCTCGCCGCGACCGTCGCCGCCCACCCCGGTGACGAGAGCGGGTCTTTGGGGACGCTGCTGGACGCAATGCTGGAGGTCGAGCGCCGCGACGACGTGTGCGTACTGGACATCCGGGTGCCCACGGACCGGTAGCGGACGGGTCAGCCCTCCGGGCGGCCGGTGTGGGACTCCAGCGCGAGCCGGGTGTCGTCGCCGTAGACGCCGGTCTCGTCGCCCCGCACCCCGTACCAGAGCTGGAAACGGGCGACGGCGGCGGAAAGGGTCGCGTCGTAGCGGCCGTCGGTGGCGCCCGACCGGTAGACGTCCGGGATCCGCAGCAGCCGCTCCTGGAGCTCGGCCACCTCAGGACCCGAGTCGCCCTCGCGGAGGAACCCCTCCTCGGCGGGGACCCTGGCCGGCGCCGAGGGGGCGCTCGTCGCAGGAGCGGTCGCGGAGGGGCGCGGGGCGGGTGCGGCGGTGTCGCCGGCGACGCGCTCCACCGTGAGCAGCAGTGCGCAGCCGAAGCCGGCCACCGCCGCGGCGGCGACGGCGAGCGCCAGAGCGGCGCGGCGCCGCCCCGCCGGGTGCCCGGGCGCCGGCGGCGGGGCGGTGGGGACCGGAGGGATCTCCTGGGTGCTGTCCTCGGATCCGGCGGGCGGCCGTCGCGGCGGCACCGAC
The DNA here is from genome assembly GCF_003665435.1 of Streptomyces fungicidicus. Classification (NCBI taxonomy): domain Bacteria; kingdom Bacillati; phylum Actinomycetota; class Actinomycetes; order Kitasatosporales; family Streptomycetaceae; genus Streptomyces; species Streptomyces fungicidicus. The sequence goes on from NZ_CP023407.1 coordinate 611,659, forward strand.
TCGTATCCGCCCCGCCCCTCCTCCTCGCACTCCCGGAACAGTTCCGCGAGGGCGTCGGTGCGGCGCGGGCGCAGTACGCGGATGGGTTCCAGGGGCGGTCCGGGTGGCCGTCCCGGCTCGGACGGTGTCGTCACATCGCTCTCCTTCCTTGCCGTGGGCGGGAGTTGAGCAGCTACGGCAGGAGATACGCGGCGCGGACGTCACCGGTTCAGGCTCACGTCCCCGCGACGCCGCGGAGGAAGCGGCGCAGGGACGCCGCCATGGCGGACACGAACGCCTCCCGGCCCGCGTCGTCCAGAGCGTCGAGGGAGAGGTACGGGTTGAGGTCCTCCAGCTCCACCAGCAGCAGCTCGCCGCCCGGCGCACGGCAGGCGTCGACCCGCTGGATGCCGTGGTCGAGGACGTTCCACTCGATGAAGCGCCGGGCGAACTCCAGGTCGTCGGAGGTGGGTTCGTACGGCTGGAGCTGCCAGCGCCGCGCGGGGTCGGGGGCGTGGAGGGCGTACTGGAAGGAGTGGTCGACGAAGTAGAAGGAGATCTCGTGGACGAAGTCGATGTACGGCTGCACCAGCACGTCGCCGTCGGCCGGGCCGCCGGCCTCGTCGGCGGGGACGACCCGCAGCCCTATGGAGTCGGCGCCCAGCCGGGGCTTGACGACATACCGGTCCGCGCGGGGCAGCCGGTGCAGGTCCTCCGGCCGGCCGACGGTGGGGATCACCGGCAGGCCCGCCTCGGTCAGGTCGAGCAGGTACTGCTTGCCGGCCATGTCGCCGCGGCCGTCGAGCGGGTTGTAGACCGGCTTGCCGGTCGCCGTGGCGTGCTCCCGGAAGGCGGCGTAGGCCTCCTGGTACGCCAGCACGGGACCGCTGTTGCGGACCACCACGGCGTCGAAGCCGTCCATCAGGGCGACGGCGTCCCGCGGATGGCACAGCGCGAGGTCGAAGTGCTCGCGCAGCCGGGAGGTGAGGAAGACGTCCTCGTCGCCGTAGCGGCGCCCGCGGGCCGGGTAGGCGAGGTCGGTGACGTACAGGACACGGGGGCGTGCGGGCGGCATGCGGGCTCCTCCGGGACGGCGCTGGCTCGATCATAGGAACGGGCCCCGCGGGCCGGTCCGGCGGTACTGAGTTCCGTCCCGGGAGTGCACGGAGTGCCACCCGTGGCCGCCCGGTGCTACGTTCCGTGCATGAGCTCCAGCAACGCGGCTCCGGCCCGCGGTGACGACGCCGGGAAGCCGCCGATGCGGGACGCCCTGGTCGCGGCGGCGTTCCGGCTGTTCCTGGAGCGCGGGTACGAACGGACCACCGTCGACGACATCGTGGCGCTCGCCGGGGTGGGGCGGCGGTCCTTCTTCCGCTACTTCCCGTCCAAGGAGGACGTGGTCTTCCCCGACCACGAGCGGTGCCTGGCGGACATGGAGGCGTTCCTGGCGGCGGGCTCCGGCGACGACCAGCCGGTGCGCAGGGTCTGCGACGCCGCCCGGCTGGTGCTGCTGATGTACGCCGAGAACCCGGCGTTCTCCGTGCAGCGCTACCGCCTCACCAAGCAGGTGCCGGGCCTGCGGGCGTACGAGCTGTCCGTGGTGTGGCGGTACGAGCGCGCCCTCGCCGGGTATCTGCGGGCCCGTTTCTCCGGCCTCCGGGACGGCGTCCTGCGGGCCGATGTGATCGCGGCGGCCGTGGTGGCCGCGCACAACAACGCGCTGCGTTCCTGGCTGCGTTCGGACGGGAAGGGTGACGCGGAGGCCGCGGTGGACCACGCGCTGGAGCATGTGCGGGCCGCGTTCGGCGCCGGGCCGGCGGTCACGGCGGGCGGAGGGTCCGACGACGTGGTGGTGGTCGTCTCGCGGCGCGGGGCGCCCCTGTGGCGGGTGGTGCAGGAACTGGAGACCGCGCTCGGACGCGGGTGAACCCGGCTCTCCGAATTGAGGGTACGGAGTGCCTTTACGAGTGACACTCAGTGCCATACCCTGTGGCTGTGCACGGTGGCACGGCGCGGCGGCAGCCGCCTGCCAAGTGGCCGCGCGCGCGGGATTCCGGGCCGATTGCAGGGAGTTGACCAGCGTGTACCACCACTCAGGAAGCGTCGCTCAGCAGACAGCCGGCTCCCCGACGGGGGTTCTCGACCCCAAGGGCCCGGACCACTCGGACGCCATGCTCTACCAGCGCTGCACCTGGTGCGGCACCGCCATGTACCACCGGCTGCTGTGCCCGGTCTGCCAGGGCAGCGAGCTGCGCACGGAGCGCAGCGAGGGCGTCGGGACGGTCCGTCATTCCACGGTGCTGCACCGCAACACCCCGGCGGCGCGCAATGTGTCCCTGATCGAGATGGCTGAGGGCTTCGTGGTGCGCGGCCGGGTCATGGGGCCGCCCATCGGCATCCACGGCGGCGACCGGGTGCGGCTGTCGACGGCCAAGGACCCGGTGCGCGGCGAGCCGGTCTTCCAGCTCGTCGACGAACCGTTCCGGGCCTGGACCTGACGGCCGCCGGGCGCGGGCGCCTCAGAGCGTGACGCGGATGCCGACCGTGCCGGTGAGGCCGCGGCGCAGCCGACTGCCCAGGAGGGTCAGCCGGCCCACCGGGCCGTACTTGCGGGCGATCAGCCGGCGGTAGCGGGCGGTGGTGGCCGGGTCGCAGATCTCCGCCGTGGCGGGGACCTGGTCACCGGTCGGGTTGCCGCGTACGTCGCACGGGCCGACGAGGACGTCGCCGCGCGCGCGGATCCGCTTGACCTTCCACGAGTCGGCGACGGTCCACACCCCGAGCGCGTCCCCGTCCCGCACCACCCACACCGGAGTGGCGACAGGGGTGCCGTTCTTGCGGTAGCTGGTGACCAGCAGGTACTTCCCTGATCCGAGCCGGTCCGTCAAGTCCTCGTCCATGGGGGGAAGTCTACGCGCGCGGACGCCGCGCGACGAAGACGAGCTCCCGGCCCGGACGGTCGGGCGCGTCCCGCACCGGCCCGACCTCGTAGCCGTGTCCGGCGAGGTCCGCCTCGACCTCCTCCCGCTCGCGGAAGCGCAGCGTCGAGTCGGAGGTGAGGACCGCCCCGTCCGCGGCGAACACGTAGGTCGTGCGGAACGTCACCAGCGTGCCGTCCACCTCTGTCACCTGGTGCCAGGTCTCGACCGTCCCGACGCCGGGCAGCTCCGCCCTGCGGTACGACTCCTCCCGGTTCCACCCCTCCCAGGCCCGCCGGGCCGGATCGCGGGTCTCGAAGACCAGATGTCCTCCGGGCCGCAGTGCCGCGTGGGCGCCCCGCAGGGTGCCGTGCCAGGCGTCGGCGCCGGCGATGGCCTGGGCGACGTTCGCCGTCATGGTGGCCAGGTCGACGCGCAGCGGCGGCAGCGCCGTCGCGTCGCCCTCGATCCAGCGGACCCGGGCTCCGCCGGGCTTGCCCCGGGCCACGTCGAGGGACGCCCCCGCGGGGTCGACGCCGACGACCTCGATCCCGCGGCAGGCCAGGAGCAGGGCGAACACGCCCGTTCCGCAGCCGATGTCCAGCACGCTCCGGGCCCCGAACTCCTCCGCGACGGCCAGGTACGCGTCGAGATCGCTCCGGTCGGGGTCGAGCGGGTCGTAGACCGCGGCGAGCCGCGGAAGGCCGAAGGACTCGTCAGCCACGGACGCCTCCGGCCCGCTCCACGGCGGCGGCCGTCCGCCGCACCGCCTCTTCGAGCACCTCGGGTGAGGCGGCGAGGTTCAGGCGGGCGTGGCCCGCGCCTCCCGAGCCGAAGGGGAGGCCGGAGTTGAGGGCCACGCGGCCGTGCTCGAGGAACGCCTGGGCGGGATCGTCGCCCAGGCCGAGGGCCCGGCAGTCGAGCCAGGCGAGATAGGTGGCGTCGCCCGGGCGGTAACGGATCCCCGGCAACCGCTCGGCCAGCAGCGCGGCGAGCAGCCCGCGGTTGGCCTCGAGTCCGGCGAGCAGGGCGTCCAGCCAGGCGGTGCCGTCGCGCAGGGCGGCGGTGTGGGCGAGGATGCCGACATGGCTCGGGCCGTGGCCCACCTCCTCGGGCATCCGCGCCAGGTCCCCGGCCGCCTCCGGTCCCGCGACGGCGAGGGCGGCCTTGAGGCCCGCGAGGTTCCACCCCTTCGACGCCGACATCAGCGACAGGCCGCGCTCGCCTCCCTGCACGCTCAGGTACGGCACGAACCGCGCGTCGCCGACGACCAGCGGCGCGTGGATCTCGTCGGCGACGACGCGTACGCCGTACCGCTCGGCGAGGGCCGCCACGGCGGTCAGCTCCTCGGCGGTGTGCACGGTGCCGGTGGGGTTGTGCGGGCTGCACAGCAGGTAGGCGGCCCGTCCCCGGCCGGCCGTGATTCTCCGGAAGGTGTCCTCCAGGACGTCGAGGTCGATCCGCGCGTCCCCGCCCAGCGGGGCCTCGACGACCCGGCGGTCCAGGTTCCGGACGAAGTCGTGGAAGGGCGGGTACACCGGCGGGTTCACCACGACCGGGTCCCCGTACCCCGTGACCAGTTTCAGCATCTCGACCACGCCCAGCATGACGTCGGGCACGATCGCGGTGCGCTCCACGGCGAGCCCGCCCCAGTCCCACCGTTTCGCCGCGAAGGCGGCGAGCGCCTCGGCGTAGGCGGTGCCGGCGGGGTAGCCGGTGTCGCCGAGCTCCATCGCCTCGGTGACGGCGCGGACGACGGGTTCGGCGAGGGGCACGTCCATCTCCGCGACCCACAGGGGCAGGACGTCCTCGGGATGGGTGCGCCACTTCATGCTGGTGCGGCGCCGCAGGGTTTCCAGGTCGAGGGCGCGCAGCGGATTCGGTTCACCGGACGTCTCGTGCGGATTCCTGGTCATGTGCACACGATAGGGGCCGTGGTGCGCGTGGTCATCGGGGCGACGGGGCGGGCGCGGACGGGATCCGGTCGGCGCTGAACGCGCCGGGCCCCGGCCCCGTATGGGAAGAGGGCCCTCGACTCGGGAGCGGCCCCGCGGTGTTCGCACCGTGCCGCTGAGGGTTCGGGAGTCATGCATGAGGCACGCACGACGACGGGTCGTCCGGCGAGTGACGAGGCTGGCGGCCGTCGGCGGACTCCTCCTGGGGGCCACGATGGTCACCCACGCCGTCGCCGGTGAGCCCGGAGCGCCCGCCGCTGTCCCGTTCTCCACCGCGGAGGAGACCACGCCCGGTCCCGGCGCCGTCGTGGTCGCGGAGCTCGGTACGTCCCGTACGGCGGGCAGCTGGATCGCCGGGGACGGCGCGACGGTCGTCGCGGTCACCGACGAGGAGGCGGCGGCCGAGGTGCGCCGGGCCGGCGCCGAGCCGAAGCTGGTGCGCCACAGCATGGACGACCTCAAGTCGGCTACTAAGAAGCTGAGTTCGGCGACCCGGGTGCCGGGCACGGCGTGGGCCATGGACTACCGGTCCAACCAGGTCGTCGTCCGGGGCGACAGCACGGTGTCGGCGGACGACTGGTCCGGCCTGACCGAAGTCGCGGACGGCATCGGCGACTTCGTCCGCATGGAACGGAGCGGGGGCGTCTTCACCACCCGTGTCAACGGGGCGCAGCCCATTCTGTCGACGGCCGGCCGCTGCTCGGCGGGCTTCAACGTGACGGACGGGAAACGGGACTTCGTCCTGACGGCCGGGCACTGCGGGCCCGAGGGGTCGGTCTGGTTCGCCGACGACCGGGCCAGGCAGGAGGTGGGGACGACCGTCGCCGGAAGCTTCCCCGGGGACGACTACTCGCTGATCCGGTACGCCGGCGGCCGGGCGGGCGAGGGCGCCGGAGTGGTGGCGGTCGGCGACGGCAAGGGAGTACGGATCACGGGGGTGGCGGATCCGACGGTCGGCCAGCGGGTGTTCCGCAGCGGCAGCACCAGCGG